>CATXSD010000040.1 GCA_958402075.1 Mediterranea massiliensis | reverse complement strand
GGGGAGTTTGTGGGCGCCCGCAAGGAGTCTTACACGCACGATTCGCGCAAGCCCATCGTGGAAGACGGTACGCTGGAAGACGACCAGAACCGGCGCGATTTTACTATCAATGCCCTGGCCGTCTGCCTCAACAGTGCCCGCTATGGCGAACTGGTCGACCCCTTCGGAGGAATGGACGACCTGAAGGAACGCACCATCCGCACGCCGCTCGATCCCGATATCACCTTCAGTGACGATCCCTTGCGCATGATGCGTTGTATCCGTTTCGCTACCCAGCTCAACTTCTATATCGATGACGAGACGTTCGATTCGCTTTGCCGCAACAAGGAACGCATCGTCATCATCTCGAAGGAACGCATTGCCGACGAGCTGAACAAAATCATGCTGGCGCCCATCCCTTCGAAGGGCTTTATTGACCTGGACCGGTGCGGGCTGCTTGAACTGATTTTCCCCGAACTGGTGGCCCTTCAGGGAGTGGAAACCCGCAACGGACGGGCACACAAGGACAACTTTTACCACACAATGGAGGTGCTCGACAACATCAGCCGCAAGACCGACAACCTGTGGTTGCGCTGGGCAGCCTTGCTGCACGACATCGCCAAACCCGTCACGAAACGTTGGGACCCCAGGGCCGGGTGGACTTTCCACAATCACAATTTCATCGGTGAGAAGATGATACCCAACCTCTTCCGCAAGATGAAGCTGCCCATGAACGAGAAGATGAAATACGTGCAGAAGCTCGTGAGCCTCCACATGCGTCCCATTGTGATAGCCGACGAGGAAGTGACCGATTCGGCCGTTCGCCGCCTACTGTTCGAAGCCGGTGACGACATCGACGACCTGATGACCCTGTGCGAAGCGGACATCACGTCGAGAAACTCCGAACGCAAGAAACGCTTTCTGGAGAATTTCCAATTGGTACGCCAGAAGCTGAAGGACTTGGAAGAGCGCGACCGCATCCGTAATTTCCAGCCGCCCGTCAGCGGGGAAGAAATCATGCAGACGTTCGGCCTTTCCCCCTGCCAGCAGGTGGGAGCCTTGAAGAGTGCCATCAAGGACGCCATTCTGGACGGCGTCATCCCCAACGAATACGAAGCCGCCCGTCGGTTTATGCTCCAACGGGCGGAAAAGATGGGGTTGAAAGCGGTGGACTAATTTCCCATCGCTTTTGCATGGGGATTCTCGATATCAATCTTTCTCTTCAGCGCTTCGAGATAGTAATAATCTGCGTAGTTGAGTGGTACATCGATTTCATTGTTATGGGGAAGACTTCCGACACTGTGCATCAGAACAAAACGTCCGTTGGTTCCTATCGGTGCAGTATAGTCGGGCGAGGAGAGTGAAATCAGAATGCTGTCCGCATAATTTTTGTAAAGTTGGGAATGCTCCGGAGAATACAGACTCATCTCGTACAAGGCTGAGGCTATAATGGCAGCGGACGATGCATCCCGTGGCTCGTTGGGAATGTTGGGGGCATCCATGTCCCAATAGGGAATCAGGTCGGCAGGCATGTTTTTGTGATTTCTCATGAAGTCGAAAGTCTTTATGGCTTGTTTCAGGTATTTTTTGTCATGGGTTTCCCGATAGCATAATGTGTAGCCATAGATGGCCCATGCCTGTCCTCTGGACCAAGCCGAACTGTCGGCATATCCTTGTGCCGTCTGTCTGTGTCTGACGTGCCCATCCTTTATACAATAGTCCACCACATGATAGCAACTGCCGTCGGGGCGGAAATGCTCCTTCAACGTACGGTCGGCATGTGCTACGGCCATCTTGTAGTATGTGGAGTCGTTCGACAGGCGGGTGGCCTTGAACAACAGTTCCAGGTTCATCATGTTGTCGATGATAACCGGACACTCCCAGCCACGTTGTGCCTGCCAGCTGTTTCCTTTCACATCCCAGCTTTGGATGACTTGCGCTTTCTCACGGAAACGTGTGCTGAGTGAATTGGCTGCCTGTATCATGACATCCTTGTATTCGTTCTTGGGAGCCAGACGCAATGCGTTTCCATAGCTGCAGTTGATGATGAATCCAATGTCATGGTGCCACGTCAGGTATTGGGCCTTGCTGAGAGCTTCCGTATATTTTTGCGCCAAGGGAAGCAGGGTGGTATCTCCGGTCAGTTCATATAGATACCATATACTGCCTGGGAAGAAACCGCTTCTCCAGTCGGAATATTCGCAATAATATACATGTCCGTCCGGCGTCAGAGTTACAGGATTTAGTATCTTTCCACTGGCTTCGATGGTGTCAGTTTCCAATCCTATCTGTGCATGTGCATGATGAATAGCCTTTTCCGTCCATGAGGGTTCTTTCTGTATCGCTTTTTGTGCACAACCGGTGATACAGGTTGCCAGCAAGAAGAGGGAGGATGTTATAATGCTTATCGATTTCATTGATTACAAACTTTTTATGGTGAATGAATAGGAACCTTTAAGAGCTGTCTTGGTGGCTTTGAACGACAAACGGTATATTTGTTTGCCCCAGACATTGGACAGACGCCGATCGGTCAACTGGATAGTGTCTACTGTCGGTTCGAATAAATCGGGGTCGTAAGTCAGTTCTGCTTGGATGTCATCTGCTTGCAGTATTATTTTCCCGGGTTTATTCTGGTTGATGGTACCCCAGGTCAGAAAGTTGATGACATTTGGAGCAAGGCTTTCTTCCAATTCAAACTCATCGGATAGTTTTACCTGTTTCTCTTTGACCTGATAGGACCTGATCCATCTTTTTACTTTGGCTTCTTTCGGATAGGCTGTCGCGATATTTGCTTCAAAGCGGTTGTGGGTAGCTTTCACTTCCGTAGCCTTGTATTTTTTCCCGTACTTTTCGGGTATGCCGTTTATCATAGGCAGGTTGTGATAGTTGCTTTGCATGGTCCAGATGCTGTATCGTTCGCTGCTGAAGGTCTGACGGGTGTAGGTCCCTACGCCGGCATCAATCAGGATAGGGGTCTGTCTGATCCAAAGTGAGAAGGTTCCCACATCGTTATGGTTGTGGCTTTCGTCGTTGTAACCTCCTTTGGCAGCCAGGAAGAGCCCCTTGTCGGTAGAATAATAGGCAAATTCGGTCTCGGGATACCAGGTAAAGGAAGGAATCTCATGCTTTGGAGCGGTCTGCCGAAGTTCCTTGTCGACAGAGATGGCCGTAAGTGTACGGAAGAAGTCGCGTCCATTGGAGGGTGGGCCAGGCTTGTACATCAATGCGGCAAATCCCTTTAACTCTTCGCTGTTGACCGCTTTGCCGAAACGGTAGATCAATGCTGCATTGCCTTCTCCCTTGGCTGAGGCATCGGCAAAGTTGACAACCCATCCGTTTCCTACGTATGAACGGGAAATATATTCTCCCATGTTGCGAATCATGGGTTCGTTGAACAGATTGATTTTACCGCCGGTTGCATTGTATAAGAGTTCCAGATAGTCCAGCGTCTTTCCGGCTGCATGTCCCCAGTAGGAAGGACCTTCTTCACATCCGCCGTCGGCCTTGATATAGTTCAGGTATCGGTCCACTGATTCCATGGTCAGGTATACGGCTTCGGCCAATCGGTCGGGATTGTTTTCCATTAAAAGGAAGCACATCAGGACATTGCTGTTGCACCATGGATTCCAGTTGTTGAGCATACAGCCGTTATAATTACGTCCCATCCACCAGAAAGAGTCATTGGTTATGTATGGTTTCAAGATGCGTTCTTCCAATTCATGGCGGAGGCGTCGGGATATTTCGGGTGCAACTTTGTCGAATTCCTCATGCAGAAAATAATGGCTCCATGCGAGGATACCTCCCAAGTCGCCTGATACGAGGTCGATGACGGGATAGTCGTAGGTGGGCAATGATCGGTGGTTAGGCTGTACGATGAGATGGGCAGACAAAGCCCAGGATGTCATTTCGCAGGCTTGATACACTCCATTGACCAACTGGTCTATGAAGCGCCCTTTGCCTTCTGCCAGTTCTGCCAGCAACAGTTGGGTGATGGCTCGGTTGTTGGCATCGAAAGGAGATTCCATGATGTTCCGATTTCCGCTGCGTTCAAATTCCAGATAATCGGTAGCTTTTACAATCTTCCAAGAATAGTCGAGCAGCTTCTCTCCCTGTCGGATGTAGTTGTCCTTATAGGTTCCAAAGAAATTGTTCCATCCGTCCCTGTCTTTGTAGTCGGGGTAGGAGACCCACTGCTGGTTGGGGATTAATATTTCTTTCAGCTTGTTTATGTCTGCCTGTTTTTGTAGCAGATTTCTCTCTGTATAACCAAAGACTATGTTTGCACAGAGCAATAGTACTGATAGCATGAAGTGTCTTTTCATGATATGTATGTTTTGTGGGTGATAAATGAAAAAAGTTCCTAAGAATCACCGGACTCTTAGGAACTTTATTTGAATTCTATTGAATCAGGTTAGATTAATACTCCCAACCCGGAGTAGGTGTCATATCAGGATTCAATTCAATTTCGCTTTTGGGAACAGGCCAAGTATACCATTGGTCACCGATCCACTTGTAGGTAGTTCCTCCAGTATTTTCTGTACCTCCCCATGCATTTTGTGCGCAGACTTGTGAGAATTTGGTCTCTTTTAATGTGCGCCAGCGCATTTCATCGAAGAAATTAATGCCTTCATTTACAAACTCACGGCGGCGTTCGTCACGTACGTAGTTGCGGGCGGTTTCTTTGTCTGTGAATTTGGAAGTTGGAGTAGGTATACCTACACGGTCGCGTACTTGTTTTACCTTAGCCATAGCTCCATTCAGGTCGTCCATTTCTACCAGAGCTTCAGCCCACATCAACAGTACATCAGCATAACGGATGATGGGCTCGTCAATCGGGTTTTGTTCACGGCGCATGTATTCAAGTCCTTCACCGATGAATTTGCGGTGGATGTATTTGAATTCGGCCTGCGCATTGCAACAACCGGATGCATAATAGTCGGACGGCAGGTTCGGGTTGGCGTTGGGCTCGGCCGATGCCTGGTCGAAATAATATTTGCCAATGACCGGCCAACGATAGGTATACCAGCCTTCTGCCGTTGAATTGCTGTTGACGCCCAGATAGTTGGCGTATGGAGTAACGACATTGTAGGCCAGACGAGGATCTCTGTTTGCATAAGCAGCCTTAAGACGTGCTTCGTTGCCTTCGGGCAGATAAATAGCCTGTATATCAGCCGGCAGCTTGTTGAGTTCCTTGTCAATGGCAGCAGTAACGGTCGGGTGAATCTCCATACCATTGATATATTTGTCACGGATAAAGAATACTTTCCGATATTTGGTGTGTCCTTCTGCTGCCTCACGGTTGGTCACGTATTCCCAATCAGCCAGGAAGTCTTTCCATGCGAAGTCGCTTACTGTTCCGTCATTGTTGACTACTTCATACAAGTCGACCACTGCAGGAGTTACCTGTAAGTCGGTCCAGCAGCCACGGCCATCTTCGGCTCCTTGTGTGAAGGCTGCGCAATATTTTTGTATAGAAGTGCCATATCCGGTCGGGTCTTCAATATATTGCAGGCTGAGAATCATCTCTTCGCAACGCTCGTTTGCCTCCTTGAAGAGTTGTTTGTAGTCACCAAACAAGGAGTAACCACATTTCCCTACTTGCTCAAAGTCCGATGCAGCTTTTGCATATTCCTTGTTGATTAAGTAAGCCTTTCCGCGCAAGGCATAAGCGGCTCCTTTGCTGGCACGCCCTTCACCGTTGATTTGATTGTCCGGGAGGTTGGGTTCGTTGATGGCATCCGTCAAGTCCTGGATGATTTGTGTCCACACTTCTGATTCAGGACTTTGCACCTTGTTGCACTGGTCGGGATCAACGGGTTCGGTGTAAAGTGGCACTCCGATACCATTGTTGCCAAAAAGAATGTTCAATCGGTCATAAAAGAATGCACGCAAAATCTTGCATTCGGCAATCAGGCGGGCTTTCTTTTCTTCATTAATAGGAGCACCCGGTATACCTGCAATAGCTGCATTGGCACGATGTACGCCGTTGTAGCACCATTGCCAGATGGAAAGGAAGACGCTGTTGCTGGGGTTGACAGAGGTGGTGAACAGACTTCTCATGTCGTATTCTCCTTGTCCGCACATGCCTAACGCATCGAAACCGTAATAACCGATACTTACATTGGCACCAATAAATTTGTTGCCGGGAAAGGGATTCTTCAGAGAGTAGTATACACCGATAACTCCTTGGTCTACGTTGCTCTCTGTGGTCCACATGGTCTCACTGGAAAGCTTGTCGTTGGGAGCTGTTTCCAAAATGCTGGTACAGGCTGTTGCAGTGCTTAATAAGGCTGCGGTTGCCATGGAATAGAATATTTTTTTCATATCCGTTTCTTGTTAATTAAAAGGTTACTGAAATGCCACCCGAGAACATGCGTGCCAACGGGTAGACTACGATGGAACTTCCCAATTCGGGATCTACACCCGGGAAATCCTTGTGCTTGAAGGTCAGCAGGTTTTCTCCTGTCAAGAATACACGCAGGTTACTGATGCGCGCAGATGCCAACCAGCTTTTAGGAAGAGTGTATCCTATTTGCAGGGATTTCAGTTTGACGAATGATGTATTATACAGATAGAGCGTATTTGCAGGCGTAGTTCCTCCAGATGTCAATAGACGCGGATATTTGGCGTTGATGCTGGCATTCGGATCGGTTGCCGGATCGTAAGATGAACCGATGATTGTACCATTTTCATCCGTAATCACCCCCTGGTAGGCTGCTTCAGAATCATAGAAGTAATACTTCTCCCATGCATCGCCAGGAAGTTGGTCTTTTACGTTGGACAATATGGAACCATTGGCTCCCTTGGAGTTAAGGTAATGGTAGCTGCCGAAGCGGCCGGACCATACCATATTGAGGTCAAAGCCTTTCCATTCGGCAAACAGGTTCAAGCCTAAGGTTACCTTTGGAGTGGCGCTCTTGCCTGTAAATTCGCGGTCGTCATCGTTACCATATTTTCCATCGCCATTGGCATCCGCCATAATCAAGTCGCCATACCACAGGTTGGAACCGTCCGGACCGATATTCTTGAGGTCGTTGTTGAAGGTATAGCCTGCAGACAACATGGCAGCCACCCAGTCAAGATCGGCTTTGGTGCGGATCATACCGTCTTTAGGACCTCCGTTCGGATCGACACTGCCGTCGGGCAGAGTATAGGTACCTGTACCGTTGTAGGGCCGGCGCAAGAACCATTCGTCAATCATGTGGCCTTCTACCCGACGTTCGTTTCCACCGGTGGATACGTCTGCCAGGTTGGTATAGCGCCATGTCGGGTTGCCCCAAATGTCCAAAGTTGATTCATCAAGCTCGTAAGTCAATTCGCCCTGGAAATCAGTAATCTTGTTTTTGTTGAAAGCAACGTTTGCGCTGACTCCATAACGGAAGTCTCCTATTTTGTCATTCCATCCTAAAGTCACTTCCACACCCTTGTTGGTCAAGCTGGCTGTATTGGACATAGGTGCATTGATTGTTCCCATGGTCTTATAGATGACGGAATTTGTCAGGATATCTGACGTATTTCGAACGTAGAAGTCTGCTTCCGCAGTCAGACGCTGGTCCAGGAAGGAGGCTTCGAGACCGATGTCCCATGTCGTCACTTTTTCCCAAGACAGGCCCAAGTTTTGAATAGTCGATTGGATCAATCCGTTTTGTACCGATTCATTGAATACATGGTTTACCTTTGTATACAATGCTTGCCAATCATAATTCCCGCTAACTGTATTTCCCAGTGAACCATAAGATGCACGAAGTTTCAAGTAGTTGATTGCTTTCTTGAGGGGCTGGAAGAAGGGTTCCTCACTGATGCGCCATGCTGCAGAGCCCGAGGGGAAGAAATTGCCGCGATGTCCGGGTGCAAATTTGGAAGATGCATCTGAACGGAAGCTGGCTTCCAATAGATATTTACCTTCATATGCGTAGTTGACGCGGCCGAAGTAAGAAAGCATGGCGTTTACGGCTTTGGCGCTGCCGCCAATCGAATACATTTCGGCGGCGGAAGTGATGTCGGTAATGCTCCAGTCAATCAATCCTTGTTTTTGTGCGCTGAATCCTGTCGTTTCGGCGCGATGTTGTTCATAACCAAACAATGCACCTACATCGTGCTTGCCAAACGTATTGTTATAGCGGAGGAGGAGGTCGGCAGTATAGCTGGTCGATTCATAATAGTAACGATAAGTCGTTGCCTGGTCCAATACTCCAACGCCTTCTTTAGGAGTGTCGAAACTTTCACGGAAACTGTATCTGGGCTGGTTTTGTGAATAGTGCTCGTCGTGACGGGTATATTGGCTCCAGTTGAATTTGGCTTCAGCAACCAATCCTTTTAAAGGTAATTCTACGTTGGCATACCACGTCGTGTTGAGGCGGGTGTAAGTGTTTTGTCCACCTTGGGCTGCAACTTGCTGGAGGATGTTGTCAATGTTTGTCACTTCCGGATTCTCACTGGCTCCGAATTTTCCGTCATAGATAGGGTTGATACCCGGATAGGCTTGTAGCAGGTAGGACATGGATGTACTACCGGGTTCCTTGAACTCTTTTGTTCCATAGGTTTGAGTACCGAAAGTGATGATATCTGCTATTTTCGTTTCTACATTGGCACGGATATTGAAACGTTGCATGGCCGTATTTTCCAATGTACCGGGATTGTCCTGATAGCCCAATGACAACAGGTAGGTCGTGGCATTGCTTCCTCCGGTTACATTGACTCCGTAACGTTGGTAGAAAGAGGGCTGGAATAGGATTTGGGCCCAGTCGGTGTTAGGATATGCCAGCCAGTTGGGTATTTGTTGGCCTGTAACAGGGTTGGTATACATGCCGTTGGGGTTGGCATCGGCTGCACGCCATTCTTCGATGCTAGAATAGCTGTAGTCTGGCGTGGTCGAATTGGGCACTGCATTCTGTTTGGCAATGTTGTGCAGTTCCATGAAATCGGCTGTACTCGACATCAGGCTGAAGTCTGTTACCGGCTTTTCGGAAGCGAACATGGCGGTCAGTGTTACACGCGGCTTTTCATTGGTCTTCCCCTTTTTGGTGGTAATCAAGATAACGCCATTGGCGGCACGCGAACCGTAGATGGCTGCAGAACTGGCATCTTTCAAAATTGAAATGCTTTCGATGTCATCCGAATTCAGCGGAGCCATATCTGCTTCTACACCATCTACCAGAATTAAAGGGCTGCTATTGTTGAAAGAACCCTCGCCGCGTACCTGGATAGAAATGCTTTCTTCACCGGGAGCACCGCTGCCTTGTGTAACACGGACACCGGGAGCTACACCTGACAAGGCTTGGCCTATGCTCATTACAGGACGGTTGGCTATTTTATCGCCACCGACTGCAGCTACAGATCCCGTCAAATTTACCTTTTTCTGTACGCCATAGCCCACTACGACCACTTCGTCCAGAAGTGCATTGTCTTCTTCCAACGTAGTGGTCAGCCCTTGTTCTGCCTTTACCCGGGCATCTTTATATCCCATATAGGTAATCTTTAAGTAGTCTCCAGGCTTGGCCTTTACCCGATAGAAACCGTCGAGGTCTGTAATGCCTCCATTAGTTGTACCTTCGACTGTTACGCTGGCACCTATAATGGCTTCGCCATGTACGTCGATTACTTTACCTTGAATGGTAGTTGTCTGTGCATGTAGCATGAAAGGTATGCAACATACGATTAATAACAGCATGCTCACATGCTTTCGAATTTTCATTTTCATAATATTACATTTTACATCATGATTTAATTGTTTTTATGCAGAATATGTCATCAGCACTCTCAAGTATCCCCTTTGTTTTTGTTATAATTGCCAGGTGGCGAGCAACATCGTTCCGTTCTTGTTCTCATTGTATTTTGTTTGAAGATTCTGTTAAAGCGTTGCAAAATTAATTATGATATACTATATTTAACTATACGGATTGTCCAACTATTGAGCAAAATTGTCCAAAAATCCATAAATGGGACATTGGATTCGGCCATATCCTTCGGTTCGGAGAGGTTTTATTAACGAAAGTATTGGGAGTATGGGCGAAGGGTGACGGAACGATGTTCTTTGTTGTTCAACCGGATTTTCGAAGTGCTGTCGGGTTCGCATTGAAACCGACAGTTTCATTCAATGAAACCAGTGGTTTCTTTCAATGAAACTACTGGTTTCAACAAATGAGACGGATTTGAAACAAGTAGTTTCGTTGTTTGGACAACATTTGAAACTTTTTTCTGTTTGCTTGTTCCTTGGAAAACAAGATAGTTTTTTAGCTCCTGCGGCGGCTGGATATTATAAAAAATCAGTTGCTTGTTTTTGAGGCCTTCTGCTTTTGATATTCTTTCGGGCTGCATTCATATAGATTTTTAAAGCAGCGGCTGAAATAAACCGGCGTGTTGAAGCCGCACAGGTCACTGATTTCGGCTATTGAGAGATTGGGATGCTGTTGTAGCAGAGAAGCGGCATGCTTTAGACGTTGATTGAGGATAAAGTTATTGGGCGTCATGCCTGTTAGTGCTTTGAATTTAGCGTATAGGAGCGAGCGTCCCATACCGATTTCCTTGCAGAGCTGGGGAATGTCGAAATCCACATCGTCCATGTGTTTTTCTATGATTTCTGTGGTGCGTTTCAATAAATCCTTATCCAGGGGATTAATGCTGGTCAGGTCGATGTCGGATATCGGTTTTTTGGTGAACTGGCGTTGTACCAGCAGTCGGTTGCGGATCAGATTGTTGGCCCGCGCCAGCAAGAGTTGGACGTGGAATGGTTTGGTGATATAGTCATCGGCGCCTCGGTTCAGGCCTTCAATGTTCTGTTCTGGCGAGTTGAGGGCCGTGAGTAATATGATGGGAATGTGGCAGAGCTCTATGTTGTTTTTGAGCTGGAGACACATTTCTGTTCCGCTCATTTCAGGCATCATGATGTCGCTGATGATCAGGTCTGGCTGTTCGTTGTGTACGCAGGCCAGTCCTTCTTTGCCATTATGGGCACAGATTACCTTGTAGAATGGAGAGAACAAGTCTTTGAGTATCTGTAACAGCTCTTCATTGTCTTCCACCAACAATACGGTATGTGTCTGATTGCGGTTGTCTTCAATGTTCTCGGCCAGCGGTGTATCAGAGTTTTCCAGGTAGTCTGTAGGCAAAGAGTCTGAGACGATGGTCGGTTCCTCCTTTTCGGTTAAAAGCTGGATATGTGGATCTCGTTGGAATGGCTGTTCCGAGAGTGATAAGCTGACAGTAAACGTACTTCCTTTGCCCAGAGTACTTGTGACAGTGATGTTCCCGTGATGTTTTTCAATGATGTTCTTGGTCAATGCAAGTCCGATGCCGGTTCCCTTGAAAATGTCCTTGTTTTCTTTTGCTGCATTGCCTTGATAGAAGCGTGTGAAAATCTGTTTGGACTCCTGCTGGGAAATACCGATGCCATTGTCTGCCACCCGGACCAATATCTTTTCGTCCGATACTTCTCCTGAGAGAGTGATGGTTCCCTTGTCTGGCGTATATTTGAAGGCATTGGAAAGCAGATTGAAAAAGACCTTTTCCATAAGTCTCGGATCAAACCAGCACAGAACTGGCGTTTCGGGAAAATTGAAAGAATAGCAGATTTCCCGTTGATGGGCATAGTCTGCAAATGAAAGATAAATTTCTTTCAGAAAAGCCACGATGTCTTGATGCTTGAGATAGAGAATTTCATGGTTCTGATCTAATTTTCTGAATTCCAGTAGCTCGGATATCAGATTGTTCAGATGTGATGCATTCTTCTTTATCTTAAGCAGGGGATTGTAGATGGTGGGAGGCAATGACTTTTGCAACAGCATGTCGATGTGGCTGCTGATGAGTGTAAGGGGAGTCCGGAATTCATGGCTGACATTTGTGAAAAAAACGAGCTTCTCATGATTCAATTGTTCGGCTTGTTGTTTTTCAAAACGTTCCTTTTCCAATGAAAAGGCTAAAGTACGCTTGGTGATTCTATTGGATATAAAGTAGAGAGCACCTGCAATCAAGCTGATGAGATAGATGCTCCAAGCCCACCAGGTGTTATACCAGGGCGCGGCAATGTAAATCTGCAGTGTCAGTTCGTCGGATATTTTTTGTCCGTCGCTATCGTCGACAGCACAGACGTGCAGGGTGTATTTGCCTGGATTCAGATTGGTATAATAAAGCTCTGTTTGTTTGGTTTTGACCCATTGCCTGTCGAGACCTTCCAGTTTGTACATGAACCATTTTTCTGTCAGTAATTCCTCATAATTGGATATCGTAAACCGGATTGTAAGGTTGTTTTGCAGATGGTTCAGTTTTAAATGTGTAGTGTAGGGAAGTGATTCTTCCAAGATACCTGTTCCGTCGTTTGGCTGTATGTGCTGGTTGTTGACCCACAATTCTGAAAAATAAAAATTGGTATATGGATTATATGCGTTGGGCTTGTCGAATTCATCCTCATGGAAAGAGGTGATGCCTTCTGTGTCTCCGATGTAGATTGTTCCGTCTGTTGTAGTATAAATGCCACATCCGTTGATGATGTGGGCTGACGGGAAATTGCCCATAAAATTCAGCGTCGTGAATTTTTTCTCTTCAGGGAAAAAACAGGTGATTCCCTTTCTGTTGGTTATCAGTATTTTGCCGTTGTGGGTTTGACAGATATTGTAACAGAAGTCACTGGGAAGCAGACTGTTCTGTACAGTGTAATGATTGATCCGTTTTGTTTGTCTGTCATAGAACAGAATACCTCCTCCCAAAGTCGCTATATATGCTCCTTGAGAAGTGCTTGCTACTTTTGTGGTGACGAGATGATGGTCTCCAATGATGAGCGGAAGGCGGATAAAGTCGTCGGGACGATTGATATGTGTAATGAAAAGGCTGTTTCGGGTAACCAGGTACATATTCCCTTCCTGATCGATGTCAAAATGTTCATAGTAAGTAACTGGAATGGGTAGTTTGTGGAACTGTTGTGTAGGGATGTCAAGATAGAACACGCCGTTCCGGGCAGAAATGTAAAGACGGTTGTCATGGATTTTTGTGTGATAAATAATGTCGTTAGGAGCAGTTTTGTATTTTTTGTCTTGCAGGTAGTTGTGAAAATGTCCTGAACTTATGTCATAACGGGATAAGCCTCCCAAGTAAGTGCCTATATAAAGGCTGTTGCGTAACGGGTCGTAGCAGATACTTTTGATATTGTTGTGAGGCAAGCTGTTGGGACCTTTGGCTGTAAATTGTTTCAGTATGCTCCATCTTTTGTCTACGCAATAAACTCCTCCGCCGTCGGTCCCGATCCATAGATTGCCATTGTTGTCGGATGTTATTTCTCCATTATAGGAATAATTCAATTTGGTGGGAGTGTTTTCTTTGTAATTATAATGCGTGAAATCTGTATGTTGGGGGTTGAAATAATTGACGCCTCCAAAATAGCTTCCCACCCAAATGGTCCCTTGCCTGTCTTTGTATAGAGAAAAGATAGAAGGGTGTGTGAGGCCTCCCATGTATTGGGGGATTTGTATCAGCTTGTATTCTTTCGTCGCAGCGTCATATTTGTGCAATCCGTCAAACGTTCCGAACCAGATGTTGCCTTCGTCGTCTTCTATGAAATTGCGTATTTGTTCGCTGCTGACTCCTTTAGTACTGCCTGGCTGATAGGGTATCTTTTCAAGATGTCTGTTGGAACTCATTTTGTAAAGCCCCTCCATCCTTGTTCCTATCCAGAGTTCTTTTTGGGAACTTTCGAAGAAACTATATATATCTATTCCTTTTAGTATTTGTTGTTGCTTATGTGTTTCTCGGTCAATCATGATTGCGCCGTTTGCAGTACCTATATATATAAAGTGTTGCTGGACGGTGAGGCAATTGATGGTGGAGGTAGCTTGTGGCTTTAATACAAATTCGGCTGTTTCATTGTTGTGGTTCAAACGGAACAACGAATCTTGCTTGATATACCAGATATCGCCGTTAAAGGAGGTAAGGGCTGAGGCCTGATCTTCGTCAGTCAGATACTGGAAATGTTCCTGGCGTATGGAGTATTTGATTAATCTGTTGTCAATGAAGAGATAGACATCCCCGTTCCAATCGCCGACAATGGAAGATACTTCGTTACCAATCCAAAAGGGTTGGCCATTGTTCTGGACCGTGTCGATCCAGCCTTTGAACGAAGTAACCTGATTCCCGTCATATAGGTTGATTCCTTCTCGGGTTCCAAACCACATTCGTCCTAAACAATCTTGATAAATAGCCATGACGGATGGACTTGAGAAGCCTTCTTCCAGCCCTATGTGCTTGAAATATTCGGCATATAGCGGCATATTCTGTAATATGCAGAAGAAAAACAGAAGGAATATAGACTTTAATTTCATGCACCGTTTGTTGATTGACTGCAAACTTACATAAAAAAACTGATTTTGTGTTTGCTCGGTGAAAATAAAAGTATTCCATGGACGGCGTCATCCCCAACGAATACGAAGCCGCCCGTCGGTTTATGCTCCAACGGGCGGAAAAGATGGGGTTGAAAAAAGTAGGGAAGTAGAGGAGACACTGTCCGCTTTCGGACAAGTGGAGTGTCCGAAAATGAACACTCCCCCCTGTGGAAACATGTTCTGGCACATTGGCACGGTCTTTGTCTATAGTGTGGGTGTAACCAAGAACATGTGGAATGATGAAAAAGAATATTTTACTGATTGTTTGTTGTTGTTTGCCGTTTATCGGTTTTGCGCAGAATGATACGCTGGTTCGCAACCGTGACATTACATTGGCCGAAGCAATTGCTTTGGCACGTGTACAGTCGGTGGATGCAGCAGTTGCCTTGAACGAGTTGAAAACGGCTTATTGGGAATACCGTACTTTCAGAGCCAATTTGCTTCCTGAGGTTAATTTGACCGGTACGTTGCCCAGTTACAACAAGTCGTATAGTACGTATCAGAATGCCGACGGTTCATATACCTTTGTGCGCAACAATACGTTGAACCTCTCCGGCGAAATATCCATTGACCAGAACATTTGGCTGACGGGCGGTAAACTGTCGTTGACGTCGTCACTCAACTATGTGAAGCAGCTTGGTGCAGGCGGATACCATCAGTTCATGTCGGTGCCGGTCGGACTGGAATTGACCCAGCCCATCTTTGGCGTGAATACGTTGAAGTGGGACCGCCGCATTGAGCCGGTCCGCTATGCGGAAGCGAAAGCCGCATTTATCTCGGCTACTGAAAATGTGACCATTACAGCCATTACTTATTTCTTTAATTTGTTGTTGTCCAAGGAAACACTGGCTACGGCCCGGCAGAACAAGGAGAATGCCGACCGCCTGTATGAGGTGGCGATTGCCAAACGGAAGATGGGGCAGATCTCTGAAAACGACCTGCTCCAGTTGAAGCTCAATGCCTTGCAGGGAAAGGCCGATGTGACGGCAGCCGAAAGTGACCTGAATGCGAAAATGTTCCAGCTCCGCTCTTTCCTTGGCGTGTCTGAACAGGATGTGCTCAATCCTGTACTGCCGGAGTCGGTACCCGACCTGCACATGAATTACCGTCAGGTGCTGGAGAAGGCTTTGGAACGTAACTCTTTCGCACAGAACATCCGTCGGCGGCAGTTGGAAGCCGATTATGAAGTGGCTACGGCCAAGGGCAATCTGCGTAGCATCGACCTTTTCGCCAGTGTGGGCTATACGGGTCAGAACCGTGACTTCAAGGCTGCCTATGAAGATTTGCTCGACAATCAGATTGTTCAGATAGGTGTCAAGATTCCTATTCTGGATTGGGGCAAGCGACGCGGACAGGTGAAGGTGGCCAAGAGTAACCGCGACGTGGTACTTTCCAAAATCCGTCAGGAGCAGATGGACTTCAATCAGGACATTTTCCTGCTGGTGGAGAATTTCAATAACCAGGCCCAGCAATTGGGCATTGCCGAAGAAGCGGACCGCATTGCGGAAAAGCGTTATCGGACCAGTGTGGAGACTTTCATGATTGGCAAAATCAGTACGTTGGACTTGAACGATGCGCAGAACTCCAAAGACGAAGCACGTCAGAAACATATTTCTGAACTCTATTCTTATTGGTATTATTTCTATCAGTTGCGTAGTCTGACGTTGTGGGATTTTGAACGGAACGAAGCGTTGGAAGTCGATTTTGAGGCTGTGGTGAAAGACTGAAAGGTTTTCCTGCGGCTTGGATAGCTGCCGCTTTGAGGGCAAAGACCGAAAACCGGGTGGTTGATTTTGTACTTCATGGGGTTTATGCTATCTTTGCGTGGTATGAATACAAAGAACAAAGAGAGAAGAATATGATACTGATAGTAGATGATGACAGTGCCGTCCGTTCGTCACTCAGCTTTATGCTGAAGCGGGCCAAGTATGAAGTAAAGACGGCAGCCGGTCCGAAGGAAGCGATGGATATTGTACGGTCCGAGGAACCCTCGCTGATATTGATGGACATGAATTTTACGTTGTCCACCACGGGTGAAGAAGGGCTGACCCTGTTGAAGCAGGTCAAAATATTCCGTCCTCATGTACCTGTCATTCTGATGACGGCGTGGGGGAGCATCCAGTTGGCTGTGCAGGGTATGCAGGCGGGCGCTTTTGATTTTGTCACCAAACCGTGGAACAATGCTGCCTTGCTGCAGCGCATCGAGACGGCCTTGCAACTGTCTCACCCCGAGGAGTCACCCAATGGAGCCTCGGGCAGTGAACTCAAGCGCAGTCATATTATAGGCAAGTCCAAAGGCTTGATGGACGTGCTCGATACGGTAGGACGCATAGCCAAGACAAACGCATCCGTACTGATAACCGGTGAAAGCGGTACCGGCAAGGAGCTGATTGCAGAAGCCATCCACATGAACAGTCGTCGCGAACATCAGCCTTTTGTCAAGGTTAATCTGGGCGGCATTTCCCAAAGTCTGTTCGAAAGCGAAATGTTCGGCCATAAGAAAGGAGCCTTTACCGATGCTTCTTCCGACCGGGTGGGCCGATTCGAACTGGCGAACAACGGTACCATCTTTCTGGATGAAATTGGCGATTTGGACCTTTCGTGCCAGGTGAAGCTGTTGCGCGTGTTGCAGGACCAGACGTTTGAGGTGCTGGGTGACAGCCGTCCCCGCAAGGTGGATGTGCGGGTTGTGTCGGCCACGAATGCCGACTTGCGCAAGATGGTGGCCGAACATACGTTCCGTGAGGACTTGTTCTATCGCATCAACCTGATAACGGTGAAGTTGCCTCCGCTTCGTGAAAGGCGGGAAGATATTCCCTTGCTGGTGCGTTACTTTGCCGACCGTCAGGCAGAAACCAACGGTCTGCCCCGTGTCGAATTTTCATCCGATGCCTTGAGTTTCCTGTCCCGTCTGCCTTATCCGGGCAATATCCGTGAATTGAAGAACCTGGTGGAGCGAACCATATTGGTCAGTGGAAAGAAGACATTGGAAGCGGCCGATTTCGAAGTGCAGTATCAGCATACGGGCGATTCGCCGCAGACGGCAGGAGTAGCTTCGCTGGCCGGCATGACGCTGGACGAGATAGAGCGCCGCACCATCCTCCAGACCTTGGAGCAGTGCAAGGGAAATCTCAGCCAGGTGGCTTCCATGCTGGGCATCAGTCGCGCGGCCTTGTACCGGCGTCTGGAAAAATATAATATTACGATAAACGATTGAACCCTTTAAACTGGAGAGACATCGGTGCGCATACAGACTTATTTTTTCATATTGGTGTTGTTGCTGGTGGGCTTGGGAATTGGTATCCCGTGCTTGCTGGGCGATATGCGGGTGCTCCATCTGTATGTGCTCGAAGGAGGGATCGTATTGATTCTGGTATACCTTGTCTTTTTCTATGGCAAGCTGGTGAAACCCATGAACACCATTGGCAATGGCATGGAGCTGTTGCGTGAGCAGGACTTCAGCAGTCGTCTCAGCCCGGTGGGGCAATATGATTCCGACCGCATTGTCAAGATCTTCAATCGCATGATGGACCAGTTGAAGAGCGAACGTCTGCGTCTGCGCGAGCAGAACCATTTTCTGGATTTGCTTATCCAGGCTTCACCCATGGGGGTGATCATTACCAGTTTCGATGAGAAGGTGACCCAGCTGAATCCGATGGCAGTCAGGATGTTGGGCATTGAAGTGTCTGAAATAGAAGGAAAGAAACTGGAGCAGGTCGACTGTCCTTTGGCGCAAGGATTGGCTGGCATCGAATTGGAGCATACGTCCGTGGTACGCCTGAACGATGCGAATGTATACAAATGTACGCATTCTTATTTCATTGACAGCGGTTTCCCTCATCCCTTCTTCTTGATAGAACGGATGACCGATGAAGTGATGAAAGCCGAGAAGAAGGCTTACGAAAAGGTAATCCGTATGATTGCCCACGAGGTGAACAATACGACGGCTGGCATTACCTCGACCCTCGATACGGTGGAACAGGCGTTGGCCGAAGAACAAGGCATGGAAGACTTTTGTGAAGTGATGCGCGTCTGCATCGAACGTTGTTACTCCATGAGCAATTTCATTACCCGTTTTGCCGATGTGGTGAAGATTCCTGAGCCGACTTTGGTACCGGCCAACCTGAATGAAGTGGCCGAAGGCTGTGCGCGGTTTATGGAAGGAATGTGCAACGACCATCAGGTGACCTTGCGCGTGGAGTGCAGTCCCGAAGTGGGGACGGTCAATCTGGATCCGGCTTTGTTTGAGCAGGTAGTGGTGAATATCATCAAGAATGCCGTTGAGAGTATAGCGTCTTCCGAAACATTGCCTGCCGGAGAGGGACTTGTTGTAGTCCGTACCCTGGCACCGGCAACCCTGGAAGTGGAAGACAACGGGCCGGGCATCAGCAAGGAAACGGAGTCCAAGCTCTTCAGCCCCTTCTTCTCGACCAAGCCCAACGGACAGGGCATCGGACTCATTTTTATTCGTGAGGTCTTGAGCCGGCATAAATGTACCTTTTCTTTGCGTACCTATTCAGACGGATTGACCCGCTTCCGCATCAGTTTTACCTGAAAAAGGGGAGTATGGAACATTTATTGGGTAAAACTGAACTTTCCTGAAAAGTTTTCTTCCGTACCTTTGCAGCCCGATAGGATAATAGGTATTTTGCAAAGGTATGAGTCGGATGAGGCTTTTGAAATGGATGGGCCTGTGGGTCATCGGGTTGTGTATGGGGTTGCCGTTGCGGGCGCAATACGTGGTGCGTGGCGTGGTGACCGATTCTTTGACGCAGGAGCCTTTGCCCTATACCTCTGTATACCTGAAGGGCACGACTGAAGGAGGGATGACGGACGATGACGGGCATTTTTCGTTCAAGACCCGTCGTACCCGTGCCACGCTGGTCGTTTCTGCCGTAGGGTATAACGAATATGAACGGAACATACGTCCGGCTGACAATCCGTATTTTCAAGTTGTGCTTTCGCCTGCCACCTATGCCTTGCAGGAAGTGGTGGTGAAGCCCCGCCGCGAACATTACAGCAAGAAAGACAATCCGGCGGTGGAGTTCGTCAGGCAGATGATAGAGCACCGTGACGACCATTCGCCGTCGGAATGTGATTTCTGGCAGCGCGACCGGTATGAGAAGATGACCTTCTCCATCAACGATTTCGACAGCCTGAAACAGCAGAAATGGCTTTACCGGAAGTTCGATTTCCTGTCGGAATATGTCGATACGTCGGCGGTGACGGGCAAGCCCGTGCTGGCGGTGTCCAACCGCGAACTGCTGGCCACCGACTATTACCGCAAGTCGCCCCATAGCGAGAAGCAGGTGGTCAAGGCCCGGCGCCAGGCCGGTGTAGACGAAATGCTCTCCCAGCAGGGAATGGAGCAGGCCATCAGTGTCACCATGACCGACGTAGACATCTATCAGAATAACATTACCCTTTTCACCAACAAATTTGTGAGTCCTCTGTCGCGCATCGGCCCTTCCTTCTATAAGTACTATCTGATGGATACATTGACGGTCGGCGGAAAACCCTGCGTTGACCTGACGTTCGTTCCCTTCAATTCGGAGTCGTTCGGCTTTACGGGCCATCTGTACGTGGCGCTCGACAGCACCTATTTCGTGCATCGGGTCCGGATGAATTTCCCTCAGAAAATCAATCTGAATTTTGTCGACAACATGACGTTGGAGCAGAACTTTGACCGCTCTCCGGACGGTACCCGCCAGATGACCCATGAGACCATCGTTACCGAATTCAAGCTGACCGAAGGAAGCGACGGCATCTATGCGAAGCGCGACGTTTATTACAGCAACTATCGTTATGAACCTACAGAGGAGGCCCTGGCTGTGTTCGACAAGCCCGAAAAGGTGATCGAACCTCGTACCTCGACTGCCTATACCGATTACTACTGGCAGCAGAACCGCCCGGTGGAGGTAAGCGGCAAGGAGACGTCGGTCGACAAGATGATGGCCCGGCTGCGCACTTATCCCGCTTATTACTGGACCGAAAAGATTCTGAAGATCTTGTTTACGGGCTATGTACCCGTTCCGCGTGACAAGTCGCCTCTGTTCTATTACGGTCCTGTCAACACCTCCATCAACGGCAATACGCTGGAAGGAGTCCGCATCCGTGCCGGCGGAATGACTACCGCTTGGCTCAACCCCCATCTGTTCGGACGGGGATACATAGCCTACGGATTCGACGACCGCCGTGTCAAGGGGCTGGCCGAGCTCGAATATTCGTTCAATGAAAAGAAGGAATATGCCAACGAGTTCCCCATCCATTCGCTGAAGCTCAGCTATTATTCGGATGTGAACCAGTATGGACAGAACTATCTGTATACCAGTAAGGACAATGTCTTTCTGGCTCTGAAGAGAAAGAAAGACGACCGTATTGGTTATCAGAAGAAGGCGGAGCTGACCTACAGGCAGGAGTTCCATTCGGGCTTTTCCTATGAGCTGACCGCCCGATGGCGTCAGGACGAATCCTCGTATCTCATACCCTTTATCCGTCAGGACGAGAACCATACCTATGTGAAGAGTATCGAGAACAGCGAGCTGTCCTTGAAGCTACGCTATGCGCCCAACGAAAAGTTCTTCCAGACCCAGTGGAACCGTTTCCCGGTTTCGCTGGATGCTCCGGTCTTTACCCTGACCCATACGATGTCGTGCAAGGGTGTTTTGGGAGGAGACTATACCTATCATTATACGGAAGCCGGCTTCCAGAAGCGTTTCTGGTTCTCGGCTTTCGGCTATACCGATGTCATCCTGAAGGCGGGCAAGGTGTGGAGCAAGGTGCCTTTTCCCCTGCTGATTATCCCGAATGCCAACTTGTCCTACACCATCCAGCCCGAGTCCTACAGCCTGATGAATGCAATGGAGTTCCTGAATGACGAATATGCTTCCTGGGATGTGACCTATTTTCTGAACGGTTTTGTGTTCAACCGCATCCCCTTGTTGAAAAAACTGAAGTGGAGGGAAGTGCTTTCCTGTCGTGGCCTGTTCGGCAACTTGAGCGACCGCAACAATCCGTCGCTTGCCGAGGGGCTGTTCCAGTTCCCGTCCGGCAGTACGGTGATGGGCAGGAAGCCTTATGTTGAGGTAGGTGTCGGCGTTGAGAATATTTTAAAGGTGCTTCGGCTGGACTATGTATGGCGTCTGACTTATAGAGATTTGCCGGGCATAGACCGGAGCGGACTCCGAATCAGCCTGCACATGACCTTTTAACTTAAATCTTACTAACGGAACAATAAAAGCGATAAAAAAAGTAGTGATAAATCAATTAAATGCCCTAATTTTGAGCAATTTTTTAATATAAAAAAGAGAATAGAGATGAAAGAAAACGTAAATCCTGCTACCGGACATCTGGGAGTTCTGGTCGTAGGAGTAGGTGGTGCGGTGGCTACCACGATGATAACCGGTGTATTGGCT
>CATXSD010000039.1 GCA_958402075.1 Mediterranea massiliensis | reverse complement strand
GTATAGCTCCATTGTTTGCTGATGAATTTTGGGGTACGCGTTGACGAAGTCAGGAGACATTCAGTCATAGACCTACGAAAGAGGCCGGAACATGATGTCCCGGCCTCTTTTTATATCAAGTCTCTATCCATACTTACTCAAAATGTAATGTTCCGAAGAAAGCCGGACAATGGAAATCAGGCTTCGGCAATTCAATCGGGCTCCAGGACAAAAAATGAGGGGTCTGCAGTTTGTCACCACACTTATAGAAATTGGCCCGTACTGATTTCCCGTCCATCGAATGAAGGTCGTGCAAGAAAAATACAGAGAAAGGCACCACCAGAGCTACCTCCCAACTACACTCACCCACACGTTCGTCAAAGCCCTCGCGGCCCAAAGAAGCCCAACGAGATACCTGATCTAGAATAACTTGAGAGGCATGCTGACGGTTCGACCGTGCCGAGCCGGCTCCTATCAACAGCGTTCCGGTACAGTTACACTCAATGTTGTAATACACATCATCGCCACCGGGCATCGAAAAGAACTCCACGCACGCATCTTCCCACACCGGTCCATTATCGCGTCCCGCCATCGCACGGACCGAAGCCTCGGTCACCCGATAGTGCAACAATAATGCCTCATCGGTATAAGCCATCGCAAATTCTACTTGCGGCGCGTAAGGATAGGCCTCTTTCCAAT
The DNA here is from genome assembly GCA_958402075.1 of Mediterranea massiliensis. Lineage (GTDB taxonomy): Bacteria > Bacteroidota > Bacteroidia > Bacteroidales > Bacteroidaceae > Bacteroides > Bacteroides massiliensis_D. Next base: position 21,706 of record CATXSD010000039.1, on the reverse strand, counting down.
CCACACAAGCTATCGGCTGGTAAACAACCTGAGCTTTGGCCAAAACGGCAGGAACCTCTGCCGCCTGCGGAACGGCAAGGGCCAGCTTCTTCACATACAATTCTTTCGGGGTCATAAATCTATGGTTTTAAAAACAGGAAGCAATGAATTCTTTCATAGCCGGCGTATGTTCTTCCACACTCTGCAGCAGCTTGAACTGGGCTTTGGTACGTACCAGATTATGTTCCGGATATTGGATCTTATAATAGGTATCTCCATTGATGTAATCAGCCAGGAAACGCACACACTGCATGTAAGGGAACAGAGCGGCCGCATAGGGCAGATTCTCTATTTCGATGGGAAGCAGGAATGACTTGGCCGACTCCAGATATCCTTTAGTGAAGGCCTTGAAGATATCCATGTTGAAGTTTACATGATCCAGGTTCTTGTCATCCTCCAGTCCCGTATTGGCAGCCGAACGCAGGAAGTCTCCATAGTCGGAGAAAATAAACGAAGGCATCACCGTATCTAGGTCGATGACACAAAGTACCGAACCGTCTTCGTCGAACATCATGTTGTTCACCTTCGTGTCGCAGTGGCACACACGCTTGGGCAGCTTTCCTTCCCGATACAAGCGCTCTGCCTTACACATTTCTTCAGCTCTGCGCTCTATCTCATCCAAATAATACTGCACTTCCTTCACACGTCCTGCCGCATCGGCTGCTACGGCATCGTGCAACTGCTTCAGACGGAATTCCATGTTGTGGAAATCGGGAATGGTTTCACCCAGTTGATCAGGTATATCGGCCAGCATCGCCTGGAAATTACCGAATGCCTGTCCTGCATAACCCGAATACTCCGGGTTGACCGTTTCATAGGTCTTCGCACGGGGAATGAACACCATGATACGCCAATAATTCTCGCCGTCGAACCAATAAGTCTTGCCATTGTCGGCCGGGAGAAAGTGGAGAACTTTGCGGTCAATCTCCTTTTCGCCTTTTTCTTCCAATTTTTTACGGATGTGCCGGGTCACGGCTTCGATGTTGGACTGCAGCATATCCACATTCTGAAAAATGGCATGATTGATGCGTTGCAGTACATAATCCGGATTGCTGTTCGTCGTTACTACCTTGTAGGTATCATTGATCAGTCCCGAACCTAACGGATTGATTTCACGAACTGTATCCGCCAATTGAAAATGAGATACAATAGATAAAAGGTCTTTCATGATTGAAATTTTAAATTAGTGATTCGATATGAATGGCCAAAAATAGGCATTTAGACAGACATAAACGAAAAAAACAGGAAGAAAAACATGTTAGATTGTATAAAAACTTTCTATATTTGTCATCGAATCTTCAAAAAACACTATTTTGGCGTAAAGGAAAATGACTGTCCGTTCATTACTTTTGGGAATCATTTGCATATTTGCCGTGCAACTGCAGGCACAGAATGTCACCTTCGGTAACCTGACTACCGAAGACGGCCTGTCACAATTCTCGGTCAACAGCCTTTACATAGATGAGAACGGTATGCTTTGGATTGGCACCCGGGAAGGCCTGAACCGATACAACGGAACGGATATACAGACCTATAAACTGGAGAAAGACAACCCGCACAGTCTCTTCAGCAACACCGTCACGCGCATCACCGGCGACCAGAACGGACATATTTATCTGCTCTGCAACGACGGAGTGGCCCAACTGGACCTCCGCACCCTCCAATTCAAGACGCTTCTGGTAGACCACATTCAAAGCGTCTATTACCATGACGGCCTCTACATTGCCAAGAAAAACGAAATATACCTTTACAATGAAAAGACCGGGAACTTTGATCTCTGCTACCAACTTCCGGGAAAAAATCCCGAAATCTACTGCCTCCACTCCGACGGCCGTTATCTGTGGATAGGCACCACCAGTGAAGGGGTATACCGCCTGAAACTGGACAACCAGGAACTGACCCACCCCATCGAAACAGGCAACATCACCAGCATTTACGAAGACAGTGAAAAAGAACTGTGGATAGGCAGCTGGGAAGACGGCCTGTATCGCGTCAAGACCGACGGTACGATTGTCAACTTCCGTCACGATGCCAACAATCCCCACAGCATCTCTTCCAATTTTGCCAGAGCCTGCTGTGAAGACAACCTGGGCAACATCTGGATAGGAACTTTCAACGGGCTGAACCGATACGACAAGAGCAACGGCCTCTTCCAAAACCATACGACCCACGACGCCAAAGGCGACGGACTGACCCATTCTTCCATCTGGTGCATCGTCAAGGACCGCCAAGGCACCCTCTGGCTGGGGACATATTTCGGCGGAGTCAACTACTTCAATCCCGAATACAACATCTACACAGCCTACCATTATTCATCTGTAGAAAAAAAGGGACTGAGCAACCCGGTAGTGGGGCGTATCGTGGAAGACAAGGACGGTAACCTATGGATTGCCACCGAAGGAGGAGGACTGAATTTCCTCGACCGACGCAAAAACGAATTCCGCTGGTACCGCACCGACAAGAACAATCCCAACAGCATTGCCCACGACAATGTCAAGGCTCTATATTATGACAAAGAGCATCAGGAAATCTGGATTGGCACCCATATGGGCGGCCTCGACCGGCTGAACCTGCATAATCTCCACTTCACCCATCACCGCATGGAGGAAGGCAATCCGAATAGCCTTCCCTCTAACATCATCCGCGACCTTGAGCCCTACGGAAAGGACAGTTTGATTGTAGCCACACAAAACGGTGTCTGCATGATGGACAAGGCAAGCGGCAAATGCCAACGACTTTTCCAGGACACCAAAGAAGGACGCAGCATCAAGATGGTAGCCGACATCGAGTTCGACAAGAATGGCGACCTATGGATAGCCGCCACCGGAGAAGGAGTATTCCGATATAGCTTCCAGACACACCGACTCAAAAGCTACCGTCACCAGCATGGCGTAGCCAATACACTGAGCAACAACAATGTTTACAGCATTCTGTGTGACAAGCAAGGCCGTCTTTGGTTTTCGACATCGGGCAGCGGACTCGACCTCTACCACCCTCAAAGCGACAGTTTCGAGAACTTTGACCAGGCACACAACGGTCTGGTGAGCGATTGCATCTACGAAGTCCAGGAATCGCCCGTCAGCGGCAACCTGCTGCTCATCACCAACCAGGGGTTCTCCATCTTCAACCGCCACACACACCAAGCTCAAAACTACAACCGAAGCAACGGCTTCCCTTTCTCGACCATCAACGAAAATGCCCTGTGCGTCACCAGCGACGGCGAAATCTTTCTGGGCAGTACCCAAGGGATGATTTCCTTTCATGAAATGGAACTGAATCTCCCTCCCAAGCCTTACAACATCATCCTGTCAAAACTTTATGTCAACGGGAAAGAAATAGAAACCGGAGACGAAAGCGGCATTCTGCCCCAATCACTCTGCTATACGCCTGAAATTACGCTTAAAGCCGACCAGTCGATGTTCACCATCGAATTCGCTACCTCAAACTATGTGCCTGCCAACAAGGACCGAATCATCTATCAGCTGAAAGGGTTCTCCGACAAATGGACCGATGCCCTCAACAGCGCCATCACCTATACGAACCTCAATGCGGGAACCTACACGCTGGTCATCAAGCCCCAAACGCAACCGGCAGAAATCTGCCCTCCCGTCCGGCTGACCATCCACATTCTTCCCCCGTTCTATAAGACCATATGGGCCTACCTTTTCTACATACTGGCCATTGGCAGCCTGTCATGGTATCTCATACGCACCTACAAGATGCGCATCAAGCTGAGAGAGTCGCTCAAATACGAGAAGAAACATGCCCAGGACATTGAACTGCTCAACCAGTCGAAACTCCGTTTCTTTACCAACATCTCCCATGAGTTCCGCACACCGCTTACCATCATCATCTCACAGATTGAAACGCTGCTTCAGGTCCAGAACTTCACCCCCGCCCTGTACAATAAGGTATTGAGCATGTACAAGAACAGCATCCAGCTACGCGAACTGATCAACGAACTGCTCGACTTCCGCAAACAAGAACAAGGACACATGAAAATCAAGGTCAGCCGTCACAACCTCATAGACTTTCTGTATGAGAACTATCTGCTGTTCCTGGAGTATGCCCACACCCGGCAGGTAAACCTGATTTTCCAGAAAGGAACCGATAGCCTGGAGGTATGGTATGACCAGAAACAGATGCAGAAAGTGGTCAACAACCTGTTGTCCAACGCCCTCAAGCATACCCGTCCGGCCGACACCATCACCTTGTCCGTCGACAATGAAAACGGAAATGCCGTCATCCGCGTCAGCGATACGGGCGAAGGTATGGACGCCAAAGAGCTGGACAAAATATTCGAACGTTTCTACCAGGTAGACTCCATCTCCTCGGACGACACCCGGCAATCAACGGGCACCGGCATCGGCCTGGCCCTGACCAAAGGCATTGTAGAACTGCATCACGGAACCATCCGGGTGGAAAGTACCTTGGGCAAGGGCACCTGCTTCATCGTCACCCTCCCGCTGGGAAACAGTCAGTTCAAGGAGGAAGAAATAGACCGTCGGGACCATGTGATCCAGCAAATCGACATCGACAAACCGGAAATGGACATCCTGCTGAAAGGTGAAATGGATGCTGACCAACCCTCCAAACCCCAGGCCGGTTCCAACAAAATGCTGGTCGTGGAAGACAATGAATCCATCCGGCAGATGCTGGCCGAGATCTTTGCTCCCTTCTACCAGGTGACAACGGCCGCCGACGGTGAAGAGGCATGGGAACAGATTGGCAAGGAACAACCCAACATTGTCGTGAGCGACGTCGTCATGCCCCGCATGTCGGGAACCGAACTGTGCAAACGTATCAAGTCGGACTTCAACACCTGCCACATCCCCGTCGTGCTGCTCACCGCCCGCACAGCCATCGAGCAAAACATCGAAGGCCTCCGTATCGGTGCCGACGACTACATCACCAAACCCTTCAACACCAGCCTGCTCATCTCACGATGCAACAACCTGGTCAATTCGCGCATCCTGCTACAGGAGAAATTCAGCAAACAGCCGCAAACTACCGTCCAGCAACTGGCCACCAACCCCATAGACAAAGACATTCTGGACCGCGCGATGGCCGTCATCGAGAAACACCTGGACGATGCCGACTTCAATGTCAACACCTTCGCCCGTGAAATGGCCATGGCCCGCACCAACCTGTTCACCAAATTGAAAGGCATCACCGGCCAGACGCCGAACGAATTCATCCTGACCATCCGCCTCAAGAAGGGTGCCTACCTGCTCCGAAACAATCCTGAACTGAACATCACAGAAATATCCGACCGCATCGGCTTCAGTTCGCCCCGCTATTTCGCCAAGTGCTTCAAGGACGTCTACCACATCAGCCCCCTCGCCTACCGGAAGGAAACGGATGCCGGAAACGACACGGAAGGCGAATCAGAAAAAGAAGACGAAACGTAAGATATCACCCGAAAGGGGTGGAATATGTACGTTTTTCACCATTCTTTGGACGGTTTCCCACAATACTTTCATCCCAAAGGTCCTACTTTTGCTCCCGAAACTTTAAAAGTCAAGAGCTATGAGGACCTCAGCCACCTTTCAAATCATGCTTCCCGTCGGAGCCGCCCTACTGACGGCATGCGGCAGTACGTCCAAACATTCCAAAGATGTACAAGACTCCAAGAAGCCCAACGTCATCTACCTCATTTCCGACGATCTGGGCATCGGTGACCTGAGTTGCTACGGAGCGACCAGAATCAGTACGCCCAACCTCGACCGCCTCGCCGGCCAGGGACTGCAATTCACCAATGCCTACGCCACCTCGTCGACCAGCACACCTTCCCGCTTCGGACTGCTGACCGGCATGTATCCCTGGAGGCAGCAGAATACAGGCATCGCTCCCGGCAATTCGGAACTCATCATCGACACGGCCTGCGTCACCATGGCCGACATGTTCCAACAGGAAGGATATGCCACCGCTGCCATCGGCAAATGGCACCTGGGACTCGGTCCCAAAGGCGGAACCAACTTCAACGGCCTCATCAAGCCCAACACCCAGGACATCGGCTTCGGATACGAATACATCATCCCGGCTACCGTAGACCGTGTGCCCTGCGTCTTTGTGGAAAACGGCCGTGTGGACGGACTTGATCCCAACGACCCCATCACCGTGAGCTATGAGCACAAGGTAGGCAACTGGCCTACGGGCGAGGAAAATCCCGAACTGGTGAAACTGAAACCCAGCCAAGGACATAACAATACTATCATCAACGGTATCCCCCGCATCGGATGGATGACCGGCGGAAAGTCGGCCCTGTGGATAGACGAAGACATTGCCAACGTCATCACCGGCAAGGCCAAGGACTTCATCATCGCGCACAAGGACCGCCCCTTCTTCCTCTATATGGGTACACAAGACATCCACGTGCCTCGTGTTCCTCATCCGCGCTTCGCCGGAAAGAGCGGGCTGGGCACTCGCGGCGACGTCATTCTCCAGCTGGACTGGACCGTAGGCGAAATCATGCATACCCTCGACAGCCTGGGCATTGCCGACAACACTCTCTTCGTGTTCTGCAGCGACAACGGACCCGTCATCGACGATGGCTATCAGGACCAGGCCCGCGAACTGCTGAACGGACATACACCGATGAAGCACTACCGCGGTGGCAAATACAGCGCCTACGAGGCCGGGACGCGCATACCGTTCATCGTACGCTGGCCGGCCGTCATCCAGCCCGGCAAACAGCAGGCCCTGTTCTCCATGATCGATGTCTACGCCTCGCTGGCCAACCTGCTGAACCACCAGCTGCCTGCCGGAGCCGCTCCCGACAGCCGCGACCAGCTTGCGACCTTTCTGGGCAAAGATACCACCGGTTGTGAATACGTCGTCCAGCAAAACCTGAACAACACCCTTTCCATCATCCAAGGAAACTGGAAATACATCGAGCCAAGCGATCAGCCGGCCATCGAATACTGGACAAAAATGGAACTGGGCAATGCCCCCCAGCCCCAGCTCTACAACCTGGCGGAAGATCCTTCCGAAAAAAAGGATGTTTTCGAAGAGAATCCCGAAACAGCCGGAAAACTGGCCCGGTTGCTGGAAAGTGTGAAGGGAGAGGCCCGATAAAGCCTGCACATCAGGTGCCCTAAGATACATTATGTACGAAATTACACTATTTGTGAACAATTCATTAAATAGGTATTTTCCCGCAATCCATATTTTTGCGGCAATCTTGTACCGCATAGCAATATGTGCCGCGAAACAACCTTTATTATTAACTAACTAATTTAATATTTATGATGAGACGAAAACTCATTTTGATGTTACTTGCAGGCCTCCTATGCTGCTTCCAGAATCTGAAAGCACAGACAGGAGGTGAGATTACAGGTAAAGTAGTCGACGCAATGGGTGAACTTCCCGGTGTAAGCGTCGTTGTGAAAGGAACGACTAACGGTATCAGCACCGACCTCAACGGTGAATTCAAGTTGAGCGGTGTGAAGCCCAACGATGTCTTGCAATTCTCCTTCATCGGCTACAAAACTCAAGAAATCAAAGTTGGCAACCAAAAGACATTCAACGTAACGATGGAAGAAGATTCCGAGACATTGGATGAAGTGGTCGTTGTAGGTTACCAGGAAGTACGCAAAAAAGACCTGACGGGTTCTGTCGCCAAGGCCAACATGAAAGACATTCTGTCCACTCCGGTCTCTTCATTCGACCAGGCGCTGGGCGGACGTATCGCCGGTGTCAACGTAAGCTCGGGTGAAGGCCAGCCCGGTGCCACCATGAACATCACCATCCGTGGTAACAACTCTCTGACGCAGGACAACTCGCCGCTTTACGTCATCGACGGCTTCCCCGTAGAAGATGCCGATGCGGGAAGCACCATCAACCCCTCGGATATCGAGTCCATCGACATCCTGAAGGATGCCTCGGCTACAGCCATCTATGGTGCACGTGGTGCGAACGGCGTTGTCATCATTACCACCAAACAAGGAAAAATCGGCAAGACCCAGATTTCCTACGACGGCAGCTTCGGCATCTCCCAGGTGACAAAGACCCTGGACATGATGGATGCCTACGACTTCGTGAAACTGCAGGCCGAAATCGACCCGACCGGCATCGAAAGCACTTACTTCATGGACTACAACGGCAAGAAGTATTCGCTGGAAGACTACCGGAACGTTCCGCAGAACAACTATCAGGACGAAATATTCCGCACTGCCTGGCAACAAAGCCACAACGTCCGCGTGAACGGAGGTTCCGAAACGGTCCGCTACAACGCATCCGTATCCTACTACGACCAGGAAGGTATCCTGCTCAACTCCGACTACGAACGTCTGCAGGCACGTATGAACACCTTGATCAAACGGGGCAAGCTGACCGTCAACTTCAACACCAACTATTCGCGCTCCATCAAGAGCGGAAGCTCTCCTTCCGAAACATCCTACTCCGGTATGAACAACCTCTTCTACAGTGTATGGGGTTACCGTCCCGTCAACTATCCGGACGGTACGCTGGAAGACCTGCTCAACAACCTGATGGACGATGACCTGGATGCCTCCAACGACTACCGTTTCAACCCCATCCTGGACCTGAAGAACGCCTACAAGAAGTATTACACGGACAACCTGCAGATCAACGGTTATGCCGAATATGAATTCATCAAGGGACTGAAGCTGAAAGTTTCCGGCGGCTATACCTACGACAACCGTCACAGCGATACCTTCAACAACTCCCAGACACGCTACGGCGGCCCGACATCGACCGACAAGGTAAACGCCGAAATCATCCGCCAGCAACGCCTCACGTGGTTGAACGAAAACATCCTCACCTACCAGACGAACTTCAAGAACAAGCACTTCCTGAACGCGATGGCCGGTGTGACACTGCAGAACTCCGACTACGAATACTACTCGCTCCGCACCAAGCAGATTCCCAACGAATCCTTGGGTATGGCAGGTATGAGCCAGGGTACCTTCGACAAATCCTCTTCGCTCAAGTCCTCCTGGTCCATGCTCTCCTATCTGGCACGTGTCAACTACAACTACATGTCCAAGTATTACGCAACGGCCTCCTTCCGTGCCGACGGTTCCTCCAAGTTCAGCAAGAAGAACCGCTACGGTTACTTCCCTTCCGGATCACTGGCCTGGAGCTTCTCCGAAGAGGAATTCCTCCAGAACATCAAGCCGGTGCTGTCCAGCGGTAAACTGCGTTTGAGCTGGGGTCTGACCGGTAACAACCGTATCGGTGAATACGACCGTTTCGCCCTGCTGGACATGATCAAATCGCACGTATCCATCGAAGACATTCCCAATACCGTATATCCCTTCGACGGCAACAACAGCAACGTGGGTGTGGCCCCGATTTCCCTCCCCAACGAGGACCTGAAATGGGAGACGACCGAACAATGGAACCTGGGTGTCGACTTGGGCTTCTTTGACGAACGCGTCGGATTGACCGTCGACCTGTACCGCAAGACGACCCGCGACCTGCTGCTGGATGCCACCCTGCCCTACTCGTCCGGCTATCCCAGCGCGATGAAAAACATCGGTAAGGTGCGCAACGACGGTATCGAGCTGACGCTGAACACCGTCAACATCCGCAACAAGAACTTCGAATGGACCACCAACTTCAACATCGCATTCAACAAGAACGAAGTACTGGAACTGACCGAAGGCCAGACCAGCCTGCTGAGCACGGCCACCTTCGACCAGAACTTCAACAGCCAGCCCAACTACATTGCCAAGGTGGGCTACCCGATGGGCATGATGTACGGCTACATCTATGAAGGAACCTACAAGTACGAAGACTTCGACAAGTCGGGAAGCACCTACACGCTGAAGAGCAACATCCCGCACTACACCAGCGAAAGCAACACACAGCCCGGTATGCCAAAGTATGCCGACCTGAACGGCGACGGTGTCATCGACACGAACGACCGTACCATGATCGGCCGCGGCCTGCCCATCCACACGGGAGGTTTCACCAACAACTTCCGCTACAAGGACTTCGACCTGAGCGTATTCTTCCAATGGTCCTACGGCAACGACATCCTGAACGCCAACCGCCTGTTCTTCGAAAGCGGCTTCCAGAAGAAGAAAGACTTGAACCAATATGCCAGCTATGCCGACCGCTGGACACCGGAGAACCCTGAAAGCAACATCCCTGCTGCCACCAACTCCAGCTCCAACCTCGTCATTTCGTCCCGTGTCATCGAAGACGGCTCGTTCCTGCGTCTGAAAACCGTGACGCTGGGCTATACCCTTCCGAAGACATTCCTGAGCAAGTACAAGATTGACAATGCACGCATCTATGTGGCTGCATCCAACTTGTGGACACTGACCGGCTACTCCGGCTACGACCCCGAAGTTTCCATCCGTGAAGGAGCCCTGACTCCGGGTCTGGACTTCTCTTCCTACCCGAGAGCCATGTCCGTCAGCTTCGGTCTTAACTTAGGTTTCTAATATCATAAATATTATTCTATATGAAAGCGATTAAAACAACCATATTATTCCTCCTTACGACATTGGCCATGGGTTCCTGTGATTTTCTGGACAAGGAACCTACCAAACTGACCCCCGAGGTCTACTTCAACAACGAGTCGGAAGCCACCTCGTTCCTGACTTCCATCTATGCCCCTCTGGCATCGCAGAACTATTACGGCAACTCCTATATGGATCTGGTAGCCGGCGACGACCTTTCCCACTACGGCGGCGGACGCAACCCGTCGACCAGCGGTGCCATCGCCTGCAACAACGCCAACTCCAGCTCCCCTTACTTCAGCCGTCTGTGGATCACCCTGTATTCGGGCATCGACCGTGCCTGCACCTTCCTGGAGCACATCGACCAGACACCCGAAATCAGTGACGCCACCCGCGAGCAGTACCGCTCCGAAGCCCGCTTCCTGCGTGCCTTCTACTACTTCACGCTGGTAGAGTGCTGGGGAGACGTTCCCTTCCGGACCACGTCGACCAGCAGCGTGGCAGGCCTCGACATCGAACGCACCGACAAGGAGACCATCTACGACTTCATCGTGACAGAAATGTCCGAATGTGCCGGCAATCTGAAGACAGCTGCCGAACTGGGATACAAGCCCGGACGCATCTCCCGCTCCGCAGCCTGGGGCATCCTGGCCCGCGTATACCTGTTCCGTGCCGGTGAACACTACCGCGACAACGCAGCCGGAAACTCCGAACAGATCAAGGAATACTTCAAGCAGGCAGGCGTCTATGCCCAGAAGGTCATGACCGAAGGACATGCACTGGCCGCCAACTACTGGGACGTATTCATCGACATGTGCTCCAACAACTACAACACGACCGCCAACGAAAGCATCTGGGAAGTGGAATTTGCCGGTAACTATACCGACGAGGTACGTGCAGAAGGCCGTATCGGCAACCTGCTCGGCATCAAATGCCCGGATGTGTCCAACGAACAGTCCATCATCGGAAAGCAGGACCCCGGCTATGGCTACGCCTACTACTGGTCCACTCCGAAACTCTATGACCTGTATGTGAACAACAACGACCAGGAACGCTTCTACTGGAACCTGGCTCCGTTCGAATACGTCGAGAAGACCAAAGGCAAAGGCGTGACGGGACGCAAGTTCGAGAAAGACGAACTGGAGAACGCACGTGCCCAAGGCTGGTGGGACAAGTCGTACACGTACGGAGAAGGCGATGTAGCCAACAAGACTGGCGACTACGAAGACGGAACGAAGCTCAACAAGTCGCGCGCCTGCGGCAAGTTCCGCCGGGAATACGAGTGCCAGAACGAGAAGAAGAACAAGAACTATACGTCCATCAACTTCCCCCTGCTGCGCTATTCGGACGTCCTGCTGATGGTTGCCGAATCGGAGAACGAAGTGAACGACGCCCCCACCACGCTGGCCTACCAATGCCTGAACGCAGTCAGAACCCGCGCCGGTGTCGATGCCTATGCTGAAGGTTCGCTGAGCAAGGATGCCTTCCGCCAGGCTGTCAAGGACGAACGCGCCATGGAGCTCTGCTTCGAATACACCCGCCGCTTCGACCTGATCCGCTGGGGAGAATACATCAAGGATATGAACGAACTGGCTCCGCTGGCCCAGCAGGGCGACGGAAGCAACTGGAACGGCGGCGACAAGTACAGTGTCTGGACCTACTTCCAGATCAGCGACGCATACAACTACTTCCCCATCCCCGATAGCGAAATCTCCGTCAACAAGAAGATGACGCAGAATCCCGGCTGGTAATCACATCATCCGACAAACCATTAAACGCATAAAAGATTATGAAACTGAATAAACTCCTCATATTGACTGCCATAACGGGCCTGGCCTTCACGTCGTGCGAGAACGAGATGAAGCAGGACCCCGAACTCGACGTTGTGGCTACAGGCGACGGCGTAAACTACGACGGACAGACCATCACCGTACAGAAAAGAACGCCCATCACGTTCCAGCTGGGCGGCGAAAACGACTTCCTCACGTTCTTCAGCGGAGAAGCCGGAAGCAAGTATGAATACAGAGACCGCGCACAGGTAGCGACCGACCAGATTGAAAGCTCCAAGCTGACACTGGACATCAAGACCGAATACGGCAAACTGGACATGATAGACTTCAAGGTGCTCATCTCGAAGACCTTCGAAGGACTGAACAAAAGCAACTTCGAAGCCGACTCCATCCTGGTGGAACAGCACGACGGATGGCAGACCCTCCTGTCCACCGCAGACCTGCCCACCCCGACCAGCACCAAGAGCTACGAACTGGACATGCTCCCCTACCTGGGAGAGCGCGTCGCACTGGCCTTCGTCTACAAAGGCGTGGACAACTCACAAACCCAGCCCAAAGTCTACATCCAGAACCTGCAGGTGGTGAACCAGATGACCGACGGCACATCGTCCTCACTGGCTGCTTCCTCCCTGGGCTTCACCCCGCTGAACATGATGTACAAGCATAACCTGAGCGACCAGAAGTCCATGACGTCCAACCGCCCCTACGGCACCGTCAGCAACAACACGAGCGGCATCTGGAACATGTCCAACATGAGCAGCTTCTTCATCCACAGCTCGGGCGGCGGATCTCCGCTGAAGTACAGCTGGCTGACGTCCAACCTCTTCATGGTCAACGCCTGCACCCCCGATGCCGGTACGCCGCTGAAGAACATCTCGCAGAGCCTCGACAGCTATACCTACACCTACACGGAGGCTGGTACCTACACGGCTACGTTTGTCGCAACAAACGGCAACTACGACCAGCAGAAGCGGATCACACGCGAATTCACCGTCAAGGTTACGGAATAAAAGAATCTCTATGACACAAGACTTCTAACCTCAAGACATTGACATAAAAACGTATTCGCACCCTACTTATCCCAACGGGAGGAGCCTCATGAAGCTCCTCCCGTTTTTTTATTCACGCCGCTCCTTCCCCCGCAAACCATTGCTTTCTTTCCTGGAAAACATTGCTTCTTCCACAGCAAAACATTGCTTCTTTCAGGCGAAAACATGCCCGCTTTTGCAGGGGTACATTCCCGGCTGCCGATTTGCCCGGCCCAAAGCGTCCGTTTGCCCTGCTTAAACGGACGGTTTACCCAGCTTAAACCGTCGCTTTGCCCAGCTTGGACAATCGCTTTAAGCCGGGCAAACGGACGACGGAATATCGGGAAGCGGTAACGCCGCCACCACCCGGCTTGCAAAACCCCGGGAATATCCCTACATTTGCAGAAAACAAGAACGTATGCAAGACTCTTTCAACCTCCGCTTCTCCCCCTTGCAGGGGTATACTGACGATGTCTACCGCCAGGCACACGCCCACTGTTTCGGCGGCGTGGAATGCTACTACTCCCCCTTTGTGCGGGTGGAGCACGGTGAAATCCGGCGAAGGGACGTGCGCGACGTGGAGCCCGACAACAACCGGGGCCTGCGGCTCGTCCCCCAGCTCATTGCCTCCGACACAGAAAAAGGAGAACGCATCCTGTCGCTCTTTGCCGACAAGGGCTGGCAAGAAGCCGACGTCAACCTGGGCTGTTCCTTCCCCGTACTGGCCAAACGGCACAACGGAGCGGGCATGCTGCCCCATCCCGACGAGGTGGAACGGCTGCTGACAACCCTCTGCGAGAAGTTCCCGCAGATGCGTCTGTCCGTCAAGCTGCGCCTGGGCTGGGAACGGGCCGACGAATGTCTGGCCCTGCTGCCACTGCTCAACCGCCTGCCGCTGACGGACATCATTCTGCATCCCCGCCTGGGCAGGCAGCAATACAAGGGTATGGTAGATATGGAAGGATTCCGGGCCTTCTACGAAGGCTGCGAGAAGCCGCTCTTCTACAACGGCGACCTGCTGACAACGGACGACATCGACCGCATCCGCCACGAGTTTCCGCGGCTGGCAGGCGCAGTCATCGGCCGCGGACTGCTGGCCAATCCGGCGCTGGCACTGGAATATGCGCAGGGGAAGCCCCTGGCGGAAGAAGAGAAAAGGGAACGGATCAGGCAGATGCACACCGACGTGTTCTGCCGCTACGCCGACCGGCTGGAAGGCGGCGACCAGCAACTGCTGATGAAGATGAAGAGTTTCTGGGAATATCTGCTGCCCGACGCCGACCGAAAGGCCCGCAAAGCCATCCACAAGGCGACGCGTCTGGAAGCCTATCAACAGGCCGTAAACAGCTTGTTGAAGTCCTGAACACAGGTTGTATACAACATTCAGGCACGGAGTGCACAGCCTCAAGGGGGGCGTGCAGTCCGTGCCTGAACGTTTATTATATCCTTACAGACAAGGAGTGAATCTCAGCTTGTAGGAGTGTTCCTCCTGAGATACGCGATAGATGGGAAGCGTGTCGACATCGCTGCCACAGCTGGCGTTGCCCACACCCCGCAGGGCGGCATCCAGATGGAGCACGATGTACGGACGGGCTGTCAGTTCCCACATGTGCTGTCCCTTCATCAGGTCCTCGTCGGTGTAACGCAGAGCCGAGAAAGAAACGTTGCCTTCCGTGCGGATGCAGACACCCTTGCCCGAAGCGTCGGTCAGCTTCAGTTCGCGCAGGCCTTCACGGTTGCCCATGGACTGCGGCTTGACATACTTCTCGGCCATATCGTCCACAGTCGTCGTATAGCGGCCCACCATGCAGCCGTCCTTGCGGTCGTTGTAGTTCTCCCACGGACCGTAGGCGTAGTAGTCCACCTGGCTCAGCGAGGGGTTGATGCCGCACACCAGGCCGCAACGGCGCAGGTCGGCCGTATGAGGCTGGAATATGGCGTCCAGATCCATCGTACCGTCGGGGGCAAAGGTGTAGGTAAGCTGCGTGTCGCAGAGCGAACCCTTGCGGACGGTCTTCACCACGACTTTCGCACCGTCTTTCGTCACCGTGCATTCGCCTTCGGCCTCAAGCCCGTTCTCCGTACGGGTAAACTTGTCGTTCTCTATCCAGCGATGGTTGTCGTAGACAAAGCCCTGACCTTCGCTGACAACGGCCTGGCCGTTCATCACCAGCGACGTCATCTGGCCGTTCTTGCGGTTGAAGACGGCTTCCACGTTGGCGTTCTTCACGCGCACGGTGCTTTCCGTCTCTTCCACCTGCAAGGCCAGCTTGCGGCCGCCCTTGGTCGAGAGTGCGGGTAGCGGACCGCGCTCCAGCAACGTGTATTGCTGCTGTGCCACCACATGGCCTGCCGGTGCCCAGGGAGCTGCTTCTTTCTTGCATACCTGGAGGTTGAGCATCACTTCCTCGCCTGCCTTCTGTGCCTGGCGCAGCTTGAGGGTGTTCAGCTTCAGCGTGACGGCCAAGGAGTCGTCGGGCATCACGCGGTCCAGCATCATGCTGTCGGCCGCCAGTGCCACGCCGTCCTTCACGGCCTGCCAGCGCAGATAGAAGCCGTCGAGCGGCAGGAAGTCGTAGGTGTTCTTCAGCAGCACGCTGACTTCATCCTTCGGTACATCCACTTTCAGGAGGCCGAAATGCACGTACTGGTACACCGCCTTCACCTCCTTCAGCTTCGGCGACTCGTCGCGCGTGGCGGGGATGATGCCGTTGGAGCAGAAGTTGCCCTGATGGGGGCCGGGGAAGTCATAACCCGTGTGCAGGCGGTAAATACCTTTCTTTATTTCGTGAGGCTCGTAGATGGCCTGGTCCACCCAGTCCCAGATGGCGCCGCCGATGGTCGACGAGCTGCTCTCGATGCTCTGCCAGTATTCCTTCAGGTTGCCGATGGCGTTACCCATGGCGTGGGCGTATTCGCAGATGAACATCGGCTTGTCAAACGAGTTGACATACTTGTCCATCCACCGCATGCCGGGATACATCTTCGAATAGAGATCGCTGAAGCGGTTGCCGCCAAATTCCTTTCCGTCGCGCGTTCCTTCGTAGTGGATGGGGCGGCTGTCCAGACGGCGGGCCGCATCGTAGCAGGCCTGGAAGTTGCTGCCGCCTCCGGCTTCGTTGCCCAGGCTCCAGAAGATGACAGACGGATGGTTGCGGTCGCGCAGCACCATGCGGTCGATGCGGTCCACAAAGGCGGGAATCCACGACGGCATGTCGCTGATGGATTGGTTGGCATGGTCTTCGAGGTCGGCCTCATCCATGGTATAGAGTCCGAAGTAGTCGAACATGGCATACATCTTAGCCGCATTGGGATAGTGGGACGTACGGATGGTATTGATGTTGTTCTGCTTCATCAGCAGCACGTCGCGCAGCATTGACTCCACAGGCACGGCACGGCCGTAGAGGGGGTGCGTATCGTGACGGTTCACTCCCTTGAAGAACACGCGCTGGCCGTTGACGTACACCAGCGGGCCGCGTATTTCGATGTCTCTGAAGCCATATTTCGTAGAGAAGGCCATCTCGTCCTTGCCTCCCTCGCGCTGGACGACGTGCAGCGTGTAGAGGTTCGGCGTCTCGGCCGTCCAGAGCTGCAAGTCCTTCAACGAAGAAAACAGTGCTTTCGCCTCCACTTCACGGTCTTTTTCGGTGAACGAAACGGTGAGTTCCTTCTCGGCCACCAGCGAACCGTCGGGAGCCAGCAGGCGGAGGGCAATCTCTTTCTCTCCCGTCAGCCCGTCGCGGTTGTCGAGCTTCAAGGCAACGGAGAGCTCGCCGGCCTTATATCCGGCCTGCGCATCGAGGCGGGAGGTGATGTAATGGTCGCGTACGCTGACCTTCGGAGTGCTGTACAGACAGACGTCGCGGAAGATGCCGCTCATGCGGAACATGTCCTGACACTCCAGGTAGGAGCCGTCGCTCCAACGGAACACCTGCACGGCCAGGCGGTTGCGGCCCGTACGCAGATAGGGAGTCAGGTCGAATTCGGCCACGTTGTTGGCGCCCTGCGTATAGCCCACGTATTCACCGTTCAGGTAAACCAGCGCGGCGCTGTAGATACCTCCGAAGTGGATGAAGGTGCGACGGTTCTCCCAGCCTGCGGGCAGGTCGAAGAAGCGCACGTAGGAACCCACGGGGTTGATGCCGTAGTTCTTGCCGCCGTCGTTGAATCCCTTGCGGGCGTCGATGTAGGGAGGCGTATTGGCATGGGGATATTCTACGTTGGCATAGATGGGACGGTCGTAGCCCTGCATCTCCCAGTTGGAAGGCACGGGGATGGTTTCCCAGCCCGACACGTCGAAATCTTCCTTGTAGAAGTTCAACGGACGCTGCGAGGGCTCGGGCACAAAGTGGAACGCCCAGTCGCCGTTCAGCAGCAGGTAGCGCGAGCTGTGGCTGTCGACCCACGGTGTGCGGTAATATTCGGCATCGGCCGTCATCTCGGCTTCGCTGGCATAGGGCAGGTAGGTGGCGTGACCCACTTCCTTGTTCTCTTCAAAGCGGGTTTCGTCTTCCCAATAGGTGCGCGAACGCTGCACCACCTGCTCGGCCATGCCTTCGGGCATCGGCATCGGGCTCACCTCGATGGAGAAGAGTGTTTCCTTCTCGTCCTTCAGCCCGTCCTTGGCTGCCAGAGCCAGCTGGCCGGACTTGTTGCAAACCATAATCAGGTCGGGGCTGTTGGAAGGGAATATCTGTACAAACTTTCCGTTCTCGCGGACAATCCACAACTGCGACTCGTCCGAGCCGTTGTTCTCCGTGATGCCCACCGTCTGTCCGGCCTTGTTGTGAAGGGCCTTGTTCTCGAAGGGGTTGAGGATGCGGAAACTGCCCGACAAGTTGCTGAGGACCCATTGCTGCAGCTGGTCGGCCGCACGCTGCTTCATCAGCAGCGCCTCACCGCCACCCGCCTTATAACCGATCACTTTTCCTTTTTGCCCGGCCGGCGCTATGTTGTACAGCTTGTCCTTGGCAAAGTCAATCTGCGCACCGACCACGCTGAGGGCCCATACGAAGATACATGCTACACTTACTAAGATTTTTTTCATTGCATTTATTTACTGACTGTCATTACTATTTCACTAAAGATACACCGACTTCTTCCAGCTCTACTACGGCAGGAGCGGCATCGGGAGTCGTAGCGTCGAGTTTGATGAAACGGGCCTTCTGCGGCTGGGCAAACTTGACGGTCTGCGGCAACGGGTTGTGCATGATGTTGCTGAACTCGCCGTTGGCCGATACTTCGGTCCACACCTTTCCGTCCATGCTGACATAGAACTTGTATCGGAAGGCCATGGTCGGCTTGGCCTGCTCGTTGAGGGGCGCATAGGTAAAGCCCTTCAATGTCACGTCCTTGCCCAGGTCGATGACAAGCGGCTGGGCAGACACCTTCTTCCACGAGTCGCGGGGCAAGTCGTTCCATTGCGACGATGCCTGCTGCTCTTCCACATCGGGAGCATAGTAGGCAGCCACGTTGCTGATGTGCGCTTCGAGACGGCTACTTCCAATCGTGATGCGCAGCGCTTCGGCTTCTACCTCGGGGAAGCGGAGCATGCGCTTGTAGCCCACCGTCGTGCCTTCGCCCAGCAGTTGCCACTGCCCGCCTACGCGACCCTCCACGCGGAAGCTCTCCACGCGCTGTCCGCGCGCGATGTCTTCCTGCAAAAGGACTACATTGATTTTCGACGAAGGCTTCAGCTTGTACACCCGCTGGTCGCCCGAAGCGGCATCCCACATCTTCTGTCCCTTCTTCACCCGATTGTCGGCAAACGCCTGCTGACGATAGGCCGCAAACTCTTTCAAGCGGGCTACGTCGGCCTCATGGATGTGGCCGCGACGGTCGGGCGGAATGTTCAGCAACAGCACCGAGTTATAGCCCACCGACTGGAAATAGATGTCGGCCAGGTGCTTCAGACTCTTCACCTTGCCGTTCTCACTCTCATGCCAGAACCAGCCCGGACGGATGGAAACGTCGACCTCCGAAGGATACCAGAACAGTTCGGTGGCATTCTTCAGCATCTCGCGGCTTCCCAGGTCCTGCGATGTGTTATGGATACCCAGCCGTTGGTTGTTTTCTGTCGAACGGGCATAGATACCCGGAGTCAGCACAGTAGTGCTCCATTCCGTCTCACGTCCCAGGCCCCGTTCGTTGCCCACCCAGCGGACGTCGTCGCCCATGATGGCCATCACGGCCTTGGGCTGCAGGCGCTGGATGGTCTTGTAGAAGGCATCCCAGTCGTACACCTGCTTCTTGCCGTTGGGGCCTTCGCCATTGGCACCATCGAACCACACTTCGTGCACTTCGCCGTAGTTGGTCAGCAGCTCGGTCAGCTGTTCGATAAAGAATTCGTTGTAGCGGGGAGAATCGCCGTAGCACTCGGCATTGCGGTCCCAGGGAGAAAGGTACACACCGAACTTCATGTCATACTTCGTACAGGCGTCGCGCAGTTCCTTCACCACGTCGCCCTTTCCGTCCTTCCAGGGAGAAGAGGCAACCGAATGTTTCGTGGTCTTGGTGGGCCACAGGCAGAAACCGTCGTGATGCTTGGCCGTGAGCAGCACCATCTTGAAGCCGGCCTCCTTCAGGGTACGCACCCATTGTTCGGCATCCAGGTCGGTGGGATTGAACAAGGCGGGATCTTCCTTGCCGTCGCCCCATTCCCTGTCGGTAAACGTATTGATTCCAAAATGCAGGAAAGCCGTCAGCTCCATCTGCTGCCACTCCAACTGCTGGGGAGAGGGAACCAGCCGGGCGGCCATTGACACTTTTTGTTCCAACGTCGCATGCTCAGGAAACTGTACATGCTTCACATACACTTCCGCATCCTGCTGAGCCTGTCCCCACAGCGGAAACACGCCCAACAGACACGTCACAAGAAATGATTTTAATTTCATAAGACTCGGGGTTAAACATTATTTGCGACAAATATAATGAAAGCTGAGCGGAGAGACAAAAGAAAAAGCATTGTTTTACAATTAAATTGTCACGAAACACCTTCTCTAACGACAAAAACAAGAAAAGCCTGCACAATTTTCCTTAAAAGGACGAATCATCATGCAGGCTTTTATAAAGTAAAAAAATCCAATCCTGCGGTACTTAACGCTTCAGCTTCACGTCGAAGCTGGCGGCATCCTTGCAGGCGAAGCGGAGGACGGTCCGTTTCTTGTCAATGGAAACGACTTGACAGAACGGCGTCTCGTCCACCTGCCAGCGGCCTTTCAAGGTCAGGGTCAAGGGCATTTCCTGACTTTTGTTGCCAATCCACGGGCGGGAGTAGATGCTGCGTTCCTTGCGCTTGCCCTGCTCGTCGAAAGCCTCATCGCTGGGGCCGCTGTAGAGGGCCAGGTCGGGCTGGGCCACGGTGAGACAAACGTGATTGCCTTCCTGCCGTACCATCACCAGGCAGGAGGTATCGGCGGCCTGCACCAGCCCGTCCTTGGGCAGGGACCGGGGTGTCTCGAAGAGCACGTAGGAAGTCAGCCTGCCGTCGGCTGTACGCACGATGTGGGCGTTGCGGTCCTGCTGGAGCACCTGATAGCCGGGCTTGCGGGCAAACTGCTTCAGCGCGCCGGCGTCGGTACGGGGCAGGACGGCATATTCGTAAGACGCACCTTTCGGGGCTTTGCCGTGCTGCAGGATGAGCGATACCCAGTCGCCCGTCGTGGGCTTCACACTGCGTTCGCCCACGGTGGTCTGCGGGAAGTCCTTTTCAAATTTAGCCGATTTCATCGTTGCCTTCGGCAGATAATAGCCCACGCCGTTGGGGTCGAGATAGGTGGTGCCGTTGTCCTGATAGGCCTCCCAATAGCTGCGGAACTCGGGCGTAGTGGCCGCCAGCTGGAAGACGGTGGTCTCCGTCGGATAGTCGGCGTTCGTGTTCTCGATGTCCGAGCCAAGGCAGACGATGGTGCCGTCCAGGAAGTGGTAGGACTTGCGGGCACGCAGGGAGCCGTTGTACTTGTCGTGCTCGTGCAGCTTCATGCCGAAATTGCCGTTTTCACCGCTCTGCGAGAGTCCTCCGGCAAAGGCTTCGTCGGAATAGAGCATCTCTTCCATCCCCGAGTAAATGTCTACGTTCAGGACGTTGGCGCGCAACTGGTCGAAAGGCAGGTGGATGCTGGTGGCACCCGGTATGCGGTTCCAGTCGAAGCCGGCTTCCTGCCAGCCGCTGGTGGTGAAAGTCACCATTTCATCGGGCTTTCCCGTCAGAATCTGCATGCTGCCGTGGGCCAGGTAGCGGCCGTAGAAGTTGGCGTCCAGGTAGTGTTCGGCCGCCCAGAGGTAGCGCGAATGGCCGCGTACCACGGCCGCCCAGTTGTCGCGACGCTGCACGCTGACGCATCCGTAGCCCAAGGCCAGGTTGCCCTGCGGATCGGCTTCGGGACGGAAGCCCTGCGCCTCCAGTTCCTGTTTC
>CATXSD010000038.1 GCA_958402075.1 Mediterranea massiliensis | reverse complement strand
ACGTGGATTACCATCCTCTATTGCGTGGCATTCCTCCTGCCACAGGTGTGGCTGAAGGTCCTGCTGCTGGCACTGGCCACAGGCATCACCTGCCACATCCTGTCCTACAAGACCCTGAAATAGGCCAGACCGTCTATTCCTTCACCACCACGACACGACTGTTGGGCAGGTCGGGGATGTAGAGGTAACCGCCCGTCACCGTGATGTCTGCCGGGCCCACCAGTGCCTGGGGCAACTTGAGGTCCAGCGGGCTGAGCTGACGTGTGTCCAGGTCGATGCGGCTCACCTGGGCCGGTGTCCAGTTGGTCACGTACAGGGCTTTTCCGTCCGAAGCCACGGCCAGGCCGTCATATTGTCCCGACACTTCCATCCATTTTTCGGCTACGGGATTCTGCAGGTCGGCGATGCGATAGACCACATGCGCGTCGGTGGTACGACCGTCGGCCGGATAGGAAGCCACGTACAGGCTGCCTTCGTGCAGCAGCAACCCGTTGGGGCCGGCAACGGAAAGCCACTCCTGAGGCTGGCCGGGCTGACCGGGACGGCTGATGTCCACCCGGAAAATCCGGTCCGTATTGGTCACCGACACATAGAGATAATCGCCCTCTGACACCAGGTCGTTGGCAAACAGATTCCCTTCGGGCAAGGCGATCGTCCGCGGCTCGGCGGCTTTGTCCGCCAGGTTATAGACCATCACCTTGTTGACATCGCACACGTACAGATAACCGTCGCGCACCAGCATTCCCTTGGGGGCCGACAGATGTCCGTCGGCAGGTATCAGCACTTCATTCTTTCCATCCTTGTGCAGGACGATGTAGCCCTTGCCTTCGGTGTTCAGCGGATTGAGCTGCTCCGTGCCGAAGTTGGCTATCAGCAGACCGCCGTCATACGGATAGGTACTCTCGCAATAACGGATACCCTTGTCTATCACATTCACTACCGTTTGCGCCGATGCCGCTACAAACGACAGGCAAACCCACATTGTACAAATTAAAGTCTTCATGTTTTCTTGTTATTTTGAGGATTAAGAATTAATGCTATGTTTCACCGGCCGCAGCGACAGCCGATGGACGGGCAACGCCACACACGACACTCCGAACGACACGCCCACCAGCACCGTGAGCCCCGCTACAAAGACCGGCCAGCCATAGTCGGACAGCAGAATGCCCGTGGCCGAGCCCAACAGGCTCGAACCGGTGTAGTAGAACAGCCAGTACAGGCTGGTGGCACTGCTCCGCGCCTCGCGTGCCTGCATCGAGACGATGCGGCTGGCCATGGTATGGGTACTGAAGAAGGCGAAGGTCAGGATGCCCACTCCCACAACGATGCTTTCCAGACGCGGCACCAGCAGAAGCAGCAGGCCCAGCACCATCAGCAACAGCGAACCGCGCAACAACGTGTACGGGCTGTGGTGGTCGGACAAACGGCCCGTCAGCACCGAACCGGCCACGCCGGCCGTGTACATCAGGAAGACACCCGCCACCACGTAGTGGGGCAACCCGAAGGCCGGAGACTCCAGCAGGAAGGACAAGTAATTGTAGACGCTCACAAAGACGCCCATCGACAAGGCAGCAATGAGGTAGGCCCCTACAAAGCTACGGTCGCCCAGCAGACGGACCATCTGTCCCAGCTTGACCCTGACGGGCACAGCCGACGGACGGAAGTGGCGCGAAGCGGGGAGCAACCGCACAAAAATCATGCCCAGCAGCAGGCTGACGGCTCCAATGACCAGCACCGCCACATGCCAGTCGGCCCAACCGGCCAGCAGGGTGCCCGACACCCGGCCTGCCATGCCGCCCAGCGTATTGCCGCTCAGGTACAGACTGATGGCCAAGCCGATGACCGCGGCATCCACCTCCTCGGTCAGGTAGGCCAACGCTACGGCCGAGACACCGGACAGCACCGCCCCCTTCAGGAAATTGGCCAGCAGGAGCAACGGATAGTTGAAGGCAAGCACCGAAAGCAGCGTCAGCAGGCTCGAAGCGATGAGCGAACCGCCCATCAGCCTGCCGCGCGACACGGCATCGGCCTTGAAGGCCAGCACAAACAGACCGACGGCCATCCCGATGGTAGAGGCCGAAACAGACAGACTGCCCGTCACCGCCGATATGCCGTAGAAGCTGCACAGGTCCGACAACAAGGGTTGGAACAGATACAGCTGCGCAAAGACCGAAAGGCCGGAAAGAAGCATGCACAGACGGATGCGGCGGAAACGTTTCCGCTCGGCGGGGCTGACGGGGTGTGAAGAGGTTGGTTTCATCATTGCATCGTTCTTGATTACGGTGCAAAAATACAGGGAAGTGACAGAACGCCATCTATCTATAAAATACTATTTTTCGATAACATTCATCGATATAACCGATTAAACAATCTTTCCCGGAACTCAGAAATACTATAGTTTGATGTAGCTTTTCAACGCTTCCACATATTCCTCGAAGGCATCCACCCCTTGAGGAGTAATCTTACAGA
The DNA here is from genome assembly GCA_958402075.1 of Mediterranea massiliensis. Lineage (GTDB taxonomy): Bacteria > Bacteroidota > Bacteroidia > Bacteroidales > Bacteroidaceae > Bacteroides > Bacteroides massiliensis_D. The sequence goes on along the minus strand of CATXSD010000038.1, from coordinate 20,106 downwards.
GCGTGCGGGGCATCTTTCCCTTGAACGTCTTCGTCACCTCCACATAGCCCGCCTTGCTGAGCTTGTCTATCTGCACGCTCAGGTTGCCCGCCGTAGCTCCCGTCTGTTGCCGGATATAAACGAAGTCCGCCTCTTCCACGCTGATGAGCAGCGACATCACGGCCAGACGCAGCTCGCTATGAAGCAATGGGTTCAGTTCTTTGAACATATCGACTCCTTTCTTGTTTTACTGCAAAACAATGCGTACAAAGACAGCAACAGCAAAGGTAAGTGATAAATTCCTAAATTAAATCCTGCATCGCTCGCAAAGTTTGCCATATTGTAAATGCCGATAACAAATCCCACACAGGCCGACACACGCAACAAAGCTGCCTCACTCTTCCTGTTCAACAACAAAACCGTCAGCAGCACAGGTGTCATCGAGCAGTAAGCCATACCCGAAGCTCCTGTAAAGAACAGCCGCCAATCAGCGACAGGCACTGCCGTATACATATCCATAGGCCACCACAGACAGAATAAAGCTACGGGAATCATCCACATCGTCCGACACGACAGGCCATCGAAAGTGAACACCTCCCTCCCCCGTACAGCCGCCCGAAACCACATCCAACCGACAAACGTCATCATTACCACATTCACCGTCACGACGCTCCAACCATATTTTTCGGTCAAGGCAACATTCTGGATGACAGCATAAAGCACATTAACAGCTCCCGCATAATACATAAACAAACGTGTCGCCCATCTGTTACGCTTCAGAATCAGTACCAACAATACGCCCAAAGCCAACCACTGAAACACCCAACCATAAGCATACATCTGTTGGAAAAAGGCATGAGACAAAGTATAACCGATAATATCCCCAACAGCTGCCCAATGAAAATTTTCAGTGGCCACCGGCATCAGCAAGAACTGGGCCAGCAACAGACAAACCACAAATTTTCCTGAAAGCACAAAGCCTTCCAAACCTCGCGTTTTCATCATTCACCTCCCTTCCCTAAAACTTCCTTTCGCACACGACGGTTCAACACATGACCGGGAATAACCAACGAAAACAGCAAAATAAGGACAAAAATAATCAGCGTGTCCATGGAAGCCCCGTCGGTTGCCACCTCGAAAACCTGCTCCAGGCTCCAGGCAAACCCACACGAAGGCAAACCCGAGAACAGCGTATAGCGGATAATAATACCCGTAAGCAGGCTGCCGAGCGAAACCAGCAAGCCACATAGGGGCAGAATCATTTCATAACGATGATAGAGTGTGGCGAACCCGACCACTGCGCAGCAGGCTATGCCGACTATCTGCCACACCTGCCCTACTACTCGGTCGGTATAGTCCTTCGCTCCCCGTTCCTTCCGCCACTTGCGCCCGAACCACCAGGACAACGGCCATCCCACTACCGGCAAGGCCCAAAAGCCCCACAAGGCGACGGCATTCCCCGTCAGATACCACACAGCCAGTACACCCAACGTAACCACTACCCCTACATATCCCCACAACAGAAACATGTTTCCTCCGCCTGCATCCAGATTGCGGCGTGTGTTCCGAATCATCTGCGTAATCAGTTCCAGACTTTCCTTCTCGTTCAGTTTACGATCTTCCATACGATTTCCTCCTTGCTTGTTTACGTTTTCAACATTCAGTTTTTATAGTTCAGGATGCAGTCATCCCGTTTTCTGGTTCGAACTCTGTCGCAAAGATAAGTAGTTTATTTTATAAACCAAATTATCCTATAAATTATTTTATATGAAACTTTTCTACGGAGACAATCTGCTTCCCGACAAAACATACAGAAGTTTACTTCCCAACCACCAGACAATCCGACAGGAAAGTCACTCCGACAAACCGCCGACCATCGGATTGACACTTTGACACTTTGATTTCCCAAGGCACTGAGAATCGCTTCTTTCGGCCCGAAGATGGAAGCGATGGAAAAGAACGGAGAAGGAAAGGCGTTTCCACCTGTTTCACAACCAGATATCGAAATGTTTACAATTAAAACAGAACGCCAAAATACCCTTCAAGCTCCCTCTGAACACAAAAGCCGGGCAAAACGTCCGCAAGATATGGGCAAACCGAACATAAAACGTGGGCAAACTGACCGGAAGAACTGGGCAAACAGACGAAAAGATACGGGCAAACGGGTGAAAAGAAGCAGTCTTTTCGGCCAAAACATACTATCTTTTATTGGAAAACAAGGCATGAAATGCCGAAAAAGCGGGCATGAAGCGCCCTGAAAGCTCCTATTTCAGCCATTCGGAAAACAATGTCCGTAAGCAAAACAATGAATTGGAAAGAAAATTGTTAAGAAAGAACGGCAAACAGGCATCCTTTTGTCAGACCACAAGCATCAATACCACTGGATGTTGCTCTGCGTCTGGCTGCGCTGCTCCCACTTCAGGTCCTGCAGGATGCTGGCATTGGCGCGGATGGTGAAGTTATAGTATTTCCACCGGCCGAAGGGCGAAAGGCTGGCCGACATGCTGAAGCAGTGCAGGTCGCGCGTAATGTTGAAGGACGTCTGTACAATCTCCTTCGCATCGAAGTCGTAGCCCGAGTTGAAGCTGATGGCCCACTTGTTGGAGATCTTGATATTGCCGTTGATGCTGAGGTTCTGCGTATACTTGTAGGGATAGCGCATCTTCTTCTTGTTGATTTCAGCACTGCGGTCCTCCGTAATGCCGAAACCATAGTTCACGTTGATGGACCACGGCATCTTGAAGGCCTGATAACCGTCGCTGTCCACAGCCGCCTTCTCCTTCTTGCGCTTGCCGGGCACACCCTCCGTGCCTTCCTCGCCTTCGGCATTCTCTTCGCCCTCGGTCTGGCCGCCTCCCTTGTCGTCTTCCGCTTTCTCGCCGCGGAAGAAAGCCATCCACTTCTTCCACGTATCGTTGTTAAAGGTGTAGCTGAACGAAGAGCTGTAGCCCTGGAAGATACCGAAGCGTCCGTACGACCACTCGGTGCGGTCGTTGTCCACCACGTTGCCGCGCTCGTCGAACTTGTAACCGTAGGTCTTGAACGTGGAGCTCATGCTGAAGGTATAATTGCCGGGGAACTTCAGACGCGCGTTCAGCGTCAGGTCGCTCCAAGGCTTCGTGGCGGCAGCCATGTTATACGAAAGGTTGGCACCCAGTTCGTCAATCAGACTGACCTTGCGGATGGAGTCGTTCTTGTCCTTGTACTTCATCTCCAGGTTGTTGGAGATGCTGAACGTGACGTTACCCTGCCTGCCTCCGCTGGGCACGCCGAACATCTGGTTGGCGTAGTAGGAATACTTCACCGTGTCCTGCGTACCGTCACCGTTCGGGCGGTAGTAGGTGTCATAGTAACCGTAGCGCGAAGTAGTGAAGTCGGGCGCGGCACTGAGGCTGATGGACGGCGTGATGATGTGTCGAATCTGGATTTCCTTCTTCGGGAAGAGGAGCGGCTTGTACATACCGTAAATCTTCGTGTTCAGTCCGAGGCTGGCGTTGTAGTTGTACACGCGGTGGAAACCGTAGATGGTATCGGTATTCACCTCCCGGTTGGCTTCCTGGTCCCATCCTTTTGTAATCTTACGGGTGTACCAGCGCTCGGTATAGCTCACCGATGGGGTCAGGTTGAAGTACTTGAAGAGCGTGAAGGTGGCGCTGATAGGCACTTCGTGCTGCATACCGTTCTCCCAGTCCTTGATCAGGTTGGACTTGAAGAGCAGGTTGTCCTTGGTATTGATGCTGTTCTTGAAACGTCCCGTGTAGCGGAGCGAAATCTTTTCGTACCAGCGTTCATCGCCCACCGCCTTCTTGCGCTTGAAGGGATAGATGTTGCTCAGCGAAATGGTCAGGTCGGGCAAGGTGACCGAAATGGAGGAATCCCTCATGGTCTGAGCGATGTTCGACGTAGCCGAGATGGTCAGCTTCTGGTCGGGGAAGCTGCGGGTATAGCTGATACTCGAAGTCTTGGTGTTCTGCGTCATAGCCTGCGAGTTGTACAGGTTGTTGATGTTGGACTGCTCGTAACTGCTGGTCGAGAAGTTCACGCTGGCCGAGAAGGTAGAGTTGGGATTGGCCTTGGGGTCCTGACGGTGGCTCCACACAATCTTGAAGTCCTTGGACACGGAATAGTCGGGCAACCCCTTGTCGCCCGTCTTGGTCACCTGGTAACTGGCCTGGAACAAGCCGGAATAGCGGTAGCGCTTCACGTAATTGCTCTCCGCATTCAGCGCCCACGAACCTTTGGTAAAGATGTCGCCGCGCACTTTCAGGTCCATCTGGTCGCTGATGGCGAAGTAATATCCACCATCGGTCAGACCGAATCCGCGGCTGGAGTCGTCCATATAGGTAGGCATCAGGAATCCCGACGAATAGCTGCTGGAGAACGGAAAGAAGAAGAAAGGCACCGCCAGCGGCAGCGGCACGTCCTCGACCACCAGATAGGCCGGTCCGGTCACCACATTCTTCTTGGGGCGCACCTTGGCGTAGGTCATCTGCATGTAGAAGTGGGGATGCTCGTGATTGTCGCAGGTGGTATATTTGCCGTCCTTCATGTACAGTTCGTCGCCCGAGCCCTTCTTGGCGTTGTTGCCCGTCACATATCCTTCGCCCTGCTGGCTCACGACGTTGCTGATGATGCCCCGCTTGCTCTTGAAGTTGTAGCGGATGGTATTGGTTTCATAGGGTGTCTCCCCGTCCTTGAAGACCGGCTTGCCCGTTACCACTCCCAACGAATCCTCCACACCGTGGGCATAGACGGTGCTGCTGTCCATGTTCATGGAAATGACGGCGGCTGTCAGCTCGGCCTGCGGATAGGTCACCTTGCCTTCGCCGTACAGGTGGGCATAGCCGTTCTGCGTGAACACAATGGAGTCCGAGGCCTCGTAGACAACGGGAGCGTCCAATGCACTCTTTTTGGCCGGTACAGAATCAACGGCAAGGGAATCGGCAGACAACGTATCGCCCGCCTGCAACGAATCCCGCTGGCTTCTGTTGGGATGCGCCACGTTCCTGCCCCGACGCTGAGATTCGGCTTCAGCAGAAATGATCAGCAAGAGAAACAGCAATAGGAATGATATGATGTTTTTTGGCTTCAATGGTTCAAATCAACAAACAATATTTCGCTTGATGCGGCAAAAGTACGTAAAATACACGGATTAGCACTTCCTTTTTAAAGAAAATTAGATAGCTACAAGAAGAGTTCGCACCAGCGGTCAAACCTTTTCAGACCCGCTTCCCCATAGCGCTCGAGGCTTTTCCGCGCCTTTTCCACCGTTTTCTCCTTGTCAAGTTTGGTCTTGGAATAAAATTTGTCGGCAAAGCAGACAATCTGTTCCTCGATGCTGACGGGCACCATCTCCCGATGGGGTACCGGCAGGTTCTGTGCCACAATCTGATCCAACGACAGCCCGGCGCCCGTATGACGCTCGCACACCAGGGCATGGCGCGGATAGCCTTCGGCCCGCATCAGGTCGGCCCCCAGGTAGCCATGACAGATGTAAGGCTTGTCGCCGAAACAGCAGATGCCATCGGCATCGGTCAGAAAGATGCCGATATCGTGGAGCATGGCCGCCTCGTACAGGAAAGTGCGGTCGGCCTGCAGTTCGGGATGGCGGTCGGCTATCTGCACGGCCTTGTCGGCTACAGAACGGCTGTGGGTCAGGAGGATGTGGCGCAACTCGCTGCCCTCCTGATAATATTTGTCGATAATTTCAATGGGATTCATAACAAATTATTTCTTCTTACTGAAACGATACAGAATGACTTTCGAACGGGTATCGCAACTGCGCTTGTCGGTATAGAAGACTTCTTCCACCCGATACTGATGTTCTTCCAGCAGGCCGAGCGCTTCTTCCTTCTGGGGTTCCGCCACCAGTGCATATCCTTCGGACACCTCGGGCACCGCCTTGGACAGATAACGCATACGGTCGCCCAAATAATAGTTCACACCATAGAAGTTAATGTGCGAACACGAGTAGATGGGCCCTTCGGGGATAAGGGCATCCAGCCGTTCGGCCAACGCCTTGTCGGACTTCACCGCCAGCACCGTAGGCTGATAGACACCGTCGAGCGCGACGAACAGACAGAGCATGCAGCCGGCCACTCCGTAAAGCAAGGCATAGCTTCCGGCCCGTCGGGCCACCAGCCTCAGGGCGCAGACAGCCGCTACCACCGGCAGGGCGACCAGCAGCCACTGGGGGACAGACAACGAGACATCGCGCAAGGCGTGCATGAAAGCAATGTTCTCGGCCGCATGACGGCCCGTACCCCAAATGCTTTCAGGTATCAAGTCGGTACGCACCGCCGCAAAGACCACGGTCAGCAGCAGGCCCAACGAAGCGAAGATGACGGCGCAGACCTTGAACACCCGGGCTCCCTGACGGACCCTAGCCAACAGGTATTCGGCAATGAGCAGGGCCATGAAGGGATAGATGGGAAGCAGGTACACGCTGCGCTTGCTCTTGGGGATGCAATAGAAAATGAAAATAATCAGAATGGTCAGCCACGTGAAGAGCTGCAACGGCGACTGGTTGCGGAAAGCCTGCCAGGCCTTTCTGATCCGCAAGCCCAACGCCCCTCCGGCAGGCAGCAGGCGCATGCTCTTCCATTTCAGGCCGAAAAGTGAAAGCAACAACACCAGCGTCCAGGGAATCCACCCCCAGATAATCGTCAGAAAGTTGTACCAGATAGGGTTTTCGTGCGACTCATAGGACATCTTGTGGAAGAAACGGCCCGTGTTTTCTTCGAGCATCAGGTCAACGAAAGGCTGGCCGCCCTGCTTCCAGGCTGCCCAGAACCACACGGCAAGCGGTACCAGCGAAAGCAGCCCGATACCTGCCAGCGAAAAGAAAGCCTTGGCAAACGAACGTCCGCGCACCAGCTGATAGACTCCCACGACCAGACACGGGAAGATGGTGCCGACCGGTCCTTTGGTCAACGAAGCGCAGGCCATCAGCACGACAGCCAGCCAGGGTACCCGGCGGCATCCCTGCTCGTCCCAGCGGAAGAGCAGGCACAAGGACATCACAATCAACGATACCTGCACCATGTCCAGCCGGCAGGCCACAGCCGCCCGATGGACTTCAAAAGAAGTCAGAAGCAGGACAGAGGTCAGAAAGGCGGTCTTCACATCCTTCCGCCGGGCCACAAAGACGAAGAATACCAGCTGCATGGCCAGAAACATGACGGCCGACGGCAGGCGCGACGTAAACTCGCTCACTCCACCCGCAATGGCCGAAAAGGCGGCAATCATCCAATATAGGAAAGGCGGCTTGTAAGCGATGTCCCCTCCATGGTTCAAAGGCAATATCCAGTTGCCGCTCTCCAGAATGGCATAGCCGACAATGGCCTCGCGAGGCTCACCCTTGGAATAAAAAATGGTTTCACCCAAAAAAGGGACGATGACCAGCACGCTCAGCAAGGCGATGAACCAGAACGCTTTCTTTCGATTGTTGTCCGACATATCCGAATCGTTTTTTAAAGTTAGTTTCGGCGCAAAAGTACGAATTATTCTCCAACAATGCCTAACTTTGCCCCATAATTCAAAGAAAGATGAAACAAGTCAGCCAACTGCCCGCATTCATCCGTTTCGTCATGGTGGGGACACTTGCCACGGCGATACACTACGGCCTCTATTTCCTCCTCCAGTTCGTCATAGAGGTCAACGTAGCCTATACGACAGGTTATCTGCTCAGCTTCGTGGCCAACTTCTATCTGACAGCCTACTTCACGTTCCACTCCCGTCCGTCATGGGGCAAAGCATTCGGATTCGGAGGAGCACACCTGTGCAACTACCTCCTGCACATGGGCCTGCTGAACCTGTTCCTCTACCTGGGCCTCTCCAAGCCGCTGGCTCCCATCCCTGTGTTTGCCATCGCCATCCCGGCCAACTTCCTGATGGTGAAATTCGTATTCAGAAAGAAAAAGGCCGAAATGCCGACAGACATGGACAGCGATAACTAAAAAAGTCCTATATTTGTCCTGGAATTGACTGAAAGCCCATGAAAAAAGTAACATTATTGATTCCCGTCTACAACGAAGAGGACAATCTTCCGACTCTCTACAAACGTCTGATTGAGCTTATCGAACGCAATGAGAAGTACGACTGGGAGATTCTGTTTGTCAACGATGGCAGCAGTGACCGCACACTGGAAGCTGTCCGCGAATTGAGGCAGAAGGACTGCCGTGTCAACTATGTCAACCTTTCGCGCAACTTCGGCAAAGAGATAGCCATGCTGGCAGGCTTCGACTTCACCACGGGCGACTGTTGCGTCATCATGGATGCCGACCTGCAGGACCCGCCCGAACTGGTGGACCAAATGCTGGTGTATTGGGAAGAAGGCTACGATGACATCTATGCCAAACGACGCAGCCGCGGAGAAGAAAGCTGGATGAGACGCAAGCTCTCGCTCGCCTTCTACAAGCTGTTGCAAAAGATGAGCCGCATTGACATCCTGCCCAACGTGGGCGACTTCCGCCTGCTGGACAGACGCTGCATACTGACCCTCCGCAAGCTGCGCGAACACGAACGTTATACCAAAGGACTTTTCTGCTGGATCGGTTATCGGAAGAAAGGCATCGAGTTCGACCGCGGCGACCGCGTAGCCGGACAGTCGTCGTGGAGCTTCCTGAAACTGCTGAACCTGGCCATCGAAGGCATCACCTCCTCCTCGACCGCCCCGCTGCGCATAGCTACCGTCTGCGGTATTCTGTTCTCCATTTCCAGCTTCGTATATGCCATTTATTTCCTCATCAAAACATTGGTTTTCGGTGACCAGACGGCCGGTTTCCCTACCCTGATTGTCACCATCCTTTTCCTCGGCGGCATCCAGCTGTTCTCCCTCGGAGTCATCGGTGAATACATCGGCCGCATCTTCAAGGAAACCAAAGGCCGACCGACCTACATCGCTTCGGATTACAACGAAAAGAAACTGGGATACGACGACTAAAGAAGCCTATTCTGCAGCCGCATCCTTCTTTCTCTTCTTCCACAGCTGCCAGGAATTGATGATGTTCTGCCACAACACATAGGACCCCGGACCAACGGATGACAAAGGATTCAGGTAGGTGTATGCCATCCAGATGGCCAACACGGTATTCTTCTGACCGAGAGCCTGACCGCCGCTGATGCGTTCCTTGTAATGTCCGCCGATGCGCTTGCCCAGATAAAACTGCAAGCAACAAGTCACCAGCCCTGCCAAAGCAATCAGAATCTCCACATAACCGGGAGCCGTACTGTTGACCAGGGAACGCACCGTCTGCCCGGAAACGATGGCCAAGGCCACTCCCCACAAATAGAAAGCGGCATCATGACGCTCCAGCAGCCAATGGTGTACCTTCGGCACCCAAATGCGCAACAGCCAAGCCAGCAGGAACGGACAAAGCAGAAGGGGGAACACCTTACTGAGAATCTTCAGAAAGGCCAGCCAGAAAGTAATGTCGGCATGAGGCTCGACCAACGGGAAAACCAGCGGAACGGCAATGGCTGCCAACAGATTGGAAGCCAGCGTATAGGTAGTCAGGCTGGCGGCACTGCCTCCCAGCTTGCCCGTAATGACGGCTGCCGCCGTAGCCGTCGGACAGATCAGGCAAACCATGGCTCCTTCGAATACCTCCCGATATAGCTCGTCCATCGGACAGAACACCAGCAAGGCCGCAATGGCCAGACAAGACACCGTCTGAAACAGCAACAGCCAGCCATGCCATGCCTTGGGTTTCAATTCGCCCACCTCCACTTTGCAGAACGTGAGCAACAGTTGGGCAAAAATGAGCAACGGTGTCAGGACAGCCACCAGTCCGTTAATGAACGGCTTGGCTGGTGCCAACACAGAAACTTTGGCAAAAAGGAAATATGCCAATGTACCGGCAACCATGGCTACCGGCAACGTCCAGTTCTTGAGAAATCGAATCAATGCACCCATAATATTATACATGTACTTTTCATAATCCATCGGAGGATCGCCGCGTCTGTCAGTTTCCCCTCACAAAACCGGTGCAAAATTAGCTTCTATTCACGAAAGATGTTCTCCGTCCAGCCTAAATCTGCCCAAAATAGATGGAAAAAGAATAAAACCTAAAACAATCCCACAGTTTTCGGCAAAATTACACTACATTTGCAGACGCATTTATCTATAATGAGACTGAACAGACTTCACATACAATCATGGATTGTCAGCTTATTGGTGCTGATGCTTCCCTTCTGTTCTGCCGGTGCCCAGAAACACAAATTTGTGGTAGTCATTGACGCCGGACATGGCGGACATGACCCCGGAGCCATCGGAAAGATTTCCAAGGAGAAGAACATCAACCTGGGTGTCGCCCTCCTGCTGGGCAATCTGATTAAAGAAAAGTGTCCCGACACCAAAGTGGTCTATACCCGGAGTCGGGACGTCTTCATACCCTTGGCACGCCGGGCAGAGATAGCCAACGATGTCAAGGCGGACCTCTTTATCTCCATCCACACCAATTCGGTTGGCGGAAACCGGAACGTCCAAGGCGCATCGACCTGGACCCTTGGTCTGGCCAAGTCGGATGCCAACCTCGAAGTGGCCAAGCGGGAAAACGCCGTCATCCTGTACGAGGACGATTACAAGACCCGCTACGCCGGCTTTAATCCGAACTCTGCCGAGTCGTACATCATTTTTGAATTCATGCAGGACAAATACATGTCCCAGAGTGTCCATCTGGCTTCGCTGGTACAAAAGGAATTCAAGCAGCACGGCCGACGCATTGACCGCGGCGTACATCAGGCCGGATTCCTGGTGCTGAAAGCCAGTGCCATGCCCAGCATCCTGGTGGAATTGGGTTTCATTTCCAGCCCGCAGGAAGAACGCTACCTGAACAGCGACAGTGGAAGAAAAACGTTGGCCAACAGTATTTTCCGCGCGTTCCTTATCTATAAACGGGAGCAGGAAATGCGTCTGAACGGACAGTCGACAACCACAATACCGCCTTCGGAAGCCGATTCATTTGTTGATACACCGGTCAATACCCCAACCGTTGCCTCCGACGAGGAAGTGAAAGCTCCCAAAAGCAAAGCGGTTGCAAAAGCCAAACCTACAACTCTACCCGGCAAACAGGCACCCGTATTCAAGATCCAGATACTGACATCCACCAAATCCCTTTCCCTGCATGACAAACAATTCAAAGGGCTGAAAGGAATAGAATGCTTCAAGGAAAACGGCCTGTACAAGTATACTTACGGAGCTTCGACCGACTATAACGAGATACTCCGACTGAAGAAATCCATCTCTTCCAAAATAAAGGACGCATTCATTATCGCCTTCAAAAATGGTAAGAAAATGGATACAGTAACAGCCATCAACGAATTTAAAAAGAAAAAGAATAAGAAATAAACAACCTCGTAAAGAATAAAGAAACATCATGAAGTATATCACAAAGGAAGTAAAAATCGGAATTGCCGGCATCGCCGCATTGTGTATATTGGTCTATGGCATCAACTACCTGAAAGGCATCCACATGTTCAAGCCCGCAAGCTATTTCTACGTTAAGTTCAACAACGTCAACGGGCTGACCAAATCGAGTCCGGTCTACGCCGACGGTTTCCGGGTAGGAATCGTCCGTGAACTGTATTATGACTACGACAATCCGGGCAATGTGCTGGCTGAGATTGATGTAGAACCCGACTTGCGCATACCCAAGGGAAGCAGTGCCGAACTGGCAGCCGAAATGCTGGGAGGCGTCCGAATGAACCTGTTGCTGGCCAATAATCCCCGCGAACGTTACGAAATAGGTGATACCATTCCCGGCAATCTGAACAACGGCATGATGGAGAAAGTGGCTAACATGGTGCCACAAATCGAACAGATGTTACCAAAGTTGGATTCCATTCTGAGCTCGCTCAACAATGTACTGGCCAACCCTGCCATTCCGGCGACTTTGCAAAACGTACAGAGTCTGACTGCCAGTCTGGCTGTTTCAAGCCGTCAGTTGCAAACCCTCATGGATAAGGATATCCCACAACTGACCGGCAAACTGAATACCCTCGGCGACAACTTCATCGTCATGTCCGACAACTTGAAACAAATAGACTATGCCGCAGCCATGCAGAAAGTTGACTCCACACTTGCCAACGTCAGAACTCTTACTGAAAAGTTGACAAGCAAAGACAATACCGTCGGACTGTTGCTGAACGACCCGACCCTCTACAATAACCTCAATGCAACCACTGCCAATGCCGCCAGCCTGTTGGAAGACCTGCAAGCGCATCCCAAACGCTACGTGCACTTCTCTCTCTTCGGCAAAAAGGACAAATAATGCATTATATAGAATTTATCTAAATAGCAGCATTCTGTTTTCAAGCAAACGATAAAGGCGAAAAGAAGTATATTCAAAGCGTTAGAAGCCGTTTCTCAGGACAGGAATAAAAACGGAATAGACATCCAATAAGAGTAACAACCTCCTATTTATCAGGAGGTTTTAAAAAAGCAACAGCCCTATAAAAAGGGCTGTTTGCACATATAGTCGTAAATCACTGAAAGTAAAGCCCTTATTCATCCATTGAAAAAAACAAGAAAAAAGGCATTTGTTTTTTCCAAATAAGATTACCAATTTTGCAAACGTAGAAGTTTTGCTTAATCAATAAATGTAGAGTAACCGTTATGAGTAACAACAATCATGTCGGAAAATGGAACGCGTGTCTCGATATCATCCGCGACAACGTACCAGAACAGACATATAAAACCTGGTTCTGCCCCATTGTCCCCTTAAAATTTGAGGACAATACGCTGTACCTGCAGGTGCCGAGCCAGTTTTTCTATGAGTTTCTGGAAGAAAAGTTCCTGGACTTGTTACGACAGACAATCCACAAAGTGTTTGGCGAAGGTGCCAAACTGATGTACAGTGTGATGGTAGTAAAAAACCCTCCCACAGCTGTGCCATTGCCTCCTCATGCCGGTGCTTCATCAGCCACCCTTTCCACCCAACGGAAAGTGGTGACCAAAGACATTCCCCAAACTCCCCAAATAGCAGAACTTGACCCCCATTTGAACAGGGACTACAACTTTGATACATTTATTGAAGGGGAAAGCAACAAACTCTCACGCAGCGTGGCCGAAGCCGTCGCACTCAATCCGGCAAAGACCATCTTCAACCCGTTGTTCTTCTACGGAGCATCGGGAGTAGGCAAAACGCATCTCGCGAATGCCATCGGTACAAAAATCAAGGAACTTTATCCCGAAAAGAGAGTTTTGTACGTATCGGCCCATCTGTTCCAGGTACAATACACCGACTCGGTACGCAACAATACAACCAACGACTTCATTAATTTCTACCAGACCATTGACGTACTGATTATTGATGATATTCAGGAATTTGCAGGGGTTACCAAGACACAGAACACGTTCTTCCACATCTTCAACCACCTGCACCAAAACGGCAAGCAGCTCATCCTGACTTCCGACCGTGCCCCTGTGCTCCTGCAAGGCATGGAAGAACGCCTGATTACCCGCTTCAAATGGGGGATGGTAGCCGAACTGGAGAAGCCTACCGTCGAACTTCGCAAGGATATCCTCCGCAACAAGATTCGTCGCGACGGACTGCAATTTCCGCCCGAGGTCATCAATTATATTGCTGAGAATGTCAGTGACAGCGTACGCGATCTGGAAGGCATTATCATCTCCATCATGGCCCATTCGACCATCTATAATCGGGAGGTGGATCTGGAACTGGCCCAACGGATTATACGGAAAGTATCGCATACCGAAAACAAGCCCGTTACGGTAGACAATATCATTCAAGCGGTATGCAGTCACTTCGGACTTGACATAAACACCATCCACTCCAAATCGAGGAAAAGGGATGTTGTACAAGCCAGGCAAATCGCTATGTATCTGGCCAAGAACTATACCGATTTCTCTACAGCCAAAATCGGTTCACTGATTGGCGGGAAGGACCATGCGACCGTGTTGCACGCCTGCAAGACCATCACAGAGCTGAAAGAAGTAAACAAGCCTTTTGCAGCCGAACTGGACGAAATCCAGGCGACACTGAAACAATAACCTATATTCCTTTAGAGAATGAAAAGCAGGACTTTAAAAGCCCTGCTTTTTCATTACGTTCCAAAGCAATTCGGACATGGCCTCCGCATCCTTCCTCGTGTAGCGGATATCGGTAAATACCTGCGCCAGCGTCTTCTTTCCATTCTCCTGCACAAAGCCTTTGTTTTCAGGCAAAGACTCTTTGTAGGCATACAGCCGGTCGATGTCGTCGGCCGAATAGTCATGATAAACTTCCTCATGAACCAGGGCCTCCAGCGGCAAGCGGTCCACCTGAGCCGGATCTTCGGCCGGCCACCCCACTGTCACTGTTGTAATCGGAAATACCAGCTCCGGCAATTCCAACGCTTCGATAATCAGATGGGGATTGTAAGTGGTGGTTCCCAAATAACAGATGCCCAGTCCTTTCTCCTCGGCTGCCACACAGAACGTCTGCGCCGCCAGCAACGCATCTACCGCTCCCGTGACAAACCACTCAAAATTGTTGTAACCGGGTTCCGCCTTACGCAGCCTGCACCATTTGCTGAAACGGTTCAAGTCGATGCAGAAGGTGAGCACAACAGGAGCCTCCGTCACCATCGGCTGGTTGAAATGCGCCGGTGCCAAACGTGCCTTCCTACCGGCGTCACGGGTCACCACTACGCTGTAGACTTGCATGTTCCCCACAGTAGAAGCCCGGAAAGCGGACTCCAACAAATCATTTAACAAATCGGCAGGAATATCTTTCTGCTGATATTTCCGAATGGTTTTTCTTAACTTCAAGCTATCCATACTTTCTTTTTTCTGCAAATATAAGAAAGAATCGATAAAAAACATATTTCAGATGAACAAACATGCGCAGAAAAAATTTCCAAGCCGGGAATTCGTCCCAGCAGTAAATTCATACCAAGTTTTCCCTTTTGGAAAAGTTCATGCAATATAGGAAACACACAAATAACTAATACACAGCAACATATTTAAAAAAAACGAGAAACTTTTTGTTCCCGCATAAAAAGAGTGGCATTTTATTTTGTAGAATAAAAAAACATTCATAGATTTGCAATCACATTTATTGGCCTTAAGCACAACTCCTACACTTTTACTGACAACATCATTAGAATCTAAAGAATAGAATATCGTGGAAAAGAGAACTTACACTTACCAGGAAGCCTTTGAAGCATCTTTACAATACTTCCAAGGCGACGAGCTGGCAGCCAGAGTTTGGGTAAACAAGTATGCCGTCAAAGACTCTTTCGGGAATATCTATGAAAAGTCTCCCGAAGACATGCATTGGCGCATCGCCAACGAACTGGCCCGTATAGAAGCCAAGTACTCCAACGGACTCAGTGCCGAAGAACTGTTCGGCCTGCTGGACCACTTCAAGTACATCGTCCCGCAGGGAAGCCCGATGACCGGCATCGGCAACAACTATCAGGTAGCATCCTTGTCCAACTGCTTCGTAATTGGTGTGGACGGGGAAGCCGACTCCTATGGTGCCATCTTCAAGATTGACGAAGAGCAGGTACAGCTGATGAAAAGACGCGGCGGCGTGGGACACGACCTTTCACACATCCGTCCCAAAGGCTCTCCCGTTAAGAACTCCGCGCTGACCTCTACCGGACTGGTACCTTTCATGGAACGCTACTCCAACTCCACCCGCGAGGTGGCACAAGACGGACGACGCGGTGCCCTGATGCTGAGCGTTTCCATCAAGCATCCCGACTCGGAAGCCTTCATCGATGCCAAGATGACCGAAGGCAAGGTGACCGGAGCCAACGTCTCGGTCAAGATTGACGATGCCTTCATGGAAGCAGCCATCAACGGCACTCCCTACGTCCAGCAATATCCCATCGACTCTCCCAACCCGCTGGTCAAGAAAGACATCGACGCCAGTGCCCTCTGGAAGAAGATTGTCCACAACGCCTGGAAGTCAGCCGAACCCGGTGTATTGTTCTGGGACACCATTCTCCGCGAATCTGTTCCCGACTGCTATGCCGACTTAGGCTACCGCACCGTTTCCACCAATCCGTGCGGCGAAATCCCCCTCTGTCCCTACGATTCCTGCCGTCTGCTGGCCATCAACCTGTATTCCTATGTGGTCAATCCCTTCAAGCCGGACGCCTACTTCGACTTCGAGCTGTTCAAGAAGCACGTAGCCCTGGCACAACGCATCATGGACGACATCATCGACCTGGAGCTGGAGAAGATTGAACGCATCATGGAAAAGATAGACTCCGACCCAGAGAGTGACGAAGTCAAGGAAACCGAACGTAACCTGTGGAAAAAAATCTACAAGAAGAGCGGACAGGGACGCCGCACCGGCGTAGGCATCACGGCCGAAGGCGACATGTTGGCCGCCCTGAACTTGCGTTATGGAACAGAAGAGGCTACCTCTTTCTCCGAACAGGTGCACAAGACTATAGCCCTCAACGCCTACCGTTCATCGGTACAGATGGCCAAGGAACGCGGTGCTTTCGAAATATACGATACTGAACGCGAGAAGAACAACCCCTTCATCGCCCGTCTGCGCGAAGCCGACCCCGAGCTATACGAAGAAATGGCCAAGTACGGTCGCCGCAACATCGCCTGCCTCACCATCGCCCCCACAGGTACGACCAGCCTGATGACGCAAACCACTTCGGGCATCGAGCCCGTGTTCCTGCCGGTATACAAACGCCGCCGCAAGGTGAACCCCAACGACACGAACGCACGCATCGACTTCGTGGACGAAACGGGCGACGCCTTCGAAGAATACATCGTCTTCCACCCGAAATTCGTCACCTGGATGGAAGCACAGGGACTGGATCCCGCCAAACGCTATACACAAGAAGAAATAGACGATATGGTAGCCCGCTCTCCTTATTATAAGGCAACATCCAACGACGTGGACTGGCTGATGAAAGTCAAGATGCAGGGACGCATCCAGAAGTGGGTGGACCACTCCATCAGCGTTACCATCAACCTGCCCAACAACGTGGATGAAGAGCTTGTCAACCGCCTCTACGTGGAAGCCTGGCGCTCGGGCTGCAAGGGCTGCACCGTCTACCGCGACGGTTCCCGTTCGGGCGTACTGCTCTCCACCAAGAGTGACAAGAAAACCGAACTGCCCCCCTGCAAGCCGCCTACGATTGTCGAGACACGTCCCAAAGTGCTCGATGCCGAAGTGGTACGCTTCCAGAACAACAAGGAGAAATGGGTGGCCTTCGTGGGTCTGCTCAACGGCCATCCCTATGAAATCTTCACCGGTGTGCTCGACGACGACGAAGGCATCGTCCTCCCCAAGAATGTCGTGTCGGGACACATCATCAAGAACGTCGACGAGAACGGCGTCAAGCGGTACGACTTCCAGTTCGAGAACAAGCGCGGCTACAAGGTCACCATCGAAGGCTTGTCTGAGAAGTTCAACAAGGAATACTGGAACTACGCCAAGCTCATCTCGGGCGTCCTGCGCTACCGCATGCCCATCGAACAGGTCATCAAGCTGGTCAGCTCCCTGCAACTCGACAGCGAGAACATCAACACCTGGAAGAACGGTGTGGAACGTGCCTTGAAGAAATACGTGCTCGACGGCACCGAGGCCAAGGGACAGAAATGCCCCAACTGCGGCAACGAAACCCTCGTCTACCAGGAGGGCTGCCTCATCTGCAAGACCTGCGGAGCGTCACGCTGCGGATAAGTCCTGTGCAAACACAAACGTTTGCATAGGAATTTGAAAGACTTGAACAGACATAGCTGCATGACTATGAAGAATAATCCCTATACTTGCATAGTCATTGCAGCTATGTCATTTATTATAAATCTAATAATATGATTCTATCGTTCAATATCGAGTACCGCACCAATTGGGGAGAGGAAATCTGTGTTTCGGGCTCCATCCCCGAACTTGGGAACAATGAAGCAGGCCATACACTGGCCCTGCATACGCTGGACGGCATCCACTGGACATCGGAAGTCGAGATCCAACAGCCTGCCGACGGAACCATCCGCTACAGCTATCACGTCTGCCGCGAAGGAGTCATCACGCGCAGCGAGTGGAACGGCCTGCCGCGTACCCTCTACGTGTCCGGCCCCGGCACCAAAGTCTACCGGCTGGAAGACAGCTGGAAGAACCTGCCCGAGCAACAGTATTTCTATACCTCGGCCTTCACCGAATCGCTGTTGGCACATACCCGCCGCGACCCCGCCCCCAAAAGCCCGCAGAAGGGCCTGCTCATCAAGGCATACGCCCCCTGCATCGACAGTGACCACTGCCTGGCTATCTGCGGAAGCATCGACGCGCTGGGCTGCTGGGACACGGGAAAGGCCGTCCTGATGAGCGACGCCAACTTCCCTGAATGGCAGGTGGAGCTGGACGCCTCGCAGCTGACCTTTCCGATAGAATACAAGTTCGTGCTGTACAGCAAGACCGAACGGCGCGTCGTGGCCTGGGAGAACAACCCCAACCGCTACCTGGCCGATCCGCATCTGGCCGACCAGGAGACACTGGCCGTGGGCGACCGTTACGTCTACTTCGCCCTGCCCGCCTGGAAAGGTGCCGGCACAGCCATCCCCGTCTTCTCGCTGCGCTCCGAAGGCAGCTTCGGCGTAGGCGACTTCGGCGACCTGGTGCAGATGATAGACTGGGCCGTTCTGACCCGTCAGAAGGTAGTACAAATCCTACCCATCAACGATACGACCATGACCCACACGTGGACAGACTCCTACCCCTACAGCAGCATCTCCATCTATGCCTTCCATCCCATGTACACCGACCTGCGGCAGCTGGGACGGCTGAAGGACGAGGAGCAGATGGCCCGTTTCGAACAGCGCCGCCGCGAGCTCAATGCCCTGCCCGCCATCGACTACGAGGCTGTGAACGAGGCCAAGTGGGAATATTTCCGCCTGATCTTCGCCCAGGAAGGTGAAGTAGTGATGCAGTCGCCGGAATACCAGGCCTTTTTTGAAGCCAACAAGGAATGGCTCCAACCCTACGCCGTATTCAGCTACCTGCGCGACGCTTACCGGACGCCCGACTTCCGCCAGTGGCCGCGCTACAGCAACTACCGCCAGGAGGACATCGATGCTCTGTGCCGCCCCGGCTCGGCCGACTATCCGCACATCGCCATCTACTGCTACATCCAGTACCAGCTCCACCGACAGTTACTGGCCGCCAGCCGCCATGCCCGTGCCAACGGCGTGGTGCTCAAGGGCGATATTCCCATCGGCATCAGCCGCAACAGCGTCGAGGCCTGGAAGGAACCCCACTATTTCAACCTCAACGGACAGGCCGGCGCCCCGCCCGACGACTTCTCGGTCAACGGACAGAACTGGGGCCTCCCCACCTACAATTGGGATGTTATGGAACAAGACGGCTATGCCTGGTGGATGAAGCGTTTCCGCAAGATGTCCGAATACTTCGACGCCTACCGCATCGACCACATCCTGGGCTTCTTCCGCATCTGGGAGATTCCGATGAACGCCGTTCACGGCCTGCTGGGACAGTTCGTCCCCGCCCTGCCCATGTCGCGTGAAGAAATCGAGAGCTACGGCCTCCCCTTCCGCCCCGAGTACCTGCGGCCCTACATCCACGAATACTTCCTCGGACAGATGTTCGGCCCGCACACCGACTACGTGAAGCAGACCTTCATCGAACCCACCGACACATGGGAAGTGTACCGCATGCGTCCCGAGTTCGACACGCAGCGCAAGATCGAAGCCTACTTTGCCGACAAGACCGACGACGACAGCGTGTGGATACGCGACGGCCTCTACGCCCTCATCAGCGACGTGCTGTTCGTGCCCGACCGCACCGACCCCACGAAGTACCACCCGCGCATCGGCGTGCAGCACGACTACATCTACCGCTCGCTCAACGACTGGGAGAAGGCCGCCTTCAACCGTCTGTACGACCAATACTACTACCACCGCCACAACGACTTCTGGGGACAGCAGGCCATGAAGAAGCTGCCGCAGCTCACGCAGTCCACCCGCATGCTGGTCTGCGGCGAAGACCTCGGCATGATACCCGCCTGCGTGGCATGGGTGATGAACGAACTGCGCATCCTCTCGCTCGAGATACAACGCATGCCCAAAGACCCCAGCCAGGAGTTCGGCCACCCAGAATGGTATCCCTACCGCTCTGTCTGCACCATCTCCAC
>CATXSD010000037.1 GCA_958402075.1 Mediterranea massiliensis | reverse complement strand
GGTCGTCGGGGTCAGTTCCTCCTTCTCGTAGCACCTTTTTTTTTCTCCAATTGCAGAAATATATTTCTTCAGTGAGGCAATGTTCCACTCCCTGCTGTGTGTGTCGAACGAATGGGCAGACGGGCCGCAACCCAGGTAAGGAATGCCTTGCCAGTAGGACGTGTTGTGGCGCGAGTGGAGGCCGGGCTTGCAGAAGTTGGAAATCTCGTAGTGCTCGTATCCGGCGGTCGAGAGGGTGTCCATCAAGGTGGTGAAGAAACGCACGCTGCTGTCCTCGTCCACTTCGTCCACCCGATGGGTCTGCAGCATCCGATAGAGTGGGGTGCCTTCCTCGTAGGTCAGGTGGTAGGCCGAGATGTGCTCCACGTCGAGGGCGACGGCCTGGCGGAGGTCGCGCTCCCAGCGTTCGTCCGTTTCGCCGGGCAGGCCGTAGATGAGGTCGATGCTGATGTTGTGGAAGCCGTGCCGGCGGCAACGCTCCACGGCTTCGATGGCCTGCCGGGCGTTGTGGCGTCGGTTCAGCAGGCGGAGGGTGTCGTCGTCGAAGGTCTGGATGCCCATGCTGATGCGGTTGAAGGGCAGGCGGCGGAGCATGGCTGCGTACTCCTCGGTCAGGTCGTCGGGATTGGCCTCAAGGGTAATCTCTTCGCAGGAGCTGAGGCCGTAGACATCGGACAGGGTATTGAAGACCTGGAGGAAATCTTGCTCCTCGAGTTGCGAAGGCGTGCCGCCTCCGAAGTAGACGGTGCGGACGGCCTCGCCCTGCAGGTAGTCGCGGCGCAGGGTGAGCTCTTTGCACAGGGCTCTGATGTAGCGTTGCCTGAGGTCGTTGCGCGTGGTGGAGTAGAAGTCGCAATAGACGCACCGCGTCTTGCAGAAAGGTATGTGGATGTAGATGCCTGCCATGTCTGTTTCCTTGCTTAAAACGATGCAAATGTAAGAAACTGTCCGCTCTTCCTCCCACATTTCCTTAAAAATGTTGTTATCAGGGTGGGTATTGTCCTGATTTCGGCCTGTTTTTTCTTTTTTTAGCAGATATATTTGTGCGTATAAATTTAAATGTGTATTTTTGACACTCAATAAAACGTTACAAGGAAAATCGACAGGAACTCAGCCTTGTAACGCAAGGTTCCGAAATATATGACCTGCTAATATATAGAATAGAAACACCATGAAAAAGAAACTTCAAACGACTCTGGCCCTGCTGATGGCGGCAGTGGCTTCAATGGCTCAACAAGTACAGGTGGCCGGTCCTGACGGACGGCTGCAAGTGTCGGTTGCCGGTGGCGGCGAGACGGGAATGACTTACTCCGTGACCTACGACGGCAAGCAGATGCTCGAAAATTCTCCTCTCGGCATGCAGACCAATGCCGGTGACTTTTCGAAAGGTTTGGCTCTGGTCAAATATGACACTTGCAGGATAGACACCGTCTATCGGCAGACCCGTATCAAGACTTCCCAAATCCATTATCAAGCCAACGAACTGACTTGCTATCTGTCCAATGCCGACGGCGGGCAGCTGGCAGTCACCTTCCGCGTGAGCAACAACGACGTGGCCTTCCGCTACACCCTGCCCCGCCAGGGTGAGACGGGCAGTGTGCGGGTGATGGAGGAGGCCACAGGCTTCCGTTTCCCCCAGCAGACCACGACCTTCCTTTGTCCGCAGAGCGATGCCATGATCGGCTGGAAGCGGACCAAGCCCAGTTATGAAGAAGAATACAAGGCCGATGCCCTGATGAGCGAACGTTCGCAGTACGGACACGGATATACGTTCCCCTGCCTGTTCCGTGTGGGCGATGACGGCTGGGTGCTGGTCAGCGAGACGGGGGTGGACAGCCGCTATTGCGGTTCGCACCTGAGCGATGCGGACAACGGCCTCTATCGGATTGCCTTCCCCATGCCCGAGGAAAACAACGGCAACGGGACGGTGGAGCCTGCCTTTTCTCTTCCGGGCAGCACGCCCTGGCGTACGCTGACGGTGGGCGCTACGCTGAAACCCATTGTGGAAACTACCGTGCCTTGGGACGTGGTGACACCGCGCTACGAGACGGAGCACGACTATCGGTTCGGCCGCAGCACCTGGAGCTGGATCCTGTGGCAGGACAACAGCATCAACTACGACGACCAGGTGCGTTTCATCGACCTGGCTGCCGAGATGGGATACGAATATGTCTTGATTGACGCATGGTGGGACAAGAACATCGGTTACGAACGCATGGAGCAGCTCATCGCCTATGCACAGAGCAAGAAGGTGGACGTGTTCCTGTGGTACAGCTCCAGCGGCTATTGGAACGACATCACCCAAAGCCCGACCAATAAGATGGACAACGCCATCGTCCGCAAGCAGGAGATGCGCTGGATGCAGAAGCTGGGCGTGAAGGGCATCAAGGTAGATTTCTGGGGTGGTGACAAGCAGGAGACGATGCGCCTCTACGAAGACGTGCTGAGCGATGCCGACGACCATGGGCTGATGGTCATCTTCCACGGCTGCACCCTGCCCCGCGGCTGGGAGCGGATGTATCCCAACTATGTGGGCAGCGAAGCGGTGCTGGCATCCGAAAATCTGATTTTCCAGCAGCACTTCTGTGACAACGAGGCCTTCAATGCCTGTCTGCATCCGTTCATCCGCAACACGGTGGGATGCATGGAGTTTGGAGGTACCTTCCTGAACAAACGTCTGAACCGCGGCAACGACGGCGGCAGCAAGCGTGTGACGTCGGATGTCTTCGAGCTGGCAACGGCTGTGCTCTTCCAGAATCCGATTCAGAATTTCGCGCTGGCTCCCAATAACTTGACCGACGCTCCGCAGGTATGTCTGGACTTTATGAAGCAGGTTCCTACGACTTGGGACGAGACCCGTTTCATCGACGGCTATCCGGGCAAGTATGTCGTGCTGGCTCGCCGGCATGGCGACCGCTGGTACCTGGCAGCCGTCAATGCCACGAAGGAGGTGCTGAAACTGAAATTGACTTTCCCCGAACTGGGAGGAACCACGGTTTCTGCCTATACGGACGACAAGAAGATGCAGCCGCAGCTGAAGGAACAGAAGGTGAAGGACGATGGAGAATTCCAGCTGACACTTCAGCCCCAGGGTGGCGCGGTGTTGGTGAAGTGAGCGGCTGAGCGCCCGAACACAAACATACTCTATATATAAGAATACCATGAATAGACTTGTAAGATTAGGATTCGTCTTCGGCCTGATGACGGGAGCGGTGCTCCCCTTGCAGGCGGAGACAGACAAGGTGACGAATGTCCCCGACTCCGTATCGCTTTTCTCGTACGCCCGTGCCGACGGACAGAGCGGATTGCGGTTTGCATGGAGTCCCGACGGGGAGCAATGGCTTTCCGTGGCCGACGGCTACGATTACGTGAAATGTGATTTTGGCCCCTGGGGGCGTGAAAAGAAAATGTTTGCTCCCCATCTGTGGCAGAATGCGTCCGACGGGTCGTGGCATTGTGTATGGACGGCTACCCGCAGCGGAAAGGTGTTGGCCCATGCCGCTTCGCCCGACTTGCTGAGGTGGGGAGCGCAGAGCTATTTTACCGAGGCCGACCGGCGGAAATATGAGCCGGCTTCGGCATTCCCGACCAAGGCCGTACAGGTAACGGTGGACGGTAAACAGGCGGAAGGCTGGATGCAACGGGTGCCCTATGCGGTTGTGGAACAGTTGACCCGCTATGCCGAGCACAAGAAGTATCGGCAACAGTTGTATGACGAACGGGCCGAACAGGATCCTGTACGCTTTGCCGGATTGAAGCCGGTGACGGCTTCCATTGAGGTATATGCCTCGGAAGGGAAGGCTATCAGCGACCACCTGATAGGCATCTTCTTTGAGGACATCAACTATGCGGCCGACGGTGGCCTGTATGCCGAACTGGTACAGAACCGCGACTTTGAATATTCGCCAAAAGACGGTTCGCATCAGAAGTGGAACAGTGACTATGCCTGGAGCGTAGCCGGTGGAGAGGGAAGCCTCTCGGTCGCTACGGATGCTCCCATTCATGAAAACAATCCGCATTATGCCGTATTGGATATCAAGCAGTCCGGAGCAGCTTTGCAGAACGACGGATTCGACGGAATTACCTTGAAGAAGGGGGAGAAGTATGACTTCTCCTGCTTTGCGCGGATTGCGGCGGGCAGTAAGGGAGGCAAGGTGGAAGTCAGCCTGTTGGATGAGAACGGGAAGACGGTCGGGACGGCTTCCGTCAAGGTGACTTCCCCGAAATGGAAAACGCAGAAAGCGGTACTGGTTGCCAAGGCCGATGTGGTTGCCGCAAAACTGGCTCTCCGTCCCGAGGAGGCCGGAACCTATCATTTCGACATGGTTTCACTCTTCCCGCAGCAGACGTTCAAGGGACGTAAGAACGGGCTTCGTGCCGACCTGGCCCAAACGTTGGCCGATCTGCATCCGCGTTTTGTGCGTTTCCCCGGTGGCTGTGTGGCGCATGGCGACGGCATTGACAACATCTACGACTGGAAGGGCTCCATCGGTCCGTTGGAGGCCCGCAAGCCTTTGCGCAATCTGTGGGGATATCATCAGACACGCGGATTGGGATACTTTGAGTATTTCCAGTTCTGCGAGGATATCGGTGCCGAACCTGTACCCGTGGTGGCGGCCGGCGTTCCTTGCCAGAATTCGGGTACGTGCAGCCATCACTCCAAGGATGAGCTTGGCTGCAACGGCCAGCAGGGAGGCATTCCGATGGACGAAATGCCCGCTTACGTGCAGGATGTGCTCGACCTGATTGAATATGCCAACGGAGATGCCCGCAAGACGGAGTGGGGACGGAAGCGTGCCGAAGCCGGACATCCTGAACCGTTCCATCTGAAGTATATCGGCATCGGCAACGAAGATCTGATAACTGAAGTCTTTGAAGAGCGCTTCACAATGATTTACAACGCTGTTCGCGAGAAATATCCCGAAGTGACGGTCATCGGTACGGTAGGGCCGTTCTACGAGGGTACGGACTATGACGAGGGCTGGAAACTGGCCACCCGTCTGGAGGTGCCGATGGTGGACGAACACTATTATGTGGCTCCGGGTTGGTTCATTCATAACCAGGATTATTACGACCGGTACGACCGCCACAAGTCGAAAGTCTATTTGGGCGAATATGCGGCCCATCTGCCCGGTCGTCCCAGCAACTTGGAGACAGCCTTGTCCGAGGCTTTGTATCTGACAGCGGTGGAACGCAACGCCGACGTGGTGACCATGACATCGTACGCGCCGTTGCTGGCCAAGGAAGGACATACCCAATGGCGTCCCGACTTGATATATTTCAATAACGGGGAAGTAAAGCTTACCCCCGACTACTACACCCAGCAACTGTTCGGGCAGAATGCCGGAAATGAATACTTTGCTTCCACCATCCGGCTGGACAATCAGCAGGATGCCGTGCGGAAACGGATCGGGGTGTCGGCGGTGAAAGATGCTGTGACAGGTAATTATATTGTGAAACTGGTAAACATGTTGCCGGTGGAGGTAACTTCGCAAGTCAAGTTGGACGGCATCAGCCTGGATGGCCCGAGGGCGCAGAAGACTGTATTGACAGGTCGTCCTGCGGATGAACATGTACGTCCCGTAACGGAATCTTTTGACATACAAGGCAAAGACTTTGCCTATACCTTGCCGGCCTATTCGTTGACGGTTATCCGTATCGGGCAGACATTGAAGAAATAAAATGGTTAATCAAGAAAAATCGATGATATGAAGAAAATATATGTATGGACCGCAATGGCGTTGTTGTCAGGTAGTTTGGCGGCACAGAAAACGGATTTGCATTCGGGCTACCCTATTGATCCGGTTCCTTTCACTTCGGTCAAGGTGACAGACAGCTTTTGGGGACAACGGCTCAAGGCCAGTCGGGAAGTGACCATTCCGCTGGCATTCAGCAAATGCGAGGAAACAGGCCGTTACGAGAATTTTGTGAAAGCGGCCCATCCCAGTGATGAGTATAAGGTGGAAGGATATTCGTTTGACGATACGGATGTCTACAAGACCATCGAAGGTGCCAGTTATTCGTTGCAGACCTATCCGGACAAGCAGCTGGAAAAGTACATAGACAGTGTGCTGGTTATCGTGGCGGCAGCTCAGGAGCCGGACGGCTATCTGTATACGGCGCGGACGATGAATCCGAAGCATCCACACGATTGGGCCGGTCCCGAGCGTTGGTCGAAAGTGGAAGAGCTCAGCCATGAATTTTATAATCTGGGACATATGGTGGAAGGGGCTGTAGCCCATTATCAGGCAACCGGAAAACGGAATTTTCTGGATATAGCCATCAAGTATGCCGATTGCGTCTGCAAGGCTATTGGGAATGGTCCCGACCAGAAAAAACTCGTACCGGGACATCAGATTGCCGAAATGGCTCTGGTGCGGCTGTATCTGGTGACCGGCGACCGGAAATACCTGGATCAGGCCAAGTTCTTTTTGGATGCCCGTGGATATACGAGCCGGAAGGATGCCTACAGCCAGGCTCATAAACCGGTACTGGAGCAGGATGAGGCGGTAGGTCATGCCGTCCGTGCCACGTATATGTATGCCGGCATGGCCGACGTAGCAGCCATTACGGGCGACTCTTCTTATATCAAGGCGGTGGACCGGATTTGGGAGAATATTGTCGGTAAGAAAATCTATATTACCGGCGGCATCGGAGCCCGTCATGCCGGAGAGGCTTTCGGTGACAATTACGAACTTCCCAACCTTTCGGCTTATAATGAAACTTGTGCCGCCATTGGCAATGTGTATGTCAATTACCGTCTGTTCCTGTTGCATGGCGATGCCAAATACTTCGATGTGCTCGAACGGACGCTGTACAACGGGCTGATTTCCGGCGTTTCGCTCGACGGCGGTTCGTTCTTCTATCCCAATCCGTTGGCGTCGACAGGTGGGTATAGTCGTAAGCCGTGGTTTGGTTGTGCTTGTTGCCCCAGTAATATCTGTCGATTCATTCCTTCGTTGCCCGGTTACGTTTATGCGGTGAAGGACGACCAGGTATACGTCAATCTGTTTTTGAGCAACCGTGCCGAATTGAAGGTGAACAGGAAAAAGCTGGTATTGGAGCAAGAGACCGGCTATCCTTGGAATGGAGACATCCGTATTCGGGTGGCTCAAGGCAATCTGCCGTTTACGGTGCATTTGCGTATTCCCGGCTGGGTGCGTGGGGCGGTATTGCCCAGTGATTTGTATCGTTATGCCGACGGTCAGGAACTGGGATATACGGTAAAGGTCAATGGGGAACCCGTCGCCGGAGAATTGCAGAAAGGCTATTTGCTGATTGACCGCAAGTGGAAAAAGGGGGATGTCGTTGAGGTACATTTTGACATGAAGCCCCGCGTAGTCAAAGCCAACGGAAAGGTGGAAGCAGATCGTGGTCGTGTGGCCGTCGAACGAGGTCCTCTGGTCTATTGTGCAGAATGGCCAGACAATGATTTCAATGTTCACAACATCTTGCTGAATCAGCATCCTTCTTTCCAAGTGGTAGAGCGGCCGGACCTGCTTTATGGCATACATGAAATAACGACCGATGCACAGGCTCTCAGTTATGATGCTGCCGGCAAGTTGGCTGTAAGGGATGTCAAATTGACGTTGATACCTTATTATGCCTGGGCCCATCGGGGCGAAGGAGATATGGAAGTCTGGCTTCCCATAGAGGTCGGTGCGTCATCGGCTCTTCCGCAAAAAGCGGAGAAACAGGAAGACAATGGATTCTTTAATCATTAAATATTTTTATTATGAAGAAAATAACGACTATTGTGGCTTTGTCATTGGCTATAGGCTTGCAGGCGCAACAGCATGTCATGACTGTTGACGTTTCGAAACCGACAGCCGAGATACAGCCCACCATGTATGGCATCTTCTTTGAAGATATCAATTTTGGTGCCGACGGTGGTTTGTATGCCGAATTGGTGAAGAACCGTTCTTTTGAATTCCCTCAGCCATTTGTAGGTTGGGTACCTTTTGGAAATGTGAGTGTGCAGAGTGAGAAGCCTTGCTTTGAACGGAATCCTCACTATGTGCGTGTGGTGAATGACGGACGTTTGCTTCGGGCCGGGCTCGATAATGAGGGATTTACCGGCATCGGTCTGAAGGAAGGTGAGGAATATCGTTTTTCGGTCTATGCCCGTACTCCGGACGCAGCTCCGATGAAATTGTCTGTGGAACTGGTGCGCAAGGATGGTTCCAATCCGCTGAAAAAGACGGTGGAAGTGAAGGGTGATGAATGGCAGAAGCAGACTGTCATTCTGAAGTCTCCCTTTACCGATGCCCATGCCCGTTTGCGCATTGTTCTGGAAACGAAGGGTACAGTGGATATGGACCACATTTCTCTTTTCCCGGTCAAAACTTGGAAAGGACGTGAAAACGGACTTCGTGCAGACTTGGCTCAGGCTTTGTATGACTTGAATCCAGGTGTACTTCGTTTCCCCGGTGGCTGTATCATTGAGGGCAATAGCCTGGCTACCCGTTATCAGTGGAAAAATTCGGTAGGGCCTGTGGAAAACCGTCCTCTGAACGAAAACCGCTGGAACTATACGTTCAAGCATAAAGCTTTTCCCGATTATTTTCAAAGTTTGGGATTGGGCTTCTATGAATACTTCCTGTTGAGTGAAGACATTGGCGCCGAACCGCTGCCGGTAGTCAGCTGCGGCCTTTCCTGCCAATATGAGAGCAACGAAGTGGTTCCTTTGGACGAGCTTGATCCATACGTACAGGATGCTTTGGACCTGATTGAATTTGCCAACGGAGACGTCAATTCAACCTGGGGCAAGGTTCGTGCGGAGATGGGGCATCCGGCACCGTTCAATCTGAAAATGATTGCTGTGGGCAACGAACAGTGGGACAAAGTGTATGTAGAGCGTCTGGAAGTCTTCACCAAAGCTATCCGGGAGAAATATCCGGATATCAAGGTCATTGGTTCGTCCGGCCCCAGTGCTTCGGGAGACAAGTTTGACTATTTGTGGCCCGAGATGAAGCGGGTAGGAGTAGACCTGGTTGACGAGCATTATTACATGAAGCCTGAATGGTTCCTGGAGAATGCCAAGCGGTATGATTCATACGACCGCAAGGGACCGAAGGTTTTTGCTGGTGAATACGCTGCTCATGACTATCCGACCGGGAAAGCCAACAATTTGTATGCGGCCTTGTCTGAAGCTGCTTTCATGACGGGCTTGGAACGCAATGCCGATGTGGTGCATCTGGCTACATATGCTCCCTTGTTTGCCCATGTGGATGCCTGGCAGTGGAATCCCGACCTCATCTGGTTCGATAATCTGCGTATGATGCGTACCCCCAATTATTATGTACAGCAGATGTATGGCATGAATGCCGGTACGGATGTACTCCGCCTGCAGATGAATGGTGAGCCGGTGGCCGGACAGGACAGTCTTTATGCGACGGCTGCGTTGGATGCTCCGACGGGTGAGGTCATTTTGAAATTGGTGAATGTAGGCTCGAAACCCGCTGACGTGAAAATCAACTTCAACGGTCTGAAGAAACACCGCATTGTATCGGGCACTTGCACTTACCTGCAAAACGATGATTGGAAAGCGGTCAATACGTTGGAGCAGGAAAAGCTGGTTCCTCGTGTACGTCCGGTACAAGTGGAAGGCCAGTCGTTGGATTTGCAACTCCCTGAACGTTCGTTTGGAGTATATCGGTTGCAAATGCATTAAATTTCTATCATAATTGCAATATAATTCTTCTATTTGTAAGAGCAATTTCTTTTATCTTTGTAGCGGCTTGCACAGAAAGGTGCTTTCTGGACAGGTCGCTACAAACATAAATTTATTTAATATATCATGAGGAAACAACTTATTACAGGACTGTTTGCCGCTTTGGCCGTAAGTGCAGGTGCGCAGTCTTTCAAGGAATGGCAGGATCCGGAAGTGAATGCCGTCAACCGTGCCCCGATGCACACCAATTATTTTGCCTATGAGTCGGAAGAAGCGGCTGCGGCAGGCAAAATGAGTCAGTCTGCAAATTACATGACAATGAATGGCACCTGGAAGTTTTTCTGGGTAAAGGATGCCGATTCCCGTCCTACCGACTTCTGGAAGGTCGGCTATAATGACCGTGGCTGGGACGATTTGCAGGTACCGGCTGTTTGGGAATTGAACGGATATGGTGATCCCATTTATGTAAATACAGGCTATGCATGGCGCAACCAGTTCAAGAACAATCCTCCGCAGGTGCCTGTCGAGAACAATCATGTAGGTTCCTATCGTCGTGAGTTTGTCATTCCCGCTTCGTGGAAAGGAAAGGATATCATTGCTCATTTCGGTTCGGTGACATCCAATATGTATCTGTGGGTCAACGGGAAATATGTCGGTTATAGCGAAGACAGCAAGCTGGAAGCAGAATTCAATCTGACTTCTTACCTGAAACCCGGACAGAAGAACTTGATTGCTTTTCAGGTATTCCGTTGGTGTGACGGTACCTATCTGGAGGACCAGGATTTCTTCCGTTTCAGCGGTGTGGGACGTGACTGCTATCTTTATGCCCGCGACAAGAAACGCATCGAGGATATCCGTGTGACACCCGACTTGGATGCAGAATACAAGAATGGTTCTCTGAACGTTGAACTGACTCTGAAGGGCAGTGGCAATGTCAGCCTGGAATTGTTGGATGCTGCCGGCAAGCAGGTTGCGTCTGCTACGGCCAAAGGAAGCGGTTCGGTGGTCTTGAATGTGGAAAATCCCTTCAAATGGACGGCTGAGACTCCCTATCTGTATACGTTGCGTGCTTCGATGCAGGGTAGCAAGGAAGTTATTCCTGTAAAAGTTGGTTTCCGCAAGATTGAACAGAAGAACGGTCAGATTCTGGTCAATGGCCAGGCTGTACTCTTCAAAGGAGCCAATCGTCATGAGATGGATCCGGATGGAGGTTATGTCGTTTCACCCGAACGGATGTTGCAGGATATTCAGATCATGAAGCAGTTCAATATCAATGCTGTCCGTACCTGCCACTATCCGGATGCCAACCTTTGGTATGACTTGTGCGACCGGTATGGTATTTATGTCGTGGCTGAAGCGAATATCGAGTCTCACGGCATGGGCTATGGGGATGAGACTTTGGCCAAGCGCGCAGATTACAAGAAAGCCCACATGGAGCGCAACCAACGGAATGTTCAGCGTGGTTTTAACCATCCCAGCATCATTTTCTGGTCATTAGGCAATGAAGCCGGTTTCGGTCCGAACTTTGAAGCGGCCTACAATTGGGTGAAAGCGGAAGATCCGAGCCGCCCCGTGCAGTATGAGCAGGCTCATGGCAACGAATTTACAGATGTTTATTGTCCGATGTATGCCGACTATGCCCACATGGAAAAATATGCTCAGCGCAAGGACATCAAGAAACCGCTGATTCAGTGTGAATATGCACATGCGATGGGTAATTCTCAAGGTGGTTTCAAGGAATATTGGGACCTGATTCGTAAGTATCCTGCCTTGCAGGGAGGTTTTATTTGGGACTTTGTGGATCAGTCCATCCGTTGGACCGGGAAGGATGGCGTCAGCATTTATGCTTACGGTGGTGATTTCAACCGCTTTGATGGGTCTGACAACAACTTCTGTGACAATGGTCTGATCAGTCCCGACCGCAATCCTAATCCCCACATGCATGAGGTTGGATATTTCTATCAGAATATCTGGACGACTCCGGCCAATCTGGCTCAGGGTGAGGTGAATGTACATAACGAAAACTTCTTCCGTGACCTGTCGGCTTATTATATGGAATGGGAAGTTCTGGCCAATGGTAAGGCTGTTCGTAGTGGCAGGGTGGAGACATTGAACGTAGCTCCTCAGCAGACGGCCAAGGTGAAGCTTGAACTGGGCAAGGTATGCCAATGCAAGGAATGGGTGCTTAATGTGTCCTATCGTCTGAAGAATCGCGACGGTTTGCTTCCTGCCGGTTTTGTAGTGGCTAAGGATCAGTTGGTCTTGAATCCGTATAAGGCTCCTGACATGGAATTGAAGAATGTTGAGGAGGTGAATGTGGCTACTGTCGTACCTGAGGTTCTGGACAATGACTGGAACTATTTGATTGTAAATGGGGAAGATTTCTGTTTGGAATTCAACAAGCATACAGGTTATCTGTCACGCTATCAGGTAGCGGGTACGGAAATGCTGAACGAAGGCGCGCAGTTGACGCCTAATTTCTGGCGTGCTCCGACAGACAACGATATGGGTGCCGGGCTGCAACGCAAATTTGCCGTGTGGAAGGAACCGGGCATCGAGCTGACTTCCTTCAAGTGGAATGTAGAGAACGATATGGTGGTAGTCAATGCAGACTATGACATGAAGAAAGTTTCGGCCAAGTTGTCATTGACCTACATTATCAATAACAAGGGTGCTGTCAAGGTTACGCAGAAGATGACAGCCGATGCTCAGGCCAAGGTAGCTCCGATGTTCCGTTTCGGTATGCAAGTACAGATGCCCAAGTCGTTCGAAACGATTGAATACTATGGCCGTGGCCCGGTAGAAAACTATATTGACCGCAACCATTCTACCGATTTGGGTCTCTATCGCCAGACGGTTGACGAACAGTTCTATTCCTACATTCGTCCGCAAGAAACGGGTACCAAGACTGATATCCGCTGGTGGAAACAGCTGAATGCAGCCGGTTGTGGCTTGCAGGTGGTGGCTGATGCACCTTTCTCCGCTTCGGCTTTGCATTATACCATTGATTCGCTGGACGACGGTTGGGAGAAAGATCAGCGTCATTCTCCCGAAGTGGAACAGGCTGATTTGACCAATCTGTGTATCGACAAGGTGCAGATGGGACTTGGATGCGTGAACAGCTGGGGAGCATGGCCGTTGCCGCAGTATCAGATTCCTTATGGCAATTATGAATTTTCTTTCATTCTGACACCTGTTTGGCACAGCGTTTCAATGAAGTGAACGATTCATTAAGTTGCAGAAAATAAACTGGAAAGGAGGATGGTCCGTTGTGGTTCATCCTCCTTTTTTGATTTAATGTGTTGAAGAACATAGTTTAGTAACATTTGGTGGTTCGTTGTTTATTTTGTAATAAATTTCTAATTTGCGCCTCACAAAAATAAGGGTATGCATAAGCATGCTGAGTATTCACATTAAATCTTATATATCATGAAAGTATATCAGACGAATGAAATTAAGAACATTGCTCTTCTTGGCAATGATGGCTCGGGAAAAACCACTCTCACAGAAGCGCTGCTCTATGAGAGTGGTATTATAAAACGTCGTGGCAGAATTACAGCCAAGAACACAGTCAGCGATTACTTTCCGGTGGAGCAGGAATATGGGTATTCTGTGTTTTCCACCGTTTTCCATGTAGAGTGGAATGGTAAAAAACTGAATATCATCGACTGTCCGGGTAGCGACGATTTCGTAGGTGCGGCCATGACAGCACTGAATGTTACAGATACGGCCATCCTGCTGTTGAACGGCCAATATGGTCCCGAGGTCGGTACGCAAAATCATTTCCGTTATACCGAGAAACTGGGCAAACCGGTCATTTTCCTGGTAAACCAGTTGGATAACGAAAAGTGCGATTACGACATGATACTCGAGCAACTGAAGTCCATTTATGGATCCAAAGTGGTTCCTGTACAATATCCGCTTTCTACGGGTCCGAACTTTAATGCATTGATTGATGTGTTGCTGATGAAGAAGTATTCTTGGGGACCGGAGGGCGGAGCTCCTACAATCGAAGATATTCCGGCCGAAGAAATGGAGAAGGCAACAGCTTGGCATAAAGTGCTGGTAGAAGCTGCTGCTGAACATGATGAAGGCTTGATGGAGAAATTTTTTGAGATGGATTCGTTGACCGAAGATGAGATGCGCGAAGGCATCCGTAAGGGATTGGCCGCTCGTGGCATGTTCCCTGTATTCTGTGTTTGTGCCGGAAAGGATATGGGTGTTCGTCGTCTGATGGAATTCTTGGGAAATGTTGTTCCGTTTGTAGATGAAATGCCTCCTGTCCACAATACACGGGGTGAAATCGTGAAACCCGATCCCAATGCTCCAACATCTCTCTATTTCTTCAAGACAGCGGTGGAACCCCATATCGGTGATGTACAGTATTTCAAGGTGATGAGCGGCAAGGTTCATGAAGGTGACGACTTTACCAATGCCGATCGTGGCTCCAAAGAGCGTATTGCCCAGATTTTTGCCTGTGCGGGTGCCAACCGTATTAAAGTGGAAGAAATGGTGGCCGGTGATATCGGTTGTACTGTCAAACTGAAAGATGTTCATACGGGTAATACCCTGAATGGTAAGGGAGCGGAAAACCGTTTCAATTTTATCAAATATCCCAATTCGAAATATTCACGTGCCATCAGGCCGGTGAATGAAGCCGATACCGAGAAGATGATGGCTATTCTGAATCGTATGCACGAAGAAGATCCGACGTGGGTGATCGACCAGTCGAAAGAGTTGCGTCAGACGATTGTTCACGGTCAGGGCGAATTCCATCTGCGTACGTTGAAATGGCGTTTGGAGAACAATGAAAAACTGCCTATTATCTTTGAAGAACCCCGTATTCCTTACCGCGAGACCATTACGAAGGCGGCCCGTGCCGATTATCGTCACAAGAAACAGTCGGGCGGTGCCGGTCAGTTCGGTGAAGTCCATCTGATTGTAGAGCCGTATTATGAGGGTATGCCTGCCCCCGATACTTATAAGTTCAATGGCCAGGAATTCAAGATGAATGTCAAGGGTACTGAAGAAGTATCTTTGGAGTGGGGTGGCAAGTTGGTGTTTGTCAATTGTGTGGTTGGCGGTGCCATTGATGCGCGTTTCATGCCGGCTATTCTGAAGGGTGTTATGTCGCGCATGGAGCAGGGACCGTTGACTGGTTCGTATGCCCGCGACGTGCGTGTCATTGTGTACGACGGAAAGATGCATCCGGTTGACTCCAACGAAATTTCCTTCATGTTGGCTGGTCGCAATGCTTTCAGTGAGGCATTCAAGAATGCAGGTCCGAAGATTCTGGAGCCTATCTATGATGTGGAGGTATTTGTGCCTTCCGATAAGATGGGTGATGTGATGAGCGATTTGCAGGGACGTCGTGCCATGATTATGGGTATGAGTAGTGAGGCCGGATATGAAAAACTGGTTGCAAAAGTTCCGTTGAAGGAGATGTCTTCTTATTCAACCGCATTGAGCTCGTTGACCGGTGGCCGTGCTTCGTTTATCATGAAGTTTGCCAGCTATGAACTTGTTCCAGGTGATGTTCAAGAGAAACTGATCAAGGAATTTGAGGCCAAACAGGCAGCCGAATAAAGGGACTTCATTTCATCTGTTTTTATAATTGTTAAAACCGCCTGCTCCTTTTAACGGGAGAAAGGCGGTTTTTTCGTCCATATTGGTCAATAAGATATGTGTTTATAAACGGAATTATTAATTTTTTATTAATTTTGCAAACAACAAAACGAAAAGTTTGTTCTAGTATTTAGAATGGAGTCTAAAGATATTCTATCAGTTAATTTGTTTGGTGCTTGCGGTTAAAACAGGTTAATGTGTTAGGAATGTTAATTAGGGTCTGTTAAATTTGCCGCTATGAAAAAGTCTACGATTTGGATATTAGGTGTTGTAATGGGTCTTTCGTTCCTCAGTCTGCTCTATTTGCAGATCAGTTATATTGAGGAAATGGTAAAGATGCGTAATGAGCAGTTTGACGAATCGGTGAAGCGGGCTTTGATGGCTGCTTCCAAGGATGTCGAATCGGCTGAGGTGGCCCGTTGGTTGCGGGAAGACATTTCAGAGGCCGAGAAGAAAGCCTGGGAACAGTCGCAGGGAGCGAATGGCGGGGTGATAAGCACACGCCGCATTCTGATGACTTCGCCGGACGGGAAGATTGAGTCTTCGCTTGAACTGAAAACTTTTGCCAACAAGCCGTCGGTATTGCCTCGGGCCATGATTTCGAGCAAGCATGGTGCAAAGACCATTCCCAAGACGTCGCGCTCGTTGACTGATATGATCAAGAACCGATACCTTTATCAACGCGCGTTGGTGGATGATGTGGTGTTCAATATGCTTTATCATGCCAGTGACAAGCCGATAGAGGATAGGGTTAACTTCAAGAACCTGGACCAATACATCAAGTCGGGGCTGATAGACAATGGAATCGGTGATTTTGACTATCACTTTAAGGTGGTAGACAGTGAGGGACGGGAAGTGTACCGTTGTTCGGATTACAGCGACGAGGGGAGTGAAAGCTCGTATGTGCAACCGCTGTTCTTGAATGATCCTCCGGCACGGATGAGTATTGTGAAAGTGCATTTTCCCGGCAAGAAGGATTATATCTTCGATTCGGTCAGCTTCATGATCCCTTCGATGATTTTCACCTTTGTGCTGCTGATAACGTTTGTCTTTACGCTGTACATCGTGTTCCGCCAGAAGAAGTTGACAGAAATGAAGAATGACTTTATCAATAACATGACACACGAGTTCAAGACTCCTATCTCTACCATTTCGCTGGCTGCGCAGATGTTGAACGATCCGGCAGTAGGAAAGTCGCCTGCCATGTTCCAGCATATATCGGGAGTCATCAACGACGAGACGAAGCGGCTGAGGTTCCAGGTAGAGAAGGTGCTGCAGATGTCCATGTTCGACCGTCAGAAGGCTACATTGAAGCCCAAGGAACTGGATGCGAACGAGTTGATAAAGGGAGTTGTCCATACGTTTGCCTTGAAGGTGGAACGTTATAACGGCAAGATTGATACCGAGTTGGAGGCTGCCGATGCGAATATATTTGCCGATGAGATGCATATCACCAATGTGATATTCAATCTGATGGACAATGCGGTGAAGTACAAGCGTCCGGATGTGGATTTGCATCTGTTGGTGAAAACGTGGAATGAACCGGGCAAGCTGATGATTTCGATACAGGATAACGGCATCGGAATCAAGAAGGAAAACCTGAAGAAGATATTTGAAAAGTTCTACCGTGTGCATACGGGTAATCTGCACGACGTAAAGGGCTTTGGCTTGGGATTGGCCTATGTGAAGAAAATCATTACGGACCACAAGGGAACCATACGGGCCGAAAGCGAACTGAATGTGGGAACTAAATTTATTATTGCATTACCTTTAATTAAAAACTGATTGATATTATGGACGAGAAACTGAGAATTTTGTTGTGTGAGGACGACGAGAATCTGGGCATGCTGCTGAGAGAATATTTGCAGGCCAAGGGCTATGCAGCAGAGTTGTTTCCCGATGGTGAAGCCGGTTACAAGGCTTTCTTGAAGAATAAATACGATTTGTGTGTGTTCGACGTGATGATGCCGAAGAAGGACGGATTCACCTTGGCGCAGGAAGTTCGTGCCGCCAATGCCGAAATTCCTATCATTTTCCTGACGGCTAAGACGCTGAAGGACGATATCCTGGAAGGTTTCAAGATTGGTGCCGACGATTACATCACCAAACCGTTCAGCATGGAAGAGCTGACTTTCCGTATTGAGGCCATCCTGCGTCGTGTGCGTGGAAAGAAGAACAAGGAGAGCAATATCTATAAGATTGGCAAGTTTACGTTCGATACGCAGAAGCAGATTTTGTCTACTCCCGAGAAGCAGACGAAGCTGACGACCAAGGAATCGGAATTATTGGGCTTGCTGTGCGCCCATGCCAATGAAATCCTGCAGCGCGACTTCGCCCTGAAGACCATTTGGATTGATGACAATTATTTCAATGCCCGCAGTATGGACGTGTATATCACCAAGCTGCGCAAGCACCTGAAGGAGGACGACTCCATCGAAATCATCAATATCCATGGCAAGGGCTACAAGCTGATTACTCCTGAGCCTGAAAACTGATGGCTGGAGAAGCCGATAGGCATATATAATAAAAGGACGGAAGCTTCTGGTTTCCGTCCTTTTAGTTTTTCAGCTTGGATATCAATCGGCAATTCGCTTGTTGATGGCGATATAGGCAATCAGGCCCACAACCATGATGGCAGCAGCGCTGCCCAAGATTGCATTGTTGTTCACATTGCCAGTCATGGAGCATGCTACTAAGATGATTGCTCCAACCAAGATCAATATCAATCCCAAATTTTTTAATAAGCCTTTCATTTGTGTGTATTTTTAATAGTTTATTATATTCTAAAGCAATTCTGACACAAAGAAAAGCATAATTCTTTAACAAGCGAAATTATTTGTGCAAAAAAACTATTAAGAGGCAAATTTCGTTTGTTTTTTATGCCTTTCAATGGGGGAATGGACGTTTCCCTGATTCTTTTTTCAGTCCTTGGTATTGAAGAAAATCTTCTTGAGCAGCTCCTGTCCGATGGTCAGCTCTTCGATTTTTACTCCTTTCAGCGCTTCCTTCAACGTCTGGTTGGCCACGACGCGTGCACGCTCTTCCAGCTCCCGGCCGTCTTTGGTCAGATGGATCAGGTTCGTGCGCCGGTCTCTCTTGTCCGATATGCGGACCACCAGGTGCTGGCGTTCCATGTTGTCAATCAGCCGTGTCATGCTGGGCTTGTCCTTGAAGGTGGCGTTGCACAGTTCCTGCTGGGTCACTCCATCCTTCTCCCATAGAAAGATGAGGACGGTCCATTGTTCCGGTGTGATTTCCATGCCGTTCTGCCGGAAGTTCCTCGACAACTTGCGGTTGATGGCTGCTGATACCTTCCCGTTCAGGATGGCAAATATCAGCCTCATGTCAAAATTGAACTGTTCTATCATAAATCATTGCTTAAACAACCTTGCAAAGGTACTTCTCTTCCTCGACAAATCCTATATTTGGATAAGAAAAAAATATGAATTGTTTGTAGTTCAAAATAAAATGCCTACCTTTGCACCGCAATTTTTAAATCAAACAAATTTATTTAATTAAACGAGTTATGAATCAATACGAAACCGTTTTCATTTTAACTCCCGTTTTGTCTGACGTTCAGATGAAGGAAGCGGTAGAGAAATTCAAAGGCATCCTTACTGCTGAAGGTGCTGAGATTGTAAATGAGGAAAACTGGGGACTGAAGAAGCTGGCTTATCCGATCCAGAAGAAGTCTACAGGTTTCTATCAGCTGATTGAGTTCAAGGCAGAGCCCTCTGTCATTGAAAAGCTGGAAGTAAATTTCCGTCGTGACGAGCGTGTCATCCGCTTCTTGACTTTCAAGCAAGACAAGTATGCCGCTGAATACGCTGCAAAAAGAAGAAGTGTTAAATCAAGTAAAAAGGAGGATTAATCATGGCACAACAAGTTCAATCAGAAATCAGATATTTAACTCCGCCCTCAGTAGACGTTAAGAAGAAGAAATACTGCCGTTTCAAAAAGAGCGGTATCAAGTACATCGATTACAAGGATCCCGAGTTCCTCAAGAAGTTCTTGAACGAACAGGGTAAGATTCTTCCCCGCCGCATTACCGGTACTTCACTGAAGTATCAGCGTCGCGTGGCTCAGGCCGTTAAGAGAGCACGTCACTTGGCATTGCTGCCTTATGTAACTGACATGATGAAATAATAAGGAGAAGATAGTATGGAAATTATATTGAAAGAAGACGTAATTAACTTGGGTTATAAGAACGACATCGTGACTGTTAAGTCCGGTTATGGTCGTAACTACCTCATCCCTACCGGCAAGGCCGTTATCGCTTCACCGGCTGCCAAGAAGATGTTGGCTGAAGAGCTGAAGCAGCGTGCTCACAAGCTGGAGAAAATCAAAAAGGATGCCGAAGAACTGGCTGCCAAGCTGCAGGGTGTTTCTTTGACCATCGCTACGAAGGTAAGCTCTACGGGTACTATTTTCGGTTCTGTAGGCAGCATCCAGATTGCCGACGAGCTGGCTAAGCTGGGCCACAACATCGACCGCAAGATTATCGTTGTGAAAGATGCCGTAAAGGAAGTAGGTCACTACAAGGCTCTCATCAAGCTGCACAAGGAAGTTTCTGTAGAAGTTCCTTTCGAAGTAGTTGCTGAAGAAGCTTAAAGATACTCTGTATATGGTTTGAAAGGGAATGCGCTTTGAGCGCATTCCCTTTTTTTATGTCCGTAGGTGAGGTGCAAAGGGTGCCGGTCGGGTGAGGTGGTAGGGTTGATGTTGGCAGGAAGGTGGGACGCGGATCCTGTTGGGGACGTCCGATCTCTGTGGACAAAGCATTGCTTCTTGTGGATGAAAACATTGCTTTTTATGGGTGAAAAGATTGCTTCTTATGGAGCAGAACATTGCTTCTCTTGAGGCGGAGCATTGCATGGGTGAAGTCAGGGGGTGGAATACGGTAAAACAAAGGAGGCTGTGCCAAGCACAGCCTCCTTTGCAGTATGCGGGGAAGGATTTCCCCTTTGAGTGATTGGGATTATTCTTCCGCCTGGAATTTGCGGCTCACCTTCAGCAGGTTGGTGGTGTAGGTCACGACATTCTGCGCTTCCTGTACCATGGTCAGGTATACCATGCTCACCTTGATGCTGCCTGTGTGGCTCTGGATGCGTTGCAGTTCCTGACGTTTCAGGTGGGAGAGTTGTCCGTTCAGGTCGTTGGCCTTGCGGATGTCTTCTTCCAAGCCGTTGTAATCGTTGCTTTCGATGCGATGGCGGCATATCTGCAGCAGGTTGGTGATGTCTTCCGTTACGTCGGCAAATTCGCCCTTCTGGATGGCGTCCAGAGGCATGAAGTTGTTGTCCACGTGCTCCAGACAGGGCTCGCACATGCGTCCCACGCTGTAGACCAGTTCGCTGGCAAAGTCATTGCCCTGGTAGTAGTACAAGCCCTTCTCCAATATCGTGTTGTTGTCCAGGTGGCTCATGGCTAACGTACCGGTGCGTTTCATCTGTTTGATGAGTTGTTTCTCGAACTTCACGGCTCCCATGGAGCGGCGCAGGCCGCGCAGGTTCTCGTGCAGGAAGGAGGTCGACGTGCGTTCGAAGTTCTCTTCCGTGAAGGCCAGTACCTTGGCCAGCTCTTCGCGGGTATGGACTTGCAGCAGTCGCAGCACTTCGCTGTTGTCCGTGCTGGTCAGCAGCTGTTTCAGTGTTTCGTTGCCTTTCTCTTTCTCCTTGCGTTTCTTGTACATCACCTGGCTTCTGATGAGCATGAATACGGCCAGAGCGATGAGCAGGACGATGGCTGCCGTGCCGCCGTAATAGATGATGAGGGCCACGAAGAAGCAGATGGTGAAGGCGGCGCCGGCCGTGATGAACCAGCCTCCGATGACGCTCAGTACGCCGGTGATGCGGAATACGGCGGAGTCGCGTCCCCAGGCACGGTCGGCCAGCGAGGTACCCATGGCCACCATGAACGTAACGTATGTAGTAGAAAGCGGCAGTTTCAGCGAGGTACCCAGGGCGATGAGCAGGCCGGCCAGCACGAGGTTGATGGAGGCGCGTACCAGGTCGAAGGCGGCTCCGTCGGCCAGAATGGCTTCATCCTTGCGGAAGCGGCTGTCCATCCAGCGCTTGGTGCCTTCGGGAACAATCTTGGAGATGCCGTTGGCCATTGTCAGGCTGAAGCGGACCAGCGTACGGGCGATGGGGGTGCTTCCGAAGTTTTCCTCCCCTTCGTCCTGTCGGGAGAGGTCGACCGAAGTCTTGATGACGTTATGCGCCTTTTTCGAGGTGGCCAGGGCTATTACCATGACAGCTCCCGAACCGAACAGGAAGTACCAGGGCGTTTTGGCCGGTCCCAGCAGCGAGGTCATCAGGAAGCCGTCGGCTCCGGCTGCCTGTCCGTTGGCCGTATAGTCTATGTACGACGAATATCCGGCCAGGGGGACACCGATGAAGTTTACCAGGTCGTTCCCGGCAAAGGCCAGGGCCAGTGCAAAGGTACCCATCAGTACGATGACCTTGAATACGTTCACCTTGAACGCGTGGAGTATCTGCATCAGGATGGTGAAGAATACGAAGAAGGAGGCCACCAGGGTCAGCGTGTTTTCATGGATCCATTGCTTGTATTCAGCCGTCATGAACGAGCTGTCCTTCAATCCCTTGATCAGCATGAAGTAGATGATGCTGGTGGCGGCGAGGCCTCCGAAGATGCCGATGCTGTACTTCATGTGCTTGGTATAGTTGAAGGAGAACACGATACGTGCCAGCCAT
This sequence comes from Mediterranea massiliensis, assembly GCA_958402075.1. Classification (GTDB taxonomy): domain Bacteria; phylum Bacteroidota; class Bacteroidia; order Bacteroidales; family Bacteroidaceae; genus Bacteroides; species Bacteroides massiliensis_D. Next base: position 1,705 of record CATXSD010000037.1, on the reverse strand, counting down.
TGCACCAGCATACCGAAGAAGAAGGCGATGGCTACGGATACGAAGATGGCCATGATGACCGACAGGGCCTTGTCGGTATTGATCAGGTCGCCCAGTCCCAGCGTGCCTTCACTGCTGTAAACCTTGATGAGGGCCAGTGCGAAGGTTCCTCCCAGCAGCTCGAACACCATGGATACGGTGGTCGAGGTAGGCATGCCCATCGTGTTGAACACGTCGAGCAGGACGACGTCCGTCAGCATGACGGCCAGCAGGATGCACATGATTTCCGCGAAGTAGAAGTGCTGCGGCTGGTAGATGCCGTGCCGTGCGATGTCCATCATGCCGTTGCTCAAGGCTGCTCCGATAAAGACACCGATGCCGGCGATGAAGATGATGGTCTTGAAGGATGCCGCCTTGGCTCCGATGGCGGAGTTCAGGAAGTTGACGGCATCGTTGCTGACGCCCACCACAAGGTCGAATATGGCGAGGACGAACAGGAAGAGAACGATTCCCAAATAGATTGTTTCCATATTGATGTAATTGTGTATTTTATTTCCGTTTGCAAAGAACGGATGTTTGTGTTACAGGTGATTGTCATACATGTTACAATCGTGTTACAATCGTTCTTTCAGATATTCGTAGAACGTGTATTGTGCCCTTACCTGTTCGCGTTGCGGGTGGGGCGACTTCCAGCAGTTGCGCAGGTGCTCGTCTACGAAACATGCCTTGCGCCGGTCGGCCAGCTGGATGTGGAGCATGTCCGTCAGTTCCTGCTTGAGGCGTTCGTCGAGCACGGGCACTACGGCCTCGATGCGCCGGTAGAGGTTGCGCCGCATCCAGTCGGGCGAACCCAGGAAGAGGCGCGGCTTGCCCCCGTTGCCGAAGTACCACACGCGGGCATGCTCCAGGAAGGTGTCCACGATGCGGGTGATGCGGATGTGGCGGCTGTAGGGCTGGTTGGGGATGAGGCAGCAGATGCCACGGACGATGAGGTCAATTTCCACTCCCGCTTCCGAAGCCTCGTAGAGCCGGCTGATCATGACGGGATCCTGCAGGGCGTTCATTTTCAGGATGATGCGGCCGCCTTTGCCGGCTTTGGCCAGCGCTGTTTCGTGGTCTATCAGCTTGTTCAGTTCGGGTATCAGGTTGAAGCGGGCCACCAGCAGGCGGTGGAACACGGGGGCGGTCACCTTGCCTTTCAGCGTGCGGAAGAGAGTGTGCAGGTCGTTGACGATGATCGGGTTGCAGGTAAACAGGCCGCAGTCGGCATAGAGGGTGGCTGTCTTTTCGTTGAAGTTGCCGGTACTGATGTAGGCGTAGCCGGGCAGCTTGTGGCCTTCGCGGTCCTTGCGCAGCACGAGCGCCACCTTGGCGTGTACCTTCAGCTTGGGCAGGCTGTAGATGATGCGGATACCGGCTTTCTGCATCATGGCGGCTGTGGCCAGGTTGTTCTCCTCGTCGAACCGGGCCTTCAGCTCCACGAACACGGTCACTTTCTTGCCGTTCTGTGCGGCGGCTACCAGGGCGTTGATCACCTCCGAGTTCTCGGCCACGCGATACTGGGTCACCATGATTTCCCTCACCGAGGGTTCGTGTACGGCTTCATAGAGGAAGTGGATGAAGTGTTCGAACGAGTGGTAGGGGTAGTGCAGCAGCAGGTCCTGCCGCTGCACGTAGTCGAAGACGGATTCCCGCGCGTTCAGGCAGGTCAGCTTCATGGGTGGTG
>CATXSD010000036.1 GCA_958402075.1 Mediterranea massiliensis | reverse complement strand
GGTTGCGCATCTCGTAATAGTTGCCGTCCTGTCCGCGGGTCATGTTGACGATGGCCTTGACGTCGCCTGTAGGTACGTCCATCAGGATGGCTACGCCCGATACGGCTTCCAGCTCCTTCAGCTTGTCTACCAATGCCTTTTCGCAGATGTCCTGCATGTCCACGTCGATGGTGGTGATGATGTCGCATCCGTCCACAGGCGGACGGTCCACGATGTTCAGGTATTTGTTCATCACCTTCTGGCGGTGGGTGATGCCGTCGCGTCCCTTCAGCAGGGAGTCGAAAGCCAGTTCGATGCCGTTCTTGGCTCCTTGGGCCGTGTCGGCATAGAGGTCGCCCAGCGTACGTGCGGCCAGTGAGCCGAACGGCTTCTTGCGCTGGTTGTAGGCCAGTTCGTGGAAGCCTCCTCTGTACTTGTTCAGGTTGAACACTGGCAGGCGTTTTGCTTCCTTGTACTGGATGTATGAGATTCGTTTGGGGTAGATCAGGTAGTTGCGGCTTCCCTTCTTGCGGCCCTTCAGCAGATGGGCCTTGAACTGGGCGGCGCTCCGGTCGGGGAAGATTTTGTGCAGGCCTTCGCAGATTTCTGTCAGGTGGTTCATCAGCATGGTGTCCTTCTGGTGTCCGCCGGCCTTGAAGTCCATGTAGATGCGGTATTCGGGCAGGGAACTGGCCATCAGCTTGCCGTCGGCCGAGAGGATGTTGCCGCGGTTGGGCTTGACGGGCACCCCTTCGCGTACGAAGCGGTCGGCCACGTCTTTCCAGTAGCCTTGCTCGGCAAACATGATGAAGCCGGCCTTGACTACCACCGCTATCCCCATCAGCGACATCAGCAGCACGACGAAGAAGTAGCGGGTCATTATGTTCTTTTTGTTTACAGCCATGGTTGTTTGTTCCGTTTGTGGTTTTACTTGATCAGATAGGGAGGGGTGGTTGCCGTCTGCAGATCACTCTCGCGGGTGGAGATATACTCCTCGATGCGCGACTGGCGGCTGCGCTCCATCAGTTCGGAGCTGCGGGTCAGCGCGTCGTACTTGATGTCGGTCAGTTCCTTCTTCAGCCGGTCAATCTCTATCATCTGCTGCTGGCAGGCGTAGCGGTTGTGGATGTAGAAGATGATGAGCACCATGACCAGCACCAGCAGTTTGGTCTGCCGGCGGAAGAAGTCGGTGGCCAGGATGTCTCCTCCCACGATGCTCCTCCAGGATGCGTGCTTGCTTTTCTTTTCCAGTTGCGCGATGTTTTCTTGTCTGCTTTCCATTGCCATGTCTCCTTTATCTCATCGTTTTTCTGCTATTCTCAGTTTGGCGCTCCGCGAGCGGGGGTTGCGGGCCACCTCTTCTTCGTCGGGCACAATCACTTTGTTGTTCACGAGGCGGAAGGGTGTCTGTACGTTGCCGTAGAAATCCTTCTCCGCCTTGCCTTCCACGTTGCCCGTCTTCATGATGTTCTTCACCATGCGGTCTTCCAGCGAGTGGTAGGTGATTACGACCAGTCGTCCGCCCGGGCGCAGGGCTTCGGTGGCGGCATAGAGCATCTCCTTCAGGGCTTCCATCTCCTGGTTCACCTCGATGCGCAGGGCCTGGAAGACCTTGGCCAGTTCCTTCTTCTCGCGCTCGCGGCCGAAGAGGGGCTTCACAAGTTCGAGGAAGTCGCCGATGGTGTCAATCTTCTGCGTGTTGCGCGCCTTGACCAGCAGGGCGGCCAGCTTGCGACTGTTCTTCAGTTCGCCGTAGAGGTAGAACACGTCGGCCAGGCGTTCTTCGTCGTAGGTGTTTACCACGTCGGCCGCGGTGAGGCCTGCGCGCTTGTTCATGCGCATGTCCAGCCGGCCGTCGAAGCGGAAGGAGAAGCCCCGTTCGCTGTCGTCGAAGTGGTGGGACGACACGCCCAGGTCGGCCAGGACGGCATCCACCTGCTCCACGCCGTAGTAGCGCAGGAAATTGTGCAGGTAGCGGAAGTTGCTCCGCACGAAGGTGAAGTGCGGGTCGTCCACGATGTTGCGTTCGGCGTCCTCGTCCTGGTCGAAGCTCAGCAGTCGTCCGCCGTCGCCCAGTCGGGACAGGATTTCACGCGAATGTCCTCCGCCGCCGAAGGTCACGTCGACGTACGTTCCGTCCGGGCGGATGTTCATGCCGTCTACACTGGGTTTCAGCAGCACGGGGATGTGGTATGTCGTTTCTTTTTCTGCCATTTGCACCTTAGTAATATAAAACGGCTGTAAAAGTACGCATTTCTCCACAATTATGGACAAGGTTTTCGCTAAAATCAATGAACAAGTTTTCAACATCCTTAATTCCTTTGTTTGCAGAGGGTTCTGCGGGCTTGTGCGAATGATACTTTAAGTGAAAACGGCGCTTTCTGAGAAATGATGGGCTTCCGTGTCGGGAACGGTGGAAAACATTGCTTCTTTTGACGCAAAACATTGCTTTCTTTGCAGGAAAACATTGCTTCTTTTATTGCAGAACATTCTATCTTTTTTCGGCAGAAAATGATTGTTTTCGTTGATATGGGGCCTGTCGGCGGAGGGCTCTGGCGTCGGCTTGATAAAACAGAAAGGACAGGCTTCGGGTGGAGCCTGTCCTTTCACTTGCACAACTAAAAATATACGCTGTCTTTTCTGGTGAAAAGACGCTTGCACCTTACGGGTTAGGGAGGATTATACGAAATCTTTCAGTTCGCGTTGCAGCTTCTGGCGCGTGAAGAAGATGCGGCTCTTCACGGTACCCAGGGGAAGTCCCAGCTTTTCGGCAATCTCGCGGTATTTGAAGCCTGCGACATGCATGGAGAACGGCACGCGGTACTCCTTGGGCAGCGCGTTGACGATGCGGTGCATCTCTTTCAGGTCGTAGGCCGTTTCGGTACTGTCGGCGTAGCTTTCGCTCGGCGTATTCAGGTGGTACTGGTTGTCCGTCTGGTCAACGAAGGTCTGGTCGCGCATCATCTTGCGGTAGTTGTTGATGAAGATGTTGCGCATGATGGTGTAGACCCATCCTTTGAAGTTGGTTTCGGGGGTATATTTGTCTTCGTTGTCGAGGGCTTTCAAAGAAGTTTCCTGAAGAAGGTCGTTTGCGTCTTCGCGGTCGGCGGTGAGCTTGTAGGCAAAACGAAGCAAGTCGTCCTGCATTCCCACCAAAGCTTTTGTAAATGTTGCACTGTTCATATTATACATGCGTGTTAAAGGGGTTAGTTGTCGTATTTCGTTTCGACGTTGCAATGATACGGACAATCTGCCGGTCGGGCCACCGGAAAACAGATAATAATAGGGGGAAAATCTGTTTGTTGATAGTTTACGGGTGTTTTTTGTCAGTTTACGGGCGTATTTTCTGTCAAAGTCTTGCAGATAATTAAAAAGAAGCGTTAATTTTGCGCGGTATTTTATCTGGATAAAGAATGGCAGATGACTCTTTGTTTTTGATCGACATTGACCGCATTCTTCGGGAAAAGGCTCCGAAGCAGTCGAAGTACGTGCCCCGTTTCGTCGTTTCGTATCTGAAGCACATTGTGCATCAGGACGAACTGAACGTCTTTCTGCGTGAATCGAAGGACAAGGTCGGCGTTGACTTTCTGGAGGCATGCCTGGACTTTTTGGATGCCAAGATTGAGGTGAAGGGCAGGGAAAATCTGCCGGAAGGCAAGTTGTGTACGTTTGTCTCCAACCATCCGTTGGGGGGGCAGGACGGTATCGCTTTAGGCTACGTGCTCGGCAAGCACTATGACGGTAAGGTGAAATACCTGGTGAACGACCTGCTGATGAACCTGCACGGGTTGGCTCCCCTGTGTATCCCCATCAACAAGACCGGCCGTCAGGCCAAGGACTTCCCGAAGCTGGTGGAAGCCGGCTTCGCGTCGGACAACCAGCTCATCATGTTTCCGGCCGGCCTTTGCTCGCGCCGTCAGAAGGGTGGGGTGATTGCCGATCTGGATTGGAAGAAGGCGTTCATCGTAAAGAGTGTGGAGCATCAACGCGATGTGGTCCCCATCCATTTCGAGGGACGTAATTCCAATTTCTTTTATAACCTGGCCAATCTGTGTAAATTTTTAGGCATCAAGTTCAACATCGCCATGCTGTATCTGGCGGACGAGATGCTGAAGAACCGTCACAAGACTTTTACCGTCACCATCGGAAAACCCATTCCGTGGCAGACGTTCGACAAGTCGAAGACGCCCGTACAGTGGGCACAATACGTCAAGGATATCGTATATAAGTTGTAAGGACATTGAGTTTATAGAAAAATAGGTATGAGTATGGAAGAGATTATTGCACCGGTAGACAAGGCGTTGCTGAAGGCGGAGCTGACGGAAGACAAGCGTCTGCGCATGACCAACCGCAGCCACAACCAGATTTACATTGTCACCGCACAGGATGCACCGAATACGATGAGGGAAATCGGCCGTTTGCGCGAGATAGCCTTCAGGGCAGCCGGTGGCGGAACGGGCATGTCAATGGACATTGATGAGTATGACACGATGGAGAACCCCTACAAGCAACTGATTGTGTGGAATCCGGAAGCGGAGGAAATACTGGGGGGATATCGGTATATATTGGGCACAGACGTGCGGTTCGACGAGAAGGGAGCTCCCATTTTGGCCACTTCGCACATGTTCCACTTCTCCGAGAAGTTCCTTAAGGAATATCTGCCCACAACCATTGAACTGGGGCGTTCGTTCGTCACGTTGGAATATCAGTCCACCCGTGCCGACAGCAAAGGCCTCTTTGCGTTGGACAATCTGTGGGATGGCCTAGGTGCCTTGACCGTAGTGATGCCCAATGTGAAATACTTCTTCGGCAAGGTGACCATGTATCCCAGCTATCACCGCTTGAGTCGTGACATGATACTCTATTTCCTGCACAAGCATTTTGCCGACAAGGAGGGGCTGGTTGTACCGATAGAGCCGCTTCACTTGGATACCGACGAGAAGCAGTTGGCCGCTTTGTTCTGCAAGGATTCATTCAAGGACGATTACAAGATATTGAATGCTGAGATACGCAAGGTGGGCTATAATATTCCTCCCTTGGTTAATGCTTACATGAGCCTGAGCCCCACGATGCGCATGTTTGGCACGGCCATCAACTACGAATTTGGTGATGTGGAGGAAACTGGTATCCTGATTGCCGTCGACGAAATTCTGGCTGAGAAGCGCATCCGCCACATCCAGTCGTTCGTCGAGAACGAACAGGACGTCAGCCGCTTTGTGTTCAATAAGAAGGCTTAAGTCAGACAGGAACGGGGTCGTTCGTCGGTCTGGTGTCCGTCAGCTGATTTCTGGTAGGCTGTTGCCGTTGATTTTCCGGTAAAGGTCGAGGGCAAAGACGTCAGTCATGCCTGAGATATAATCCAATACCGCCTGTATTCTTTCATAGAATACGGGCGATTTTATTTTGTACTGATTGGATACGCGATTGATGAGCAGTTTGGAGTATGCCTTCTCGGGTGAGCAGACTGCTTCGATCATCAGTTCCAGCAGGGTACCGATGATGCGGAAACCGGCCAGCTCGATGTCGAGCACGTCGCGTGAACGATAGATTTTCTCCTGCGACACTTCGGAGCAATGGCGGTAGGCCGAAGCGGGCAGGGGGCTGATGTGTCTGATGAGCGGACCTTCGAACGTACCAGCCAAAATCTGCTCTTCGTGATCCAGGAAGGCCTGCGTGCATTCGCGTATCAATAGTCCGATGACGCTGGAACGCAGGTAGGCAATCTGTTCGTTGACATCGCTCACAATTTTCAGTGTTTCTTCCCGATGAGCTTTGCGAGCGTCGTCAAAGTAAGACAGAAGCAAGCCCTTGGTCTCGTCGGTTGTCAGTATCTTCAGCTTGTGCGCATCTTCGATGTCCATCATCTGGTAGCAGATATCATCGGCTGCTTCCACGAGGTAGACCAGTGGATGGCGGGCATACTTCAGCGGTTGCTCGTTCAGTTTCGTCATTCCCAGTTCTTCGGCAATGCGGCGGAAGCTCCCTTCCTCGCTGGCAAAGAAACCGAATTTCGATTTCCGCCCGGCCAGGCTCGATGAAAAGGGGTATTTTACGATGCTGGCCAGGGTTGAGTAGGTCAGTACAAATCCACCCGGCCGCCGTCCTTCAAACTGGTGGGTCAGCAGGCGGAAGGCATTGGCGTTGCCTTCAAAGTGAGTGAAGTCTTCCCATTGGGTTTCGCTGAGTTGTTCCTTCAGGGCAAGTCCTTTACCTTCGGAAAAGAAGGTCGAGATGGCTCTTTCGCCCGAATGGCCGAAGGGTGGATTGCCCAGATCGTGGGCCAGGCAGGCAGCTGAAACAATGGCGCCGATTTCAGGCAGGAAACTGTGTTGCAACTCGGGCTGACGGGCCAGGATGCCCTTTGCCACGTCGTTGCCCAACGATCGTCCCACGCACGACACCTCCAGGCTATGCGTCAGTCGGTTGTGCACAAATATGCTGCCAGGCAGCGGGAATACTTGTGTCTTGTTCTGAAGACGGCGGAAGGGAGCCGAAAAGACCAGGCGGTCGTAGTCACGTTGGAATTCAGAGCGGTTTTCGTGGCGTTCCTGATGGAATTCTTCCAGTCCGAAACGCTTGGCTGACAGGAGGGTGTTCCAGTTCATCATGGGTATATGTGGGCTTGGTGTTTGATAAAATACAAATCCGGTTACTATTATTTAACTGCAAATGTATGACTATTTGCTTCAAAATCCGTACTTTCGCCCGTTAAATAAGTGCATAAAAATAGTTAGACGATACCGAATATGCTGAAAGTTCAAATAATCAACCGCTCGAAGCATCCGCTTCCAGCCTATGCCACCCCTTTGTCGGCGGGCATGGACTTGCGCGCCAACCTGTCCGAACCCCTGACACTTGCCCCCATGCAGCGCTGTCTGGTGCCCACGGGACTGTACATTGCCTTGCCTCCCGGTTTCGAGGCACAGGTACGTCCCCGCAGTGGTTTGGCCTTGAAGAAAGGAGTGACGGTACTCAACTCTCCAGGTACAATCGATGCCGATTACCGCGGGGAAATCTGCATTATTCTGATTAACTTGTCTGCGGAACCGTTTGTCATCGAAGACGGCGAACGCATTGCCCAGATGGTGGTTGCCCGACACGAACAGGCAGCCTGGGAAGAGGTGGAGGTGCTGGACGAAACCCGGCGCGGTGCCGGTGGCTTCGGACATACCGGTGTATGAAGTCTGTGAATGGAAAAACGAATGAAGCGAGTGATGAAACATAAACTGAATAGATGGCTGGGAGTACTGTTTTCGGTGTGCCTGCTGGTTTCGTGCGGGATAGTTCGTAAAGGAAATGGAGCGGGAGTGTCGGCAGATGCCACAATGGCTATTCCTGCCGATACCTTGGCGCCGGCTCTCCAGCGCAAGTACGATTATTTCTTCCTGGAAGCTGTGCGGATGAAGACCTTGCAGAAGTATGATGCAGCTTTCGACTTGCTGCAGCATTGCCTGCGCATCCGTCCCAATGCTCCTTCGGCCTTGTTCGAATTGTCCCAGTACTACATGGCTCTGAAGCAGGAAAAGCAGGCGGTAGCTTCGTTGGAAAAGGCTGTGCACTATGCTCCAGACAATTACTGGTATGCGCAGGGGCTGGTAAACTTATATCAGCAGCAGAAAGAAACGGATAAGGCTGTCAGCTTGTTGGAGGATATGGCAGTACGCTTCCCTGACAAACTGGACCCTGTATACAATCTGCTGGACATCTATAACCGCCAGCAGAAGTACGATCGGGTGTTGGCACTTCTGAACCGGCTTGAAGAAAAGCTGGGCAAGAGCGAACAGATCAGTATGGAGAAGTTCCGCATCTACTTGCAGCAGGAAGACCGTAAGAACGCCTTTCGAGAAATGGAAAGTCTGGTGGCCGAGTATCCAAACGAGCTCCGTTATCAGGTAGTGCTGGGCGATGTCTATCTGGAAAATGGTAAGACAGAGGAGGCCCATGCACTCTATCAGAAGGTGTTGGCCGAGGAACCTGATAATGCGATGGCACTCTATTCCATGGCTTCCTATTACGAGGAGACTGGGCAGAAGGAACTCTACGACCAACAGCTGGACACCATTCTGCTGAACAAGAAAGTGGAACCGATGACCAAACTGAACGTAATGCGCAGGTTGATTGTGCAGAACGAACAGGCTGGTAAAGACAGCACACGTATCATTACTTTGTTCGACCGCATTATGGAGCAGGATACCGATGATGCCAACATGCCGATGCTTTATGCCCAATATCTCCTCTCCAAGGGGATGAACAAGCAGTCGGTGCCGGTGCTCAACAAGGTACTTGACATCGATCCGACCAATACGGCTGCCCGCATGACACTGTTGGGTGAAGCGGTGCGGGGAGAAGATTACAAGGAAATCATCCGTCTGTGCGAGGCGGGCGTAGAGTCCAATCCGGACATGCTGGAGTTCTATTTCTATCTGGCCATTGCCTATAATCAGGCTGAACGTACAGACGATGTACTCGAAATATCCCGCAAGGCATTGACGCATGTCACCAAGAACAGTCCTAAGGAGGTAGTGTCTGACTTTTATGCTATCATCGGTGACGCTTGGCACATGAAGAAGCGGGACGAGGAGGCCTATGCTGCCTATGATTCGGCTTTGGTCTATAATCCGAACAACATTGGTGCGCTGAACAACTATGCTTACTACCTTTCCTTGGAACGCAAAAACTTGGATAAGGCTGAGGAAATGAGTTACAAGACGGTAAAAGCCGAACCGCAGAATGCCACCTATTTGGATACCTATGCTTGGATCCTGTTCGAGAAAGGCAATTATGCCCAAGCCCGTCTGTATATCGACCAGGCCATGAAGAGTGACGGAGAGAAAAGTGCCGAGGTGGTGGAGCATTGCGGCGACATCTATTACATGGCGGGTGAAGAGGAGGATGCCGTGAAGTACTGGCAGCAGGCGCTCGACATGGGCAGTGATTCGAAAACCTTGAAACAGAAGATAAAGTTGCGGAAATACATCCGTGAACCGGAACAAAAGACTGAATGATGATGAAATTTATAAAGATATTCCGTTGTCGGCCGTTGGTCCGCTTGATGTGGCTCATGGCTTTGTTAATAGGTCTGGCAGGTTGTAAGACCTCCCGTCAGGCAGAGGGAACCAAGGGAGAAACCGGTTTCCTTTCGTCCAAGGTCGTTTTGACGGTACCTTCCAAGGATGCCGTACTGACGGTCAACGGCACGATGAAGCTGAAGGCGGGTGAACGTATGCAGCTGTCGTTGCTTATGCCTATTTTGCGTTCGGAGGTAGCTCGTATTGATATTACTCCTGAGGAAGTGATTCTGGTGGATCGCATGGGCAAGCGTTATGTACAGGCTTCCCGTCAGGAGCTGAAAGGTATACTTCCCAAGAAGGCTACTTTCCAGCACTTGGAAAAGTTATTGTATGCTGCTTCGCGTCCGGGTGGAAAAAAAGTGTTGATCGGTAGCGAATTGGGCATTCCTTCGCTGGGAAAGGGGAAGATTGAACTTATGGACTTTTCGACAAAGCCCTTCAACTTGACGCCGACGCAGCTTTCTTCACGCTACCAGCGGGTAGAATTGTACGAAATCCTTGAATTGCTGATGAGCCTATGAAGCGGTTCTTGTGTGTGTTGGCGGGTTGCCTCTGTCTGCTGTTGCCGTTGATGGCCCAGTCTAACAAGCTGATAAAGGAGCTGGAAAGCAGACGTGGTGCCCTGCAGAAGCAAATTGCTGAGTCGGAAAGCTTGCTAAAGTCTACGCAAAAGAATGTCGGCTGCCAGTTGAAAGGCCTGGCGGCCTTGACGGGGCAGATTGAAGAGCGTAAACGCTATATTCTGTCCATCAATCACGATGTGGAGCTTATTGACCAGGAACTGACTTCCCTGCAGCGCCAGCTCAATCGATTGCAACAGGAACTGAAGGACAAGAAGGGAAAATATGCCGCTTCGGTCAATTACCTTTACCGCAACCACACGATTCAGGACAAGTTGTTGTTCATTTTTTCAGCTTCTACTCTGGAACAGACCTATCGGCGTCTGCGCTACGTGCGTGAATATGCTTCCTACCAGCGTATGCAGGGGGAGGAAATCCTGAAGAAACAGAAACAGATCAGTAACAAGCGGGCTGAGCTGACACAGGCACGCAAGGCCAAGGAAGATTTGTTGAAGGAACGAGAAGATGAAAAGACCCGTCTGGAACAGCAGGAAAAGGAACAGAAGGCTTTGGTGAACAACTTGCGCAAGAAACAGCGTAGCCTGCAGAGTGAGATCAGCAAGAAACGGAAAGAGGCTAATCAACTGAATGCCCGTATCGACCGCCTGATTGCTGAAGAGATAGAGAAGGCTCGCAAACGGGCCGAAGAGGAAGCCCGGCGGGAGGCGGCAGCCCGCAAGAAGGCCGGAGGCAAGAGCGAAACAGCGTCATCGGACCGTCCGAAGGCTGCACCGTTGGAAACGTATACGATGAACAAGGCCGACCGACAGCTGTCCGGTACTTTTGCCAATAACCGGGGAAAACTTCCTGTACCGGTTACCGGTCCTTATATCATTACCAGTCATTACGGCGAATATACCGTTCCCGGACTGCGGGGTGTGAAGCTCGACAACAAAGGTATCGACATACAGGCCAAGCCGGGTGCGCAGGCCCGGGCTGTCTTCAATGGTAAGGTGGCTGCCGTGTTCCAGCTGAACGGCCTGTTCAATATCCTGGTACGTCACGGTGCCTATATCTCCGTTTATTGCAACCTGTCTTCGGCTTCGGTCAAGGCTGATGATGTCGTAAAGACAGGGCAGACGCTGGGATCTATCTTCTCCGACGGGGCAGACGGCGGGCGCACGGTGCTTCACTTCCAGCTGCGCAGGGAAAAGGAGAAGCTCAACCCTGAACCGTGGCTCAACCGGTGACGTTACAGCTCTGCTCCGTCCAGCAATTCCAGATACAGTCCTATGGCCTCCTCAATTTCCTTGACAAAGATGAATTCGTCTGCCGTGTGCGAGCGGGCACTCTTGCCGGGCCCCATCTTCATGGAGGGGAAGGGCATCAGGGCCTGGTCGGATAGGGTGGGTGAGCCGAAGGGTGTGCGGCCCATGGCAACGGCACGCTGTACCAACGGATGCTCGGGAGATACGTGCGACGAGCTCAGGCGGAACGAACGGGCCTGCGGCTGGCAGTGGATGTTTTTCTTGATTTCTTCAAACAGTTCTTCATTGGTATAGCACTCGTTGCTGCGGATATCGACCACGAATGTGCAGCGGTCGGGGATGACGTTGTGTTGCGTGCCGGCATTGATCATCGTCACGCTCATCTTCACGGGACCCAGCAAAGGAGATACCTTTGGGAATTGATAGTCGCGAAACCAGGCGATGTCGTCCAACACTTTGTAGATGGCATTGTCGCCCTCGTTGCGGGCGGCATGGCCCGATCGCCCAGTCGCGGTAACGTCCAGTACCATCAGTCCCTTTTCGGCGATGGCGGGCTGCATCTCCGTCGGTTCGCCCACAAGGGCGAAGGCGATGGGTGGCAGTTGGGGCAGGACGCTTTCGATACCTTCCTTTCCCGATACTTCTTCTTCGCACGAGGCCAGGTAGAGGAGGTTGTAATGTTGGGCGGTGCGGCACAGCGTGAGGAAGGCCTGCAGCAGGCTTACCACGCTGGCACCTGCGTCGTTGCTGCCCAGCCCGTAAAGCTTGCCGTTCGGTTCGAGCTGGGGCGTATAGGGATCCTTGCGCCAACCTTGTACGGGCTTTACGGTATCGATGTGCGAATTGAGCAGCAGGGTGGGACGCTTCAGGTCGAATCCGGGAGCGAGACACCATACATTGTTGCCTTTACGGCCGGTCTGCATGCCTTGCAGTTCGATGTATTGTTGCAGGCAGTCGGCTGCCTTTTCCTCGTCGCGGCTGACGGAGGGGATGCTGATCAGCGACTTGAGCAGGCCGACAGCTTCAGTGGTCAGAGTGGGAATATCGTATTTCATGTCTTTCATTTTGTTTTTAGTCTGTTTCCGGTTGCAAACATACGGATAAATTCGGAACATTCTTCCGATTCCCTTGTTATTTCTTAGTGGGGCATTTTTACGGAACAATACGAAGAAAATGTTACAATTATTTGCTTTTTATGAATTAGTTTCAAATAAAACTAATAACTTTGCAACATATTAACCAAATCGCACAATCATGGTTTATCATCATTTATCTGTATTGGTTCACCGCCAGGCAGAGAAGTATGGAGAGAAAGTGGCCCTGAAATACAGGGACTATGGAACGCAACAATGGATTCCGATTACGTGGAACCGGTTTTCGCAGGACGTGCGTCAGGCTGCCAATGCGATGGTGGCGTTGGGCATTGCGGAGCAGGAAAACGTAGGAATCTTCTCACAGAACAAGCCGGAATGCCTGTTTGTCGATTTTGCGGCGTTTGCCAATCGGGCGGTCACAATTCCCCTGTATGCCACCAGTTCGCCTGCCCAGGCCCAATATATTATCAATGATGCCCAGATTCGTTTCCTGTTTGTGGGAGAACAGTTTCAGTACGATGCGGCTTTCCGAGTGTTCGGGCTTTGCCAGTCGTTGCAGCAGCTGATTATTTTCGACCGCAGCGTGGTGCGCGATCCCCGTGACATGACGTCCGTCTATTTCGATGAGTTCATGAAGCTGGGCGAGGGTTTGCCCTTCAACGAAGTGGTGGAGGCCCGTACGGCACAGGCATCCCCTGACGATTTGGCCAACATCCTTTATACATCCGGTACGACGGGTGAACCCAAGGGAGTAATGCTCCATCATTCCAATTATCTGGAGGCTTTCCGTACCCATCAGATTCGGTTGCCCTTTATTTCAGACCGTGACGTGTCATTGTGTTTCCTGCCGCTGACGCATGTGTTTGAACGGGGCTGGACGTATGTTTGCATTCAGCGTGGTGTGCAGATTTGCATCAACTTGCATCCGCAGGATGTACAGATGGCCATTAAGGAGGTGCGTCCGACGATGATGTGCAGTGTTCCTCGTTTTTGGGAGAAAGTCTATCAGGGCGTGCAGGAGCGCATTGCCCAGGAGTCGGGGATGCAGAAAGCCATGATTCTCGATGCCATCAAGGTGGGCCGGGAACACAACCTGCAATACGTGCGTCAAGGAAAAAATCCTCCCTTGATGTTGCATCTCAAGTATAAATTCTACGAAAAGACGGTCTATGCCTTGCTGAAGAAGACCATCGGTATTGAGAATGGCACGTTCTTTCCTACAGCCGGAGCAGCTGTGTCGGATGAAGTGTGTGAGTTTGTCCACTCGGTGGGCATCAACATGGTAGTGGGTTACGGACTGACAGAGTCTACCGCTACGGTTTCCTGCTTCCCGTCTGTGAATTATGTCATCGGCTCGGTGGGCGAAGTGATGCCCGACCTGGAGGTGAAGATCGGTGAAAATAACGAAATACTGCTCCGTGGCAAGACCATTACCAAGGGTTACTACAAGAAACCGGTATCGACGGCTGCTGCCATAGACAAGGACGGATGGTTCCATACGGGTGATGCCGGACGGCTGGAGGGACGTACCTTGTATCTGACCGAACGTATCAAGGACCTGTTCAAGACCTCGAACGGGAAATACATCTCTCCGCAGGCTTTGGAGACGCGTATGATTGTAGACCGCTACATCGACCAGATAGCTGTCATTGCCGACCAGCGGAAGTTTGTTTCGGCGCTCATTGTACCGGCTTATGACTTGGTGGAAAAGTATGCCCGCGAACAAGGTATTGTCTGCAAGGACCGTGCCGAGCTGCTGCAGCATCCTGCCATCGTGTCGTTCTACCGCGACCGCATTGATACCCTGCAACAGTCGTTTGCCCATTACGAGCAGATCAAGCGCTTCACGTTGCTGCCCGAACCTTTCAGTATGGAGCGTGGCGAGCTGACCAATACACTGAAACTGAAGCGGGCAGTCGTTGCCCAGAACTATAAGGAGGTTATCGATCGGATGTACGAAGAGTGAACATATGTTGATAGTTTGATTGGGTTATTGGATTTCTGAATAATATTTCATTCCTTTGTAACCCAATTAAAACTATGAACGCCATGAAGAGAGCTTTTCCTCTTTTATCCATATTCTTTCTGATGGCCGTGCTGTGCGGCTGCAACTCCGATGTCTTCATCGACTCGTGCGCCCCCGCGACAGACAACATGCAAGTGCCCGCCGATGGCTCGGCCTCCACTCTCCGCTTCGGCAGCGACAACTGGTACGTACGCGGCCTCTTTCTGGAAAAGAAAGATCTGTATGAAGAAATCCAGGGAGATATCTATGCCCTCGACGGCACCCAGCTCTACTTCGACGTTCCCTTCCACTTCAGTGACCTCGGGCTGGCGAAATACGTGGTCAGCTATCCGCAGTTTTCGCTCACGCTGGAGCGTACAGGAGGAAAGGAACTGCGAATCTCGGACGCCGAAAACATCGGGCTGGAGTCGTGCCGGCTCTCCCTCGGTGTGGGCAATGAGTACGAATACCGCGAAGTGGAGCTGCTCCTCGAACCCTCACCCCGCTACCGGCTGGACAGTATCGTCTATTCGCTGGATTCCTGGTACTTGGAGCAAGATAGTGCAAGAACGCGACAAGTTAAAGTTTCTCCCACCAATCTTACGGATGATTCTTGGAACTATTTGCTTCATCCCTACGAGCTCTTCCAGCGAAGTTTCACCTTCGCAGGCGGCGATCAGTGGAGCCCCGGCATCGATCCGTCACTGTTCCAGATGTTCGGTTCTGAAATGCCTGTCGTTCCTGTGCCCCGGCTGGGTAAGTACAATAGTCCTGCCTTGCTGGGTGACGAGCTCTCGCTCTCGGGCGAAAGGCATGAATTCCCCTTGGCTGACGAGTTGCTGGCCGTGACAGACACCGTTGTCGTACCGCCCGGCAAGGCGGTAGAGTGTGCCGTGAAGTGTTGGTTCCGCTTTACCGGCGTTCCCTATAAGATTTATGCCAGTTGCCCGCAGACAGGTCGCAACCGTGTGCTGGAAGGCCGTGCCGACCTTTACACTCCGCAAAGCTACTCACTGACAACTACCGTACGCGATGTAAACATCCACCAATAATCTATTGCTCCTTTTCCATGAACATGAAGAAGACCGTTCTTACTCTCCTGATAGCCCTCTGCCTGCCGCTCGTCGGCGGCATCGTTCGGGCCCAGTCTTTGCAGCAACCGTCGGACACACTCCGCCACCGTCCATCGCATAGCATCGGTTTTGACTTGCGTCCCAGCTATGTCTTTCCCACCCGCAGTTTCTTCACGGGTAACAATGCGGCGGGCGAACCCATCAACACGGCCCTTTCGGCTCATTTGAAATATGCCTTCCGCTTCTCGCCCGCTTCCCGTCTGGGACGGCTTTATCCGTATGCCTATCAGGGCATCGGTGTGGCCTACAACACATTCTTCAATTCGTCGGAAGTCGGGACGCCCGTTGCGGTCTATGTTTTTCAGGGTTCGCGCATCGCACAGCTGGCTCCGAAGCTGACACTGGATTATGAGTGGAACTTCGGAGCCTCGTTCGGCTGGAAGCGGTATAATCCGGAAACCAATTCCTATAACGACGTGGTAGGTTCGCGCATCAATGCCTACATCAACGCCGGCTTCTTCCTGAACTGGCAGATAGCTCCACAGTGGAACTTGACGGCAGGTATCGATCTGACCCATTACTCCAACGGAAATACGAATTATCCCAATTCGGGTGTCAATACGGTGGGGGCACGCATCGGAGTGGTGCGTACTTTTGGAGGCAGTACGGCCGAGCATACGTCGGCTTCTGCCGGAAGGGAAGAAGAAGAGGCTTCGTCTGTGGCCGGCCGCATCAGCTATGACGTGGTGCTCTATGGTTCTACCCGCCGTAGGGGACTTTTTCTGGACAACGGTGCCGAGCTGATTCCCGGGTCGTTTGCCGTAGCCGGTCTGAACTTCAATCCCATGTATCGGGTCAACAAGTATTTCCGTGCCGGTGCGTCGCTCGACGCGCAATACGACGAGAGTGCCAATCTGAAGGAACATCATGTGGAGGGAACCAGCGGAGGCGACTTGAAATTCTATCGTCCGCCTTTCCGCGAGCAGTTTGCTGTCGGCCTGTCGCTCCGTGCCGAGCTGACCATGCCCATCTTCTCGGTGAATATCGGTATCGGCCGCAACCTCATCCAGCGTGGCGAGGATACCCGTGGTTTCTATCAGATATTGGCACTGAAAACTTTTGTTACGCCCCGTCTCTTCCTCCATGTAGGCTATCAGCTGCACGACTTCAAGGATCCCAACAACCTGATGCTGGGCTTGGGCTGGCGGTTCAGCAGGTAAGAGAGAACTTAAAATAAGAATTCACCACAAGGTTACACGGATCAACAGATGATGTTGTTTCATATCTATGTGAATCCGACAAATCTGTGGTGAAGCTTGTTTTGTCCCATTCCTCATTTAATACAGTAGTATTGAGCACTTCTTTCTGTGTTGGTTGAGCTCCTGTTAGCCCCAAAGCAATCGGTTTGAGAAGCCCCAAAAAGGGTATTTCAGCCATAACCGTTTTCCTCCATACAATTTCATTTGCCGGATAAACACGTAATCGATGGCAGGGCGGTAAAGTAGGAAAAACACAAGCAGTGCCTGAATTCCTTCTTTCTTGTAATAACCCCAATAAAGTAAAAAGGCAATGCCCAGTAACAGAAAAATATAATATAAAATCCGTATCATACTATTGTGATTTGTAAGATATATTCATATGTTATATCATTACACGTTGTGTATTGCACATACTACAGCTACAACTGCTACAGTTTCTGGGATAAAGGCACTTTGTATGGTGTACCAAACACTAAGCCAACCCCTATTGGTATATAGATCACTCATGCAATCTATCGTGTCTTGTCCTAAATCTTTTGTTATATATTTGGGCAGAAAAGATACACCTTCATTTATTTCAGGTTGATTATATTTAAAGATGTATCCTGAATCTGTTTCTTCAATATTCGTATACATGATAAATAAGAATTTATCATTTTCATAAACCTCTGATTTATACGCATACTCTTTATTGTTTCCATCAGTGTTTTTTGAAAAGTAAATTTTAACAGCAGATAGTTCATGAACTTTGATTAGTTCTTTAGATGCTTCACCTTTTGTTGCAGGAAGTTCATAACAAGCAAATTTTTCATTTGAAATGAGTAATTTGCCATAGTCGTTTTCTTGAACTTCTTTAGAAGAGTTTTCTTCATTAGAACATGAAATCATACAAAAAGATGCAAAACTTAATAATGCAACAAGTAAATAAATTCTATTCATTTTTTATAATATTTTATTTGAAAATAATTATTGTAATGGCTTCAAGTGATTATTCAATAACAAATAATGAATTTTATTTTTTTCATGCGATCATTTCTTTTTCATGGGTTTAATTTTAATTGGATGATAAGTAAATAATAAAAACCGGTTCTTATATCTTTTTTAGATGCATTTATTTGCTTGTAAAATACCCATAATAGCAACTCTCCCTCTGTGTTATTTCTAGCCTGTACGTACCTTCTCCTGTCATAGTTATTGAAAATATATACGGCTGTTCGGGAAAGAGGGTTGTTGTTTCGGTAAATACAATCTGTCCGTTGGTATCCGTTACGGTTATTTGGCAGTTTTCCATAAGCCATTCGGTATAGATATGTAAGAGATTACCGTCATGTGTTGCTACGGGATCATATGTAATGGAACGTCGGTCTCTATTCAGTGTGGCTTTATTCAATATAATCTTTTTTTCTTCAGCAAAAAGCGATAAAAAACCGAATAAGAGAGCAAGAGTGACAATGGTTGTTTTCATACAGATTTTGTTTTTATATTTATGCTACAAAGTTATTGCCTTTTTTACTTTCGCTCTATCTGAATGAGTACGATTTTAGTACGATTTTTCTTGGGCAGTACGAAAACGGTATGGCTTTTGCTTAAAATTTCCGGATGAAGTTATCCCAATCTTCTGAACCGCCTTCTTCATTGTGGGTACGTTTATATAATTTCTTTCGGATAGAGGTGATGTTTTGTTTGCTTTTGGCTATAATTTCACCAATGCCTGTCGGTTTGATACCTATTTTTAATAAAATGGATACACGCAATTCCTGTTCAGTAATACCCGGATAGAATTCGGTGAGTCGTAAGGTAAAATTGTTATATGTCTCATTTACTTTTTCTACTAACTCTTCCCAATCGTGTTCAGTAATTTTTGTTTTGGTTGACCAGCTTTCGAAATGAGGGCTGTGGCCTACGTGGTGGAAATCTTTGTATATGGTAGAAGCGATAAGAGCTTTTTCTGACAATTCTTTTACCTTCTGTCGTGTTTCTATCACTTGATTTTCCATTTCTAGCTGTTCTTTTTGTGCTTGTTGTATTTGTATGGCTATTTCATCTTTCCGTATAACAGTTTCTTTTAATCTTTGTTCCAATCTTTGGATGTGAAACTCATTTTCGGCAATTTGTTTCACGCTGTTTCGGTATTGTTCTTTAGATAGTGCAACCAGTCTGTTTCGGTTCTGTTCCTTTTTGAGTTTTCGTATAATACAAGTTGCGGCAAGGAAAGTGCTCAGTATTGCGGTTGTTGCTGCAAAGACGCCAATTAGACGCTTTTGTCTGGAGGCTGTTTCTTTTAGTTTCGCATTTTCTTTTTCTCGAACCTGGTAATTGTAAAGCGCATTCACTTTCTGTACCGCCTCTTGGTTGACAGCTTGTTGTATGCTGTCCGTATAGACTATGTATTTTTCCGCAAAGACCAAAGCTTGTTGGTAATTACCCTGTTGGCATGCGATATTTTTCAGTATTCTATAAGCTCCTTGTTTATGGTAATGGCTGGTGCCGTCTTTTAAATTTTTGTAGCTATAATATTGTGCGGAATCCAGTACCCCGTCCCTGTAGTATAAGTCGGCCAAAGAAGCATAATAGGGGGCAGGATAGGTGTGCAATGTGTGTAGGGATGCTTTGAGTGCACTCCATGCTTGTTGGATATTTCCTAGTTGTGCGTATAGACCGCTTATCTCTTGGCTGATAATGCCAATGAGGTAGGAATCGTGTATACTTCGGGCTGCTTTTAATGCTGTTTCATAGTAGTAGATGGCGCTGTCTGCATGCTGAAGTCCACTGTAAGCCCTTCCAATGTCCCGTAAGTCGTATATTAGGGATATACTGTCATGATTTGCTTGGGCGTGTGGCAATGCTTCTTTTAAAACTTGTAGAGCCTTGTCGGGTATATCTTGGTAAAGGTATAGGTTGCCTATTTGGCTGTATATTACATTGCTTAACGAGGAGTTCCCTTCCTGTACGGCATGCTCTTGTGCTTTTTGAAAGTATTCTAGTGCCTGCGGAGCATCACTTAAGTCGCTATAAACCCTTCCGGCATAGTAATAAGCTTCTGCCATGTGTCGTTCGTCCCGTTTCCTCTCGTAGTAATGCACTACTTCGACGATGTTACTGTCTGATGTGTGCGTTATATAGGCTTTATCTTGTGCTTTTATCAGTAGCAATCGGTAGTACATTTGGGTAGCTTCCGGTTCGCTTGCTATGCTGTTTCTTAGTTCCTTCAGTAAATGCAAGGCGCTGTCAGGCTGTACGGCGGTCAATGAGTCTGCAACATACAGCGAGGTGGGGTAAGACTGCTGCCCGCAGGCATACAAAACGGTTGTTGCTGTTAGGGAAAAAAGCAGTCGACAGAGTTGTATGACGTTACATTGTTTCATGCTGGATCCAATTTTTGTTTTTATTTGTTCTTTTTTCTTTTGAGTATAATATGGTAAAAATAGTTAGCTTCTTTGTCGGTTTACGAGTGTGGATGTTTCCTCTTTCTGTCGTATCAACCTTTTACCACATTCGTACCATGTTCGTATCTGTTGAATTACTATAGACATGAACAAAACACGAATCAGGTAGGTGGAATATGTGGGCAATTTACAGGAACCCCAATTCCATTTGATTTCTTCGCTCATCATATCCTTGTACCACTCGGGCTCGAACACTATGTTGATAGTGGTGCTCTTTACGCCTTCTACTGATTCATTTTTTTGCGGATGTCTGCCATGATGAAGTCGGTGGCAAGGCAATGAGGGGGATGTCGCTGGTGGTGTCGTCGCTGTTGGCCACGTCTATTTTATTTATAGATGAGTCCCAGATAGTAGATGTTGACGGGTATTTTGGGATCGTACACGGTTTTGGGCATGGCCACAACCTTCTCTTCGGTTTTAAACTTTGTCATAAGTCAACAGGTATTTGGTTTGCCGAGTGAGGTTAGAGTTTTTAGGTGAAACAGGCAAGGGTCACTACGGAGGACACGGAGTAGCACGGAGTTCTTTATTTTGTCAAGGCTAATTAAGAAACCACCACAGATTCACACAAATGGCTATCTTCTTGGATAAAAGAATCTGTGTCAATCTGTGTAATCTGTGGTGATATAGGATGTTTAGTATCCGAAGATATCTTCAGTCGTCAGTTCGATAACCGGACCGATCTTCTTCAGTGCCTCCATGTCGAGTTCCTTCTTGTCACCCAGGATGCCGTAGCTGTACGTGCGTCCCTTGATCCATTTCTGCTGGAAGTTGACGACATCCTGCAGCGTCATGCCCTGCACGTCGTTGAAGAGCTTGATGCGGCTGTCCACCGTCTGGCCCAGATCCTGTGCATTGATGTAGCTCCAGATGACGCTCATCTTCGTGATGCGGTCGGTGCGCAGGCGGGCTATCATTCCCTCCTTGGCCAGCTTGAAGGCTGTTTCGGACTGCGGCATGTTGTTGATGATGTCGTTGAACGTGTTGATAGCGTCGAGCATTTTGTCGTTCTGCGATGAAATCTGCGAGATGAAGTAGTAGTCCTCGTCGGCGTAGCCCGGCTTGTTCAGTCCGGCCCAGGCCGAGTAGGCCAGTCCGCGGCTTTCGCGCATCTCCTGGAAGACGATGGAGTTCATGCCTCCGCCGAAGTATTCGTTGTAGAGCTGGCGGGCAGGCTCGATGGCTGCGTCAAACTTCTCGCCGCGGTTGGAAATCTGTGACATATAGATGTTCTTGGCTTCGTAGGGAGCCAGGTAAATCTTCGTTTCGGGCGTGGCCTGCTGCTTGAAGTCCTCGCCGGCAGGCACGTCCTTCAGCGTGGCGGGCGTGCGGTGCTCCTTGTCGAGCAGGGCCACGAGTTCCTTGTCGCTGCTCGGGCCGTAGTACAGGATGCGGTGCTTGTAGCTGTTCAGGCTGTGGATGCGGTCCACCAGTTCCTGCGGGTTCATGCCTTTCAGTTCGGCTTCGCTCAGCAGGTTCGTTGCGGGGTTCTTCGGGCCATAGTTCACGTAGCTGATGAGGCGGCCGAAGTTGGTACTCTGGCTCAGCTTGGCGTCCTTGCGTGCCTTCAGCAGGTCGTTGGCCAGATTGGTATAGGCTTCGGCGTTCACCTGTGCATCGGCCAGCAGCTTCTCGAACAGAGCCATGGCGGCAGGCAGATTCTCGTTGAGGCCGGAGAGGGTGACATACGTGCGTCGGCTGCCCGGCGATACGTAGAACGAGCAGGCCATGCGGTAGAACTCGCTCTTCACCTGTTCGGGCGTCATGTCCGAGGTACCCAGGTATTCCAGATACTGGGCGGCGGTACCCAGCGCCTTGTCTTGGTTGTTACCCATATCGAAGAGGTAAATCAACTGGAAGAGGTCGTTGGAGGTGTTCTGCTTGTAGAGTACGGGCACGCCTTTGCCGGTAGTCAGCTGGCTCAGGTCCTTGCTGTAGTCCAGGAAGACAGGCTCGATGGGCGTCACGTTCTTGGCCTCGGCCTGCAGTTCCTTCAGGAAGGTACTGGCTGTGTCGCGGTTCATCACGATTGGAGTGATTTCGGGCTTGGCAATTTTCATTTCGTTGGGGTCCTTGCCCTGACGCTTGTAGATGATGGCGTAGTTGTCGTCCTTCAGGTACTTGTTGGCAAAGTCCACTACGTCCTGCTTCGTCAGCTTGGCCATGCGGTCCAGGGCAGTCACTTCGTCGGCCCAGTTGCTGCCGTTGATGAACGACTGCACGAACCAGTCGGCACGGGCGCTGTTGCTTTCCAGCTGGTACAGCTGGTAGAGTTTGAAGTTGTTGATGTTGGCTTCCAGCAGGCTTTCGTCGAAGTCGCCGTCACGCAGTTTCTTTAGTTCGCCCAGCAGCAGGTCCTTCACTTCGTCCAGCGTCTGTCCGGCTTTGGGGCGTCCGGCCATCATGAAGGCGCTGTAGTCGCTCATGGCCATCGGGTAGCAGTAGGCGCTCAGGGTCTTTTGCTGCTGCGTCAGGTCGAGGTCGATGAGGCCGGCCTGTCCGTTGTACAGGATTTGTGACACGATTTGCAGCGTTTCCAGTTCCTTGCTGGCCGCGCCGGGGAAGCGCCAGGCCAGGGTCACGTTCTCGGCCTCGGGGCCCAGTACCTCACGTACCACGGGAGCCGTGATGTCGGCTTCCTTGGGCAGGTTGAGTTTCGGCAGGTTGGGGTTGGGCTGCATGTCGCCGAAATACTTGTCGATGGTGGCAATCATCTGGTCGGGGTCAAAATCGCCGCTGAGGCAGATGGCCATGTTGTTGGGCACGTACCACGTCTTGAAGTAGTTCTTGATGTTGGTGATGGAGGGGTTCTTCAGGTCTTCCTGTGTGCCCAGCACGGTCTGCGTGCCGTAGGGATGGTGGGGGAAGAGGGCGGCCAGCGTCTGTTCGTACACCTTGCGGGCGTCGCGGGTCAGCGACATGTTCTTCTCCTCGTACACCGTCTCCAGTTCAGTGTGGAAGCCGCGGATGACGCAGTTCTTGAATCTTTCGGACTGAATCTTGGCCCAGTTTTCCACTTCGTTGCTGGGGATATCCTCGGTGTAGCAGGTTACGTCGAAGCTGGTGTAGGCGTTGGTCCCGTTGGCGCCGATGGCTGCCATCAGCTTGTCGTATTCGTTGGGAATGGCATATTTCGAGGCTTCGTACGACAGGCTGTCGATGGTGTGGTAGATGGCCTTGCGTTCGGCTTCGTCGGTAGTCTTGCGATAGACCTCGAAAGTCTGTTCGATCTGGTCAAGCAAGGGCTTTTCAGCTTCGTAGTTCATGGTGCCGAAGTGGTTGGTGCCCTTGAACATCAGGTGTTCGAAGTAGTGGGCCAAACCGGTGGTTTCGGCGGGGTCGTTCTTGCCACCCACGCGTACGGCAATGTAAGTCTGGATGCGTGGTTCGTCCTTGTTGACGGTCATGTACACTTTCAGGCCGTTGTCCAGCGTGTAGATACGCGCCTGGAGCGGGTCGTTGGGAACAGTCTCGTAGCTGTACTTCGATTGCGTACAGCTGCTCAGGCCCAAGGCTGCCAAGCAGAGCAGCGGCAGGCCGATTTTCTTGAGTAATGCGTTCATAAATAGACTTATTAGATTGATAACTGCAAAGTTATTCGTTTTTTTCATACCTTTGCACTCCGAAACAAAGTATTTTCATTATGATAACCGCTGAACAACTGAAAGATATCAAAGACCGTACCGAGGCGCTGAACCGCTACCTGGACATTGATGGCAAGAAAATCCAGGTGGAGGAAGAACAGCTCCGCACGCAGGCACCCGGCTTCTGGGACGACCAGAAGGCTGCCGAAGCACAGATGAAGAAAGTGAAGGGACTCCAGCAGTGGATTTCCGGCTACAACGAAGTGAAGACTCTTTCGGACGAACTGCAGCTGGCGTTCGATTTCCATAAGGACGATCTGGTGACCGAAGAGGAAGTGGACGAGGCTTATGCCAAGGCTGCCGAAGCCGTCGAAGCCCTGGAGCTGAAGAACATGCTGCGCGAGGAAGCCGACCAGATGGACTGTGTGCTCAAAATCAACTCCGGAGCCGGTGGCACGGAGAGCCAGGACTGGGCAAGCATGCTGATGCGTATGTATCTGCGCTATGCCG
>CATXSD010000035.1 GCA_958402075.1 Mediterranea massiliensis | reverse complement strand
TTTCAAGAATGAAAATCTTGCGTCCTAACCGATAGACGAACGGGCCATCCTTTGGCAAGCGTTTCCGCTTTTGCAACCGCATTTCCTTTCGTTTGCGGATGCAAAGGTAGGAACTATTTTTGAACTGGCAAAATGTTCTTGATATTTTTTTGCTTGTGTCCTTCTTCTTTTTCTCTGTGGTACTTTGTATTTAGTTGAAATACAAGTATTTGTTTGCTTGATATTTTTTCTGCCGGACGAACCTTTTTTTATTGTAGGAGGCGTGGGCGTAGGTACTTCTGTTCTTTTTTTGTAGCTTTGTCACTGGATAAAAAGAACTGGTATGTGGCAGAAAACGCAGGGCATCGTGCTTCGTACGGTGAAATACAAGGATACGTCGTGGATAGCCGACGTCTATACGGACGTGGCGGGGCGGGCATCGTTCCTGGTGCCGGTGCCCCGTTCGCGCAAGGCGGCCGTCAAGCCTGTCCTGTTTCAGCCTTTGGCTTTGGTGGAACTGGAGGCGGACTTCCGGCCGAACACTTCCATCTATCGGATCAAGGAGGCCAAGTCGTGGCATCCGTTCACGACCTTGCCCTACGACCCCTATAAGTCGGCCATTGCCCTGTTCCTTTCGGAGTTCTTGTGCAGGGCGGTGCGTGTCGAGTCGGACAACCAGTCGCTGTTTTCCTACTTGAGGCACTCCATCGTGTGGTTGGACGAGTGCCGTACGGGGTTTGCCAATTTCCATCTCGTGTTCCTCATGCGCCTGTCGCGCTTCTTGGGGCTTTATCCCAATCTGGAGGGGTACTCGTCGGGATGTTACTTCGACCTGCTGAATGCCTGCTTCACTCCCCTGCGTCCGTCGGGGCATTCCTATTATATAGGTCCTGCCGAGGCGGAGCGGCTGACAACCCTGATGCGCATGAACTACGACACGATGCATCTGTTTGCGATGAACCGTGCCGAGCGCATGCGCTGCCTGGCCGTCATTGAGCAGTATTACCGTCTGCATCTGCCCGACTTTCCCGAACTGAAGTCGCTCGAGGTGCTGAAAGAGCTCTTCGACTGACTGGAGCGGATGACGCTTGTCAGGCGTATGTTGTATTAATAAAATGAAATAATACGTTCGGGAAGATGTTTTTTCGGCGTTGAATGTTATTTTTGTCGCTTACTTACTTAACTTTAATAATGATACCATGTATAGAATGATTTTGAACGAGACATCCTATTTCGGTGCGGGATGTCGGGCGAATATCGCCGTAGAAGTGGCCCGAAGAGGTTTCAAGAAGGCTTTCTTTGTGACAGACAAGGACTTGATCCGCTTCCATGTGGCCGACAAGGTCATCGAAGTGTTCGAGAAAAACAAGATTCCTTACGAGCTTTTCAGTGATGTGAAGGCCAATCCCACCATTGCCAATGTACAGCATGGTGTAGAGGCCTTCAAGGCATCGGGAGCCGATTTCATCGTGGCCTTGGGCGGCGGCTCTTCCATTGATACGGCCAAAGGCATCGGCATCGTGGTGAACAATCCTGAGTTTGCCGACGTGAAGTCGCTGGAAGGCGTGGCCGATACCCGCAAGAAGGCAGTTCCTACGTTCGCTTTGCCTACGACGGCAGGTACGGCCGCCGAAGTGACCATCAATTATGTCATCATCGACGAAGACGCAAAGAAGAAGATGGTGTGCGTGGATCCCAACGACATCCCGTCGGTAGCCATTGTAGACCCTGAACTGATGTACTCCATGCCGAAGGGGCTGACGGCCGCGACGGGTATGGACGCGCTGACCCATGCCATCGAAAGCTACATTACGCCAGGTGCCTGGGTGATGTCGGACATGTTTGAACTGAAAGCCATCGAAATAATTGCGGCCCATCTGAAAGCCGCCGTCGATAATGGTAACGATACCGTGGCACGCGAAGCCATGTCGCAGGCGCAGTATATTGCCGGTATGGGATTCAGCAATGTAGGTCTGGGCATTGTCCACTCCATGGCCCATCCCTTGGGAGCGCATTATGACACTCCCCACGGCGTGGCCAATGCTTTGCTGCTGCCTTATGTCATGGAGTATAATGCCGAGTCGCCTGCTGCTCCCAAGTACATGCAGATAGCCAAGGCGATGGGTGTGAATACCGAAGGCATGACCGAAGCGGAAGGTGTACGTGCGGCGGTCGATGCCGTCCGCCAGCTCTCTTTGAGCATCGGCATTCCTCAGAAGTTGCACGAGATTGGAGTGCGCGAGGAAGACTTGCACCAGCTGGCCATCGATGCCTTCAACGATGTATGTACGGGTGGTAATCCACGCCCCACGTCGGTTGAAGATATCGAAGCGCTCTATCGCAAGGCATTCTGACGAAAGCCGCCGTCGGAAATAAACCCATAAGAAAGCGGGCGGATACGGATGCGGAGGAGATGGATTCCTCTTTTTCCGTATTCGCCCGCTTTTTTTATGTGTCGGCAGGTGCTGTTTGTCATTCAGCTACCTGCAAGGCCTCGCCAGCTGCCGAATGGGCGGCCATTTCGGGGGCGTAGGAGCATTGGACGGTGGCGAGCCCCGGCTGGTAGATGCCTGCTTGCGATACGCGGCAGCTGTACTCCAATACATAAGTTCCCTTGCCCAGATGGTCGAAGAAGAAGCGGGTCGAGGCATCTTTTGTCTCGGCATAGTAGCCGAAGCCTCCTGCCCAGTGGTAGCCCGAGAGCGTGGCGGTCGGTTCGAGGCAAGCGGCGCGGCTGTCCTTCAGCTGGACATAATCCATGGCGCGGTCGAGGCGGAGCACAAGGCGGATGACCAGCTTGTCGCCCACGCGAAGGCCGCCTCCCTTTTCCAGCGGATGGAGTTCCGAACGGCCAAAGGCTGTTTTACGCTCGACAAAGCATTGCTTTTCGATGGACAAACCAGTGCTTTGTGCCCGGACATCGGCCACGGGCGAAAGATACTGGGCATAGACGGCTCCCCAAGCCATGCCTTCGTCGTGCTTCTCCACTTCGAGCGTGCGGGCTTTGAGAGCGGCGCTACCTTCCTCGTAAGTCTCCTTGATGTATCCCAAGCCCTGCAACGGACGGACGGAAGTGTCGGTGGTGCGGAGTCGTTCGCGACCCAAGGTGAGGGTGACGTCGCCACGGTCGGCCAGCCAGTTGCGGCCGTTGCACAAGAGGGCATAGATGGCGTCGGCCGAGGCGACGGGCGTATTCCATTGGGTGGTCTGCTTCTGCTTCAGCAACCAGCGTTTCATCTCTTCCATAATAGTAGCGTTGCCTTCGAAGCGCGACAGGGCTTCCATGGCGGCCACGTGAGCGGTGACGGGCATCATGCCCCAGCTATAATAGCCGTCGTTGAAGGCGAAGTGGGCTCCCATCGTCTTTTCCTGCACGAGGTGCTCCTTGAGCGAGGCTTCGAACGCTTGGGCATCGGCCTGGCGACCTGCAGCTTGCAGGATGACGGCGGCTTGCGCTTTGCGTTGTATGGAGGCCGTCGTCAGCTGGCGGGGCAGAAGCGAGAGGAAGTAGCTGTGTGCCTCTTTGTCGGCTTGCTTCATCGCGTCGGCATCTAAGGCCAGCAGGTAGAGGTAGTCGAAGGCGTCGTCCGACAGGGTGGTGATGGGTGTGCCCTTGCGTTCGGCTTCGCGCAGGCGCTTGTACTCTTTGAGGGCTTCCTGATGCAGGTAGGCAAAGGCACGTTGCTTCATCGCCGCGGCATCGGCATCGAGCGGGCTGCCTGTCAGCAGGGGCAGGCGCACAAGCAGGGTGGTGATGTAGGTGGTGATGTCGCGACTGCTGCCCATGCCTTTGTACCAGCTCCAGGCGCCGTCCTCGCCTTGCAATTCCTTCAGGCGGGTGAGGGCCGAGAGAGTGAGGTTGCGTTGGCGGTTGGCGTCGAGCAGCTGTACGAGGCGTTGCATGCGCTCCGTGTCCGAAGTGGCTTCGGCCAGCCAGGGCGTTTCGCTCAACAACATATTTTTCAAATCCTCATTTTGCTCCAGGCGGCTGAGGAAAGTCTCTTTGCACTGCCCACTGGCCTGCCAGGCCTTGATGACTTCGCGGATACGTGGTTGCGACTGGGCAATAGCGGCGGCCAAGGTGTTGGCGTAATAGGCTACGGCCCACGAGATGGCATTCTCGCCGTCGGGTTGCGTCAGGGAAGGCAGGGCCTGTATGGCCATCCAGGCAGGGTTGCCCGTCACCTCGACGGTTAGGCGTCGTTGGGTGGCGGTGGAGCTGTTACGGTTGAACAACGTATCGAGGTAGAGCGTGCAGGCGTCGTTGCCCTTCAGGTCGAAGGTCAAGGTTTCCGTCACATACTCCTGGTTGCTGAGCACAGGGAGGACATGCTGCTCGCCGTCGCTGAAGTTGCCTCCATCGGCCGTGAGGCGTACGCCCAGCAGGGGATAGCGCTCGTCCACGTCGAAGGCGAAGCCGACGGCGGCGTTGCGGCCGGCTTCCGCTTCAAACTTTTCGCGACGGGTCAGGATGACTTTTTCGGTTGTGGGGTCGAATAACTGTAATGTCACACGCCCTTTTATCGTGCCCTCGGTCAGGTTGCTCACCGTGGCGGCCACCTGAGCCTGGTCGCCCATGCGGAAGAAGCGCGGCAGGTTGGGGCGCAGCATGAATTCCTTGGCGCTGACAACCGATGCTTCGAGCAGGCCTGTCTGCATGTCCTTCGTGTGGGTATAGCCGCGGAAGTTCCATCGGGTCAGGCTTTGCGGCAGGGTGAAGGCCACAACCACTTCGCCCCGTTCGTTGGTGCGGAGCTGGGGATAGAAGAAGGCCGTCTCGGCAAAGTTGGTGCGGAGGTCGGCATCGGGCTGGAGGGTTTCAGCTATATTCACCACTTCTTCTTCGAACAAGACATCGTCGGTCGCAGAAGGCGCGTAGGCGGCTTCTGCGGCAAGGCCGGCTTCTTCCTTCGTGTTGAAGAGGGCGTTGGCGGCAGACTTCTGCAGGACGGTTCCTCTTACTAAAGTGGGCGTCCGGCTGGAGCCGTATCCTACAACAAGGGCATCATTGCGTATCTCCATGACTTGGGGTACCAGCCACGGCGAACAGAAGCGGTCGAACGACCAGCCGGGTACCTTCCAGTCGGGTATCGTGAAGTAGGGCGACAGGTAGAGGCGGCTGACCGTATTCAGACGCACGTTGCGCCAGTCGAGTTGCGGAGCGAAGAAGACTCCCCACGACTGACGGTTGGGATAAAGCTTGTCGAGCGAAGCGTCGTACATCAACGCCAGCATCTCGGCCGAAGCGGGCAGGCCTTCGGGCGTAGTCACCACAAGACGCCATTCCTCTTCCTGGCCAGGGCGCAGGCGGTCGCGGAAGACTTCCCACTTCATCTGCAGGGTACGATTGGGCTGGGTGCGCTTCAAGAAAGCAGTTCTGCTGTACAGCTCGCCTCCCTTCAACATATTGAACAGGAGGGTGACGCTTTCGTCGTAACTATCCAGATAAGGCATTTCGACGCACATCAGGGTGTCGGAGAGTTGCAACAGGCGGCTCTCCACGCGCTTCCCACCAGTAAAGACATCCATCCACACCCAGGCATCCTTGCACGAAGTTCCCAGGCAGAAGGAGGCCTCTTCGCCAGTAGCCACCTCCATCTTCCGTTCATGGAAGAAGAGGGGGGAGTGGACAGGCGGACGGTGGTCTTCTGTCGAGAAGAGGATGAACGAAGCGGTGCTCTCCACCCGATGACCCAACGAGTCAGTGGCCCATGCCGTCAGGCGATAACGGCCTGAAGGTACTTCCTGCCACATGAGCGAGGGATTGTTCGTGCCAGTGATACATCCTCCGCTTAAGGTCGGCTTACCGTCCTTGGTCACCAGTTCACCTTCTTGCGTCTCAGGGTCGATGCGCCAGTCGGCAGTCAGCGTGAGCGGAGACATTTGGGGATTGGTGGCATGAATGGTCCATTGGGTCGTGTCTTTCTTGCATACTTGCGCGGGAATGGAGAGGCTCAGGTTGAATGCCTGCGAGCCGGCCGAAAGGGTGTAGGAGGCAGTTTGTGTTTCGCCTGCCTCGTCGGTAACGGCTGTTTCCACTTCGAAGGTATAGTTCTGCCACGGCTGGAGGTCTTTTCCAGATTCTCCTTCCAGCTGGATGTCGATGGCAAATCGGCCTTGTGCGTCAAGGCATACCGTGTCGGCCTTCAGTGCCTTGTCGGTATTCAGATAGCCGCGCAGGCGGTCGTATCGCTTCAGGCTCCAGGCCAGCGGCATTTCCTGAACAGAAGCCCCGCTGAAAGCCTTCACTTCGCCACGAAGAGTCACCGTTTCGCCCAGGCAATAGGGAACGGTAACGGGCTGGAAGGTGATTTCGAACGTCGGGCGCTTGTATTCTTCCACCTGGAAGCGGGCGGCACCCGATATCTGCTTTTCCTGAACACGCACCATAAACTGGCCGTTCAGACAGGCGGAAGGCAAGTTGAAGTCGGCGGTAAAGGAACCGAATTCGTTGGTTTGCACGCGTCGGGTGGCTATCTGTTTGAGGTTGGCATCGAGCAATTCTAGGTTCACCCATTCACCCTCTACCACTTGGGCACTGTTTTCCCCTTTATGATAGACAACACCTTTCAAGTAAACGGTCTGACCAGGGCGGTAGATGCTCCGGTCGGTGAGGAGGGAAAGATCGTAGCGCGTATTCGTTGACGGTTGTGACGAGCGGCTCAAGTAAATGTTTGTAGCGGGAAGTGCCGTATCTGTTCCTTTGTCGAGGGTATAGCAGGTATTATACGTATATGGGTCGAGCATAACGACTGCTTTTCCTTGATCGTCGGTTACAACTTCCTTCAACAGGCGGCGATTCTCTTCGTTTTTCGTCGAATAGAAGCAGACGCGGACGCCTGCTTCGGCATGCCCGCTTCGGCCGTCGAGTGTGGTGATTTCCATTTGTCCGCCGCCCAGGTCGAGTGTCAGGGCCCGCAGGCGGCTGACGGGCAGGAAGCAGCGGCTGGTACGTCCGTTCTTGCCTTGTGGTGCGACCTCCACGACATAGACACCCGCTTCTTGGGGAATGGGCAGGGCCAGTGTGGTGTCACTGGGCAGGTAGGGCATGTCGATCGCGGCCTTGTCTGCGCCAGGTATCGGTGTCAGGGTATGTTTCTGGGAATAGACACGGCGCGGTGCCAGACGGCGGAATTCCTGCGTATTGTTACAATCAGATTGATAAGGGTATGACTTCAGGTTGGTGGCATACAGGTTGAGGGTGACGGGAGCATCCATCGTGCGGTAGCGTACCTGTAGTCGCAACGTGTCGCTTGGATAGCCTACGCCTTCTCCCGATAAGGAAATCTGCGGCCGCAGGAGTTCGGCACGAAGCTGCTTCACCTGCCCGATGCGTGCATAGGAGGCATAGCTGTGGATGGCCTCGTCGCACAGACGGATGGCTTCGCCCACACTGCGCCCTTCACCGCCGCGGCTCATCCATTGTGCCTTGCGCAGATAGACTTCGGCGCACAAGGGGCGGTCGTCATAGCGGGTCATCAGGTTGTCGAGGGCTTGCAGATAAGCAGCTTCATCCTGTGAGGCACTTCCATTCTTCCACTCCCAATAGTCGAGTGTGGTCAGCAGGCAGGCATCCGCTCCGTCGGGGCGGGCGGCATATGTTTGCATGGTTTGCCGATAAAGGCTTTCGATGCGGGCATCGATCAATGAGTCTGCTCCGGCACCAGACATGGATCGCAAGGTGCTGATGGCTCTTCGTGCCAGCAGGTGGTAAAGGTCGTGGCTGTAATAGGCACTCTGTTCGCCTTGCTCCACAAAGGGCACGTATGCATCGGTCGATGTATTGAGAAGCAAATCCACGTTGGCCGTTGAAGCCTGGCTGTGCCGGTCTGTCTGCTCGACGAACTGGCGGGTCGTCCACTCGCGGATATCGGCAGGCTGGTTGTCTGTAGCCAAGTCTGTCCGTGCGGCTATGGCGCGTCGGTTGCTCTGCCAATACTCCGCGTACTCGCTTGCCAGCAGGGAATGCAGGATGGCGCGGTTCGTTTCATCGGCTTCTGTGGCAACCCATTGCTCCATCTCGTTCAGTCGTGTATAGAGGCTGTCCGGCGTCAGACGTTCTTGAAAGGTTGCCCGGCAGAGATAGGCCTTCAGCAGCTGGGGTGAATTCTTTTCTGCCAGTGCCTTCCGATAGATATCGTCCGTCAGTTTCACGACGGTTTGCGGCAGGCTTTTTTCTTGTGCCT
Source organism: Mediterranea massiliensis (assembly GCA_958402075.1). Classification (GTDB taxonomy): domain Bacteria; phylum Bacteroidota; class Bacteroidia; order Bacteroidales; family Bacteroidaceae; genus Bacteroides; species Bacteroides massiliensis_D. Next base: position 16,337 of record CATXSD010000035.1, on the reverse strand, counting down.
GCTTCACTTGCTTCCACAGCTTTTCGTACGTTTGTGCTTGCATGCTCCCCGTCAGGCAGAGGCCGATGACAAGCAACCATCCCATGTGAGCCAATCGTTTCATAGTCATTTGGTTTTTAGCGTTTTTACTTGGCTCGGACTGATTGATTTCGTTTGGAGTGTCCGAGCATATACCATTAGAGCAAAGTAAGCAATAAAGGTTTAAAAAAACGAATGTTTTAACTGAAAAAGTATAAAACAATTCTGTTATGGCGTATAAAAAAAGGAGATGCATCACGTGGATGCATCTCCTTCTTATCTTTTGCTTTAAAAAATGAATGTACTCTATTTGTTTCTCTCTCTCTCTTAGAAACTGAATTCTTTGTTATCTTTCACTTCCATATCCCAGGGAGTGCATTTCGCTTTCGCCCATGATGGCCAAAGCATTTATCAAATATGCAAACAGCTTTTTCATAATTAATTCCCTCTCTTTTTTAGGTTACCTGAAAACAACGATTCAATTCTCACTTTCAAATGGGGATTTATGAATGCTTAGAGCATTACATAACCCCAAATGTTCTTGTCAGCATTGCTGACGTTCTTAAAAATTTTCTTTAACATTTTCATTTTGTTATCCTCCTAAATCAATCTTGTTATCCTATTGAAAACTTACTGAAATCTTATTGATTTCATGTTTTACAACACAAAAGTAGTGCCTTTTATGGAAATGACAAGCGTTTCGAGGTAGAAAAACATGTTGTACAACATATTTCTTGACCTGTATCAATTCGTCCGAAGTTTATACATCCAAATCCTGCCAAAACGACCTGTCCGATGGCTTGTTCCATCTGCCAGCCGCCAAAGTGGCAGAAAAAGAAAGAGCCGCACCCAGGGGTGCAGCTCTTATACCTTATTATATATACGACAGGGTATGGCGTACATGGCCGATACCATGCGGCTTACTTGTCATTTTCTTCTCACTTGACGGGTGTTTTCTCCAGCGTGGCTACCAGAAAGTCATAGAATCGGGTCACTGAAGGAATGTAGGCACGTTCGTCGGGAGAGTGGGGAGAACGCAGCGTCGGACCGAATGAAATCATGTCGAGGTTCTTGTAGGTGGCGCCGATAATGCCGCACTCCAATCCTGCATGGATTACTTTCACGGCAGGTTCCGTGCCAAACTGTTCCTTGTAGGATGCCTTCATGGCTTGCAGGATGGGAGAATGGACATTGGGCTGCCAGCCGGAATAGGCACCGCTGAACTCCACTTTCATTCCTGCCATGGAGAAGCAGGCGGCCAGGCTGTCGGCCAGGAAGTCCTTCATCGTGTCGCACGAACTGCGGGCCAGGATGCGGACTTCGGCTTTTCCGCCGGCGATGATGACGATGGCCAGATTGGAGGAAGTCTCAACCGTGTCGGGGACGGTCGGTATCATGCGCATCACGCCATCCTGGCAGGCCATCAGGACGTTGATCATGTTGTCCTGGATTTCCTCGGGAACCACGGTGGCGGGTACTTCCACTGCTTCCATCTTCAGGCTGACGTTACTTTCAATGGTTTCGTACTCGGAATTGATCTGTGCCTCATATTCTTTGATGTAATCGTCCAAACCTTCCATGTCATCGGGGTTGAAGAGAAGTATGGCGTGTGCTTCGCGGGGAATAGCATTGCGCATGTTGCCACCTTCGAAGCTGGCCAGTTGGCAGTCGAATTCCACCAGCAGGTCGTGTACGACACGTGCCAGCAACTTGTTGGCATTGCCGCGTCCTTCGTTGATTTCCAGTCCAGAATGGCCTCCACGAAGTCCCTTCAGCGTCAGCTTGCGGGCTACAAAGCCGTCGGCGGGAGCTTCTTCCTTGTATTCCAGGGAAGCAGTGATGTCAATGCCTCCTGCACAGCCGATGTAGAGCTCGCCTTCCTGCTCCGAGTCGAGGTTCAGCAGGATGTCGCCTTTCAGTGTACCTTCCTTGAGGCCGAAAGCACCGTACATGCCGGTTTCTTCATCTTTCGTGATGAGCACTTCCAGCGGACCGTGTTTCAAGTCTTTGGCCTCGAGTACGGCCATGGCTGCGGCAACACCCAGACCGTCGTCAGCTCCCAGTGTCGTGCCTTTGGCTTTCACCCATTCGCCGTCTACCCATGTCTCGATGGGGTCTTTGGTGAAGTCGTGAACCGTATCGTTGTTTTTCTGTGGTACCATGTCCATGTGGGCCTGCAGGATGACTCCACGGCGGTTTTCCATACCCGGTGTGGCAGGCTTGCGGATGATGACGTTGCCCACTTCGTCGGTAAATGATTCCAGTCCCAATTCCTTGCCGAAATTCACCAGAAATTCGGTCACTTGTTCTACATGACCCGACGGACGGGGAATGCGGGTCAGTGAATAGAAATGCTTCCACACATTCTGTGGAGCCAGTTGTAAGATTGTGCTCATAATCGAAACAAAATATAGTTTTCGCAAAGATAAGATTATATTTCAAGAAAACGTCGTTCCGTCTGAAGATTTTCTCCTGCCGTATGCTTGCCGGAGGGGGATGTCGGACGTAGGGAGTGGCTTGTCCATGGCTGTTCTGTTGGAGATGAGTATAACTGATTGGCAGACAGCGGAGAAACAAAAAAGACTGCATCCGCCGTGTTGCCGGTCGGGATACAGTCTTTCGGGTATGCTTTGTTGGGATTCGTTATCCCAGCAGTTCCTTTACTTTGGCAGAGATGGTACGGCCTTCGGCACGTCCGGCCAGTTTCTTGCTGGCCACTCCCATAACCTTGCCCATGTCCTTGCCGCTGGTGGCGCCCACTTCGGCAATGATTTCCTTCAGGGCAGCTTCCAGTTCTTCGGCGCTCATCTGTTGGGGCAGGTAGGTTTCCATGACCTTTACCTGTGCCAGCTCACCGTCGGCCAGGTCCTGACGTCCCTGCTGGAGGTAGATTTCGGCGGAGTCTTTGCCTTGTTTCACCAGTTTCTGAATGATTTTCAAGGCGGCATCATCGGTTAAGGTATCGTTGGCTCCCGGAGCGGTTTTGGCTTCGAGGAACACTTTCTTGATATTTCTCAAGGTGTCGAGGGCCACTTTGTCTTTGGCCTTCATTGCGGTTTTAATGTCTTCGCTGACTTTCTCAAATAAATTCATCGTCAATGTATGTATTAAAGTGATTGAACTCAGAGTTGGCAAACGTCATCCTTGGCGTTTTCAGACTTTGTCCGGCCGCTGCAAAGGGTTTGCAGCAGTCTTGCACAAGCTTTGCGGAGTTTCTGCACAAGCTTTGCAGAAGAACTGCAAAAGGGACGCAGAAAGACTGCACAAGCTTTGCAGGGGGCTTACCTTGTGCCGGACGGGCTCCAGATACGTTATCGGGACAGGTCGCACGGAGGCTATACGAAGCTGATGATGCCTCCGTCTTCGGTGCCTCCGGCTTCTTGGGTGGCCTGTTGGCTTTGTTCTTCGGCTTTGGCCTTGATGGCGTTCAGTGTGGCCTTGTCGCGCAGGTAGGTGGGCGAGTTCTCGACCATGGCCACTACGTCGGCATTGTCCAGATCTTCGGGGCTGAAGAGGTAGATGTGGCGGCGGCGTGTCCGTTGCGTGCGCTGGTTGGCATCCTTCCCATAATAGGTCTCGCGACGTGTACGGCGCTGTTCCTCTTCTTCTTCCTGTTCGGCCAGGCGTTGCTGTTCTTCAGCGCTGCGCTGACTGAGGCGGGCGTCCATCTCCTGCATGTGGATGTCCTGGATGCCGAAACCTGTAGCGAGGAGTGTAATCTTCACCCGTTCTCCCAGTTCCTTGTCCTCCACCATGCCGAACTTTGTTTCAAAGTCACGGTTGAAGCGGTTCATGAAGTCCTTGATTTCGTCCATCTCGCTCATCATCAGCTCGTGATCGGGACTGTAGGAAATGTTGAGCAGGACCTTCTTTGAGTTGAAGATGTCGTTGTTGTTGAGCAGAGGGGAGTGCTGGGCGTTCTTGATGGCTTCGCTTACGCGGTTTTCCCCTTCGCCGTAGCCGGTACTCATGATGGCCACGCCACCATCTTTCATGACGGTCTTCACGTCGTTGAAGTCGAGATTAATGATACCTCGCATGGTGATGATTTCGGCGATGCTCTTGGCGGCAATCAGCAAGGTGTCGTTGGCTTTGGCAAAGGCGCTGGTGACAGAGAGGTCCGAATAGATTTCGCCCAACTTTTCATTGTTGATGACGAGCAGGGCATCCACGTGACGGCTGATTTCTTCTACACCGTCCAGGGCCTGGTCAATCTTCTTGTCGCCCTCCCAGCGGAAGGGGATGGTGACAATGCCTACGGTGAGGATATCCATCTCCTTGGCAATGCGGGCGATGGTCGGTGCCGCTCCGGTACCCGTTCCGCCACCCATGCCGGCAGTGATGAACACCATCTTTGTGCCGTCGTTCAGCATGTCCTTTACTTCCTCAATGCTTTCTTCGGTGGCTTCCTTGGCCTTGTTCGGGCGGTTGCCGGCTCCCAATCCTTCGTGTCCCAGCTGGAGCTTGACGGGGACGGGCGACTCTTCGAGCGCCTTGCGGTCGGTGTTGCACACCACGAAGGCTACGTCGTGTATGCCTTCGCGGTACATGTGGTTCACGGCATTGCCTCCTCCGCCGCCTACACCGATGACTTTGATTATCTTGGGAGAATCGGTTGCAAAACCGAAATCTTTGATGATATCGTCCATAATATATCTTGCTTTTAGTGATTACATTTTATCATCGTCGAACAATTCCTTGGTCAGTGTATCTATTTTGGATTTGAACCAACTGGGCTTGTTCTTTTTTGCTTGTTCCTTTTTCCGTCTTTCTTCTTCCTTCTTGCGCTTCTCTTCCTCTTTTCTTCTCTTCTCCTCTTCTTCGCGCTTGTGGCGGTTTTCTTCTTCTTGGGCTTTCAGTGCCTCATCGTCTTTGAAGATGTCGGCTGGTTTGCTGGGTTGGGGCTGTATGGGCTGCGGTTCCTCCTGCAGGCAGCAGTTGTCTTTGCCGGCAATGAGCAGGGACAGCAGTGTGTTTTGGGTACCGTCCTTCTTGATTTGCTCGTTGTATCCGCGGATGGTTTCCTGTACGAAGGAAGCCGTTCTGATTTTCTTCAGTTTGCTGATTTGGAGCAGGGCTCCTTCCATATTCCTCAGTTGTGAGGCTCCTCCCGTGATGACCAGTCCGGCCAGCAGCTTGTCTTCGTAGCCTGACAGTTGAATCTGGTTCCATACGTTGGCCAGAATTTCTTCGGTACGGGCGCCTACGATGTTGTTCAGTTCGCCCAGCAGGATGCTACGGCCGTCCTCAGTCGTGCAGGCGGCAGGTGCTTCGGCATCTTCGTCTTCCTTGTAGAGGGCGTCGCCGTATTGCAGTTTCAGTTTCTCGGCTTCTTCTTCCTCCATTTGCAGGGTGGCTATGTCGCGGGTGATATTGTTGCCGCCCAAGGGAAGGACGCTGAGGTAACGGAGCATGTTGTTCTTGTACACCATGACGGTTGTGGTGTCGGCGCCAAAGTCGATAAGGGCGCAGCCCGAACGCAGTTCGTTTTCGGTCAGTACGGCCTGCGCCAGAGCCGTCGGTGCGATGAGCAGGTCGGCTATTTCTACTTTGGCCTGTTCAAAACTGAGCTCGAGGTTCTTCTTGAGAGAAGTGCGGGCCATGATGTTCAGGAACTGACCTGTAATGAATTTGCCCGTAACGCCTACCGGTTCGGCATACAGATTGTTGTCTATCTTGTACTCTTGCGGCGCCACGTCCAGAATGTTCATGTCCACGATGGGGAAGTTCAGGTTTTCGTCGCAGAGGCTGTCAATGAGCTCCTGCGAGATGACTTCTTCTTCGGGTGTACGGCTGACGACGTTCTTGACCGTACGTAAGGACTGTCCGCCGATGCCTACGTATACTTTGGCGATGGAGTTCTTGAGCTGGTCTTCCAGCTTGTTGATGATGGAAGTCAGGGCCTGTGCTGCTTTGCCGATGTTGTAGATGCACCCTTTGCGGATAAAGGAGGCAGCTTCTTCGGTGGCGTATGCCAGAACCTGTATGCTTCCGTCACTGTTCCTGCGGCCGGCAATGCCGGAGATTTTGGAGGAACTGAGCTCGATAGCGGCGATGAAATCTGTTGTTGCCATATCTTTGTTGTTTTGTAAATTGTTTCTTGTTGTTCAAAAAATACTTTCCGTCAGTCTCTTCGGGTACAGATGATTTGGTTGTCAAACTCTACGTTGATGCGCGAATACTTGTTCCATCCCACCTTGTTGAGGGCTTTCTGATAGAATTCCTTCAGCCGTGCCAGCTTTTGGTCGTAGTCTTTCAGTCGGCCGAGGTAGATGAGATGGTCGCCTACGCGGGGTACCAGCTCTACATTCTGGTCCGAAAGGACATAGATTTGCTCGATCTGTGCGTCCCAGAAAGGATTCTTCTGCAAAAATACACCAAACTTATATAAATCCTTCACGGCAAAGGATTTTTCTATGTATCCGGTGGCTAATGGTACATGTGCCACGCATTTGGCATCGGGTGGCATGACGGTTCCTTTGTTGTCCAGAAAATAGTTCTCGCCCCGATTGTTCATGACCCGCAGGATGGGAATGCGCTGGCTGACCTCGACGCATATCTTGTGGCTGGGGGTCTTGTAGCATTCCACACGGTCGATGAGCGGGTGTGTGGACAAGGCTTCCTCCATTTCCTTGGTGCGGATGTCCTCCAGATTCTTGCCAACGGGATTGAGCTTTTGCTTCCGAAGCATGGAAAGCACTTCCTTTTTTGTGATGAATCCGGCGTACACCGTGTCCTTGATAACCAGTTCGATGTCGGTACATGTTGCGTCTGCCGGCTTCCGGTTGAAGGCGGTGACAGCCACAATCAGGTAGGCAATGGCGAGCAGCAGGACGATGGTCAGTAATATTCTTCTTATCATATCTTTGGGTTGTTTCCGAATTCTATGTGATAGTTTGCCGATGCGTTCAGCATCGCTTTTCCAGCAGGCGGGTAATCTCGGGCACATAGTTGTCCAGGTCGCCGGCACCCAATACAATCAGTACCTCGATATCCTTGTGTTCAAGCAGATTCAGGATATCTTCTTTCCGGCACATACATTTCTCGATGCCCGGGCGCAGATTGTCGTAGATGAGCCGACTGCTGACACCGGGTATCGGTTGTTCGCGTGCCGGATAGATGTCGGTCAGTATCACCTCGTCGAGAAGCGAGAGGCTGTCGGCGAACTCGTGATAGAAATCGCGTGTGCGGGTGTACAGGTGCGGCTGGAAGATAGCGGTGATCTTTTTGTCCCGATACAGCTCGCGGATAGACTTCACGCTTTGGGCAATTTCGGCCGGGTGATGGGCGTAGTCGCTGAGGAAGACGATGCGGTCGGTCTTCAGTTTGAAGTCGAAGCGGCGGTCCACTCCCTGGAAACTGGCCATGCCGCGTTTGATCTCTTCGTCCGTAACGCCGTTCAGATGGGCCAAAGCCATGGCTGCCACTCCGTTTTCGATGTTGATGCTGATGGGCACGCCCAACTGAATGTCGTTGATGCGTGTGTCGGGGGCTACGAAGTCCAGAAAGATTTCACCGCCTCCGATTCGGATATTCTCGGCATGGAAGTCTCCACTTTCGCGGTTGTAGGTATAAGTCCTTACGCCCGGCTGTACATCGGGCTGTAGGGCCAGTCCTTCGTGTATGATCAACGCACCGCCCGGCTGGATGAGCGTGGTGTAGTGGCGGAAACTTTCCAGGTAGGCTTCGCGGGTACCATAAATGTCCAGATGATCGGAATCGGTAGCTGTGATGACGCTCATGTAAGGTGAGAGCCAATGGAAAGAACGGTCGAACTCGTCGGCTTCGATGACTGTATATGGGCTATCCTGTGACAGGAGCAGGTTGGTTCCATAATTTTTTGAGATACCTCCGAGGAAGGCGGTACATCCTATGGACGACTGATGCAGCAGATGGGCTGCCATGGTGCTGGTGGTGGTCTTGCCATGTGTGCCGGCTACGCAGAGTGCCTTGCTGCTGCGGGTAATGATGCCCAGCACCTGGGCGCGCTTGTGGATTTCAAAGCCCTGGGTGCGGAAGTAGTTCAGTTCGGCATGCTCGTGAGGAATGGCAGGAGTATATACGACCAGTGTTGTGGCTTTGTCCTTGCACCAGTCCGGTATCAGGCTGGCATCTTCTTCATAGTGGATGGTAGCTCCTTCAGCGATCAGTCTGGCAGTCAGTTCGCTGGGCGTGCGGTCGTATCCTGCTACGCGTTTTCCTTTCGACAGGAAGTAGCGTATCAGGGCGCTCATGCCGATACCTCCGGCACCGACGAAATAAACGGATTGTATAGTTTCTATATTCATTTTCTCAAATACTCATTGATGGGTGATTATTTTTCTTTTTCCTTTATCAGCTTGAGCACTTCCTGTGCGATGATGCGGGCCGAGTCGGGCAGGGCAAGCTTGCTGATATTTTGACTTAGTTGCTTCAGCTGCTCATCATCGGCTACTGTTGCCAGAGCCGTGTCAAGCAGTTTCTCTTGTGCCTCAGCATCTTTGACATACAGGGCGGCATCTTTGTTGACCAGCGCTAATGCGTTTTTGGTCTGGTGGTCTTCGGCAACGTTGGGCGAAGGGACCAGAATGACCGGCTTGCCCAGGAGGCAGAACTCGGAAATGGATCCGGCGCCAGCCCGCGAGATGACCAGGTCGGCCAGTGTGTAGGCACTGTTCATGTTCTTGATAAAATCGGTCACATACAGGTTGGGCAGACTGCCAACACGAGTGTTGCGGACAGCTTCACCTGTAAATGCCGTAATGGCGGCTTTCACCTGTTCGATGTATATCTTGCCGGTTTGCCAGATGAACTGTACTTCGGGATGGGCTTTGATTTGTGCCAGTCCGGCTGTCAATGTCTGGTTGATAGTACGGGCTCCCAGACTGCCTCCCAGAATCAGGATGGTCTTCCGGCTAGGGTCAAGACTGAACAGATGGGCCGCTTCTTCACGCGTAATCGGGTCGTTGAGCAGGGTTTGTCTCACGGGATTGCCCGTCAGCAGAATCTTCTCGGCCGGGAAGAACTTTTCCATTCCTTCGTAGGCCACGCAAATGCGGTCAGCTTTTTGAGCCAGCAGCTTGTTGGTCACTCCCGCATATGAGTTCTGTTCCTGTATCAGGGTGGGGATACCCATCATACCGGCTGTCTTCAGTGTCGGGCCGCTGGCATATCCGCCTACTCCTACCGCTACTTGCGGACGGAATTCCTTGATGATTTTGCGGGCTTTCCATTGGCTGCGCAGCAACTTGATGATGACGGCAAAGTTTTTCCACAGATGTTGCCGGTCGAAACCTGCTACCGGCAGACCGATGATGCGGTAGCCGGCATCAGGTACGCGTTGCATTTCCATTCTTCCTTCCGCACCGACAAACAGGATTTCTGCTTCGGGGCACAGTTCACGGATGGCGTTGGCAATGGATACGGCCGGGAAGATATGACCTCCCGTACCGCCTCCGCTGATGATGATGTGCGGATGGTTATGATTGTTGTTCTCCTTCATATTTTCACCTTATTATATATGTGCTTATTTGAATTCACTGTCACTGTTCAGAAGCTTGGATGTAGGTTCTTCGGCCTCCTGACCGGCAGACGGCTGCTCGGTTGTTGTCTTGTCGCCCGTTTCTATCTGCATGGGGATTTGCGCGTCGTGCAGGCGCTGTTCCTCCAGTTGGGCGGTATATCGGCTTACGCTCAGTATCATGCCGATGTAGGCGCAGTTGATGAAGGTGGATGTACCTCCCTTGCTGATGAGCGGCAGCGGTTGTCCGGTGACGGGAGCCAGTCCCACGGCTACCATCATGTTGAACAGAGCTTGGGTTACCAGCAGTAGGGCGATGCCTATCACCAGAAAGGCGGGAAACGTCCGGTCGCACTTCTTGGCAATGCGTCCGACGCGTATCAGCAGGCAAACATAAAGAAAGACGACAACGATGCCGCCAATCAATCCCAGTTCTTCAATGATGATGGCATAAATGAAATCCGAATAGGCCTGACTCAGGAAGTCGCGCTGTACGGAGTTGCCCGGCCCCTTGCCGACGACGTGGCTGGTGGCTACAGCAATGCGGGCATGCGCTACCTGTGCATCGCCGTCAATGTCAAATTTGGCCGCCGGTACTTCCTTGGCGTATGCGAAGTCTACGATACGTGCCTTGACCGTTGTGAAGCGGTGTCCCATCGGAATCTTTTCCAGCGTATCATTGGGGGTAGCCAGCAGGAAGGATACGAACAGTACAACCAGTCCAACCAATCCGCCTCCCAGCATCAGCAGCTTTTTGGCTTGTACACGTCCGATGAACATCATCAGGTAGACGGTACTGAAAAGCAGCACACCGGTTGAGTAATTCTCAGGCAAGATGAGGCCGCAGACGATGCACGTCATGATCATGATGCGTTTGAATGCCTTGGGAGAGGCCCCGTTTTCATCCTGTCCTCGTGACAAGATGACGGCTGTTCCCATCACGACTCCCATCTTGGCCAGTTCCGACGGTTGGAACTGAACTCCCATGAAGGTCATCCAGCGGGCTGCACCATTGATGCGGTCGCCTGTGACGAAGCCTGTAACCATTACGAAGAGCAGCAGTACAATGGATACCAGCAGCAACGGATAGGGAAGTGCCTGAAACCACTTGTAGGGAATGTTGTGTACAAACACAACAATCAAGGCTCCAATAGACAGCAGGATGGTGTGCTGGGTGATGGCCCCAGTGGTCGCCGCTTTTATAGGTCAGTGTAGAAGCGGCGGAGAATACCTCGGTGATGGAGATGAGACAGAGTACCAGAAAGATAATCCATATCACCTTGTCGCCTTTGAATATGCTTTTCAGTAAATCCACTTTATTCAGAATTTAGAAGTTCTACTTTTCGTTTTTTTGGAAGGACCGTATGCTTCTGTCCTTTCCTTATAAGGCCCGTACGCAGGCTTTGAACTGGTCGCCTCGGTCTTCGTAGCTCTTGAACAGGTCGAACGAAGCACAGCAGGGACTCAGCAGGACGGTTTCTCCTTTCTTGGCCAGGTGGAAAGCGGCGTCTACGGCATCCTTCATGCCCGTCTGTACGTCGGCTACCGGCAGTCCCAGACGATCGAAAAACTCATGCAGCTTTTCATTGTGAAGTCCCAGGTAGACCAATGCCGAGCATTTTTCTCGTACCAGGTCCTCTATCTCCTTATAGTCATTGCCCTTGTCCTTGCCTCCCAAAATCAGTATGGTTTTGGTGGTCATGCTTTGCAGGGCATACCAGCAAGAGTTGACGTTGGTAGCCTTGGAGTCGTTGATGAAGTGGACGCCACGTACGGTAGCTACCTTTTCCAGCCGATGGGGAACTCCCTGGAAATCGGACAAGGCCTTGCGGATGTCTTCATTCTTCACACCGGCCAGATTGGCCGAAATGCCGGCAGCCAGTGAGTTGTACAGGTTGTGTGTGCCGTGCAGAGCCAGTTCTTCCTGTTCCATGTTGAAGGCGATGGGAGTGTTGATTTCCACTTCGCCGTCTTCCACATAGGCGATAGCACCGTCTTCCTTGACGGCAGAGAAGGGGTAGAGGTGAGCCTTCAAACCGTGCTTGGCCAGTTCACGTCGGATGATGGGGTCGTCGTTCCAGTAGATGAACGCATCGTCCTCGGTCTGGTTCTGGGTGATGCGGAACTTGGCGTCTACATAGTTCTGCATGCAGTAGTCGTAGCGGTCCAGATGGTCGGGCGTAATATTCATCAGCACGGCAATGTTGGCACGGAACTTATACATGTTGTCCAGCTGGAAGCTGCTCAGTTCGATGACGTAATAGTCGTGTTGTTCGGTGGCTACCTGCAGAGCCAGGCTGTTACCGATGTTGCCGGCCAGGCCGACGTTCATGCCGGCGCTTTTGAAGATGTGGTAGATAAGCGATGTGGTCGTGGTCTTACCGTTCGATCCGGTGATGCAGATCATTTTGGCCTTCGTATAGCGTCCGGCAAATTCTATTTCGGAAATGATGGGTGTCCCTTGTTCCTTCAGCTTCAGTACCAGGGGAGCATTGTTGGGGATGCCAGGGCTCTTGATGACTTCATCAGCATTCAGAATCTTTTCTTCCGTATGTCCTCCCTCTTCCCAGGGAATGTCATACTTGTTCAACAGTTCTTTGTACTTGTCCTTGATGGCACCCATGTCTGAAACAAAAGTGTCGAAACCTTTCACTTTTGCCAGCACGGCAGCACCTGCGCCGCTTTCGCCGGCTCCTAAAACTACAATTCTGTTCATATCTAAAGTTATCTGATCTTCAATGTTATAATGGTAATGGCTGCCAGAATGATGGTCACGATCCAAAAGCGGACGGTGATTTTCGATTCATGGAACAGCTGTTCGGGTTTGGTGAACACGACCCTGCATCCCGGCTCAATCAGGTTCATGCCTGTTCGGAAGTGGTCGTGTATCGGGGTCCGTTTGAACAGGCGCTGCTTGACGCCTTTCCGTTTGCCGGCCTTGTAGTACACCCGTTGCAGGATGACGGACAGGTTCTCTACCAGGAAGATGCCGCAAAGGATTGGTATCAGCAGTTCCTTGTGGATGATGATGGCAAAGACGGCAATGATTCCTCCGATGGTCAGGCTGCCCGTATCGCCCATGAATACTTGGGCCGGGTAGGCGTTGTACCACAGGAAACCGATGAGGGCACCAATAAAGGCACAGACGAAGATAACCAGCTCTTCAGAACCTGGAATATACATAATGTTCAGGTAGCCTGCATATTCGATGTGACTCGACACATAGGCCAGAATGCCCAGCGTCAGTCCGATGATGGCTGAGTTGCCTGCCGCCATGCCGTCCATGCCGTCGTTCAGGTTGGCACCGTTGCTCACGGCCGTAACCACGAAGATGGTAACGATGACGAACAAGATCCATCCGGCCGTCTGCGCATGGTCACCCAGAAAGCCCATGATGTCGGCATAGTCCAGGTTGTTGCTTTTGAAGAAAGGGATGGTCGTTTGCGTTGCCTTGATTTCCTTGGCGGCATGTACCACTTCAATCTGTCCGTCGGGTTGTTCCACCTCGATGTTCTCGCGGATGACAACCTGCGGACTGAGGTAAAGGGTAAGTCCTACAATCAGTCCCAGTCCCACCTGCCCGATAATCTTGAACTTGCCGTGCAGACCTTCCTTGTCTTTCTTGAATATCTTGATGTAGTCGTCGGCAAAGCCCAGCGAACCCAGCCACACGGTGGTGACGAGCATCAGTATCATGTAGATGTTCCCCAGCTTGCCCAGCAGCAGACAGGGAATGAGGGTGGCAAAGATAATGATGATGCCTCCCATGCTGGGAACATCTACCTTGTTTACTCCGAACGGGTCGATGCTGGCATCGCGTTGGGTTTCGGTAATCTGTTTCCGTTTCAGCAGATGGATGAATTTGTCACCCCAGATTGTAGAAATCAGCAGAGCCAGGATGATGGCCATCAAGGCGCGGAACGACGTATAGCCGAACATACCCGCACCCGGGAAGTCATACTGGTCAAGCCAATGGAACAAATAATATAACATAGCAATGAATCGTTTACAATATACAATGAATGGTTGTTGTTCAGTTCATAATCTTCAGGAGTTCTTCCTTGTCGTCGAAGTGATGTTTTACTCCTTTGATTTCCTGGTAGTTCTCGTGCCCCTTGCCAGCTACCAGCACGACATCGCCCGGCTGTGCCAGCAGACAGGCCGTCTTGATGGCTTCGTGGCGGTTTACGATGCTGATGGTCTTCTGCAGGTCGTTCTGGTCGAGTCCGGCCAGCATGTCGTTGATGATGTCCTGCGGCTCTTCAAAGCGCGGGTTGTCGCTGGTGATGATGACGCGGTCGCTCAAGCGGGCAGCCTCCTTGGCCATCATGGGGCGCTTGCCTTTGTCACGGTTACCGCCGGCGCCTATTACGGTGATGACTTTTCCTTTGCCTTCCAATACACCATGAATGGCGTTCAGTACGTTGACCAATGCATCGGGCGTATGGGCGTAGTCGACGATGGCTGTGAATCCTTTGCTCGGCGAGCGAACGGCATCGAAGCGTCCGGCTACCGGGTGGAGGGTGCTCAGTGCCACCAGCACGTCTTCCTCTTTTTTGCCCAACAGGACGGCGGCACCGAATACGGCCAGCAGGTTGGATGCGTTGAAGCGCCCGATGAACTGGACGGCCACTTCGTGGTTGTTGAACTCGAGCAACATGCCTTCGAAGTGTGATTCCAATACCCGTCCCTTAAAGTCGCTCAGGCTGCGGAGCGAGTAAGTGTATACGTGCGAACGGGTGTTCTGCGTCATCACCAGGCCGTTCTTGTCGTCCAGGTTGGTCAGACTGAAAGCATCCTTGGGCATGTCGTCGAAGAATTTTTTCTTGGCCTTCAGATAGTTTTCCACCGTCTTGTGATAGTCCAGGTGGTCGCGCGTCAGGTTGGTAAAGATGCCACCGGCAAAGCGCAGGCCGCTGATGCGTTTTTGGGCGATGGAGTGTGAGCTGACTTCCATGAAGGCATATTTGCATCCGGCATCGGCCATCTGTCCCAGCAGACGGTTCAGGGTGATGGGGTCTGGCGTGGTGTGTTCGGTCGGTATCGGTTGGTCATCGATGTAGTTGCATACGGTTGATATCAGTCCTACCTTGTAGCCAAAGTAACGGAATACATTATATAATAAGGTGGCGATGGTTGTTTTGCCATTGGTGCCGGTGACGCCTACCAGTTCCATTTTGGAAGTGGGGTCGCCAAAGAAGGTGGTTGCCACCTTGCCTACGGCATCTTCGCTGTCCTTGACCTGTATGTAGGTTACGTCGGGATTGGTTTGCTCCGGCATCTCCTCGCAGAGGATGGCTGCCGCTCCTTTTTCGATGGCGGCGGGAATGTAGGCGTGTCCGTCGGTCTGCGTGCCGCGCATGGCCATGAACAGGTGGCCAGTTCCCACCAGTCGTGAGTCGATGTTTACTCCAGTTATCTCGATGTCTGTACTGCCGGTCACTTTTACCGGCTGTATGGCTTTCAACAATTCGTTCAGTTTCATATATCTATCGTTATAATGGATTATGGAGGAGGAATCCGTGTTGGGCTTCTTCCTCTTTTTCATTCGTTGTTCCTTATTGTCTCAGTTGCAGGCTGATGGTTTGTCCTTTCACTATCCTGCTTCCGCCAGCTATCGACTGGCTTTTCACTTTGCCGATGCCATAAACCTGTACGCGCAATCCCTTGCTTTCCAACAGATAGACAGCATCTTTGGCTCCCATCCCGATGACGTTGGGCACCTGTCCCGATTTCTCGCTTTCGGTTTGTAGGATGACGGCGTTGGGCGACTGCTGGGCATGTCCCCAGATGGTGTGGCCGTCCGCCAGCTTGAAGTCCTTCTGTACAGGGACCTTCAGACCTTCCAGCACACGGAGCGTTTCGTTCAGATTACCGGCCTTGACGGAGGGAATGACGTTGGTGGTGCTGTCTATGGCATTGCTCAGGTCGAAGTGCAGGTTCTTGGCATACACTCTTTCCGCAATCTTGCCGAATACGCTTCCTGCCATGCCGCCACCCGAGGCGATGCCTTTGTTGATCTGGATGGAGACGATGCAACTGTATCGGGGTTGCTCCGAGGGGAAGTATCCGCAGAAGCTGACCAGGTGGTTGCGGACGCCGCCTTTATAGCCTTCTGCTCCCTGCGAAATCTGTGCCGTGCCAGTCTTCCCTGATACGTGAAACTGGCTGCTGCCGGCCGGCTTGGCCAATCCGTGGCTGACGACATTTTGCAGGATGGTGCGTATTTGGTCCAGGGTGTGGTCCGAACAAATCTTGGAGTTGATGATTTCGACCGGGTATTCTTCCACCGTCTCGCCGTCCTTTACGGCCTTGGTCACGAAGCGGGGCCGCACCATGGTGCCGTTGTTGGCAATGGCGTTGTAGAAGGTCAGGATGTTGATGGGCGGTATCTGCACTTCGTAGCCGATACTCATCCACGGCAGGGTGGTCTTGGCAAAATACTTTTCTTTCGGTCCTTTGATATTTGGGGTACCTTCGCCGGGTATCTGCAGATGCAGCGGCTGGTCGATGCTCATGCGCTTCAAACCGTCCACAAACTTCTGCGGGTTGTCCTTGTAGAACTGGTCGATGATGCTCGACACACCGATGTTGGACGATACTTCCATGATGCGGTTCACATCGATGACACCGTAGCCGCCCTTGTACCAGTTATGGTCGCGCATGGCCTGTCCGTACATCATCTTGATGCCCTTGCCCGTGTCGACGGTATAGTCGGGTGTAATCTTTCCATCCTCCAGTGCCACCATGATGGAGGCAGTCTTGAAGGTGGAGCCGGGCTCCTGCAGGTTGCTGATGGCCAGGTTGCGCATCTCGTAAT
>CATXSD010000034.1 GCA_958402075.1 Mediterranea massiliensis | reverse complement strand
CCTCCAGCAATGGGCGTCCAAATACTGCACCGCCCTGGCCGGCAGCTTCATCGCCCGCCACGACGACGGCACCTGCCGCAACCGTTTCTTCTTCTTCACGCCCGACGGAAAGGCCGCCTACTACGACAAGCGGCACCTCTTCCGCATGGGGCACGAAGACCAGTACTTCGCTCCCGGCCGCGAACGCCCCGTCATCTCCTACCGCAACTTCCGCATCCTGCCGCAGGTGTGCTACGACCTGCGCTTCCCCGTGTGGAGCCGCAACGTAGACAACGGCTACGACCTGGCCGTCTACGTGGCCAGCTGGCCGGCCTCCCGCCGTCAGGTGTGGGACGTACTGCTCCGCGCCCGCGCCCTGGAGAACCAATGTTACGTGTGCGGCGTGAACCGCACCGGCATCGACGGCAACAACCTGCTCTACGACGGAGGCAGTGTGGTCTATTCGCCCAAAGGAGAGCGTCTCGCCTCCCTGCCCGACGGTCACGAGGGTACCGCCACCGTCGACCTCGACCTGGCTTCCCTGCAACATTTCCGCAAGAAATTCCCCGTGGCAGCCGACGCCGACCCCTTCGTTTTACAGAAATAATGTGTAATTTTGTAGCAACTTACAGACACACCCATGGAAGAAATTATCAAATTGGATACAGTAGAGCAGTATAACCAACTCTTCGGCTTGAAAAGCCTGCACCCGCTGGTGAGCATTGTAGACCTGAAAGAGGCCACCCGTTTCCCCACCCACGTTGCCATGAACTACGGCGTCTACGCCCTGTTCCTGAAGCAGACACGTTGCGGCGACATCCGCTACGGACGGCAGACCTACGACTACCAGGAAGGCACGGTGACCAGCTTCGCCCCCGGCCAGGTGGTCGAGGTACAGATGGACGAACGCCCGCAGGCACAGGGACTGCTCTTCCACCCCGACCTCATCCGCGGCACTGCCCTCGGACGTGAAATCAGACGCTATTCCTTCTTCTCGTACAACTCCAACGAAGCCCTCCACCTGTCCGAAGCCGAAAGGGGCATCTTTACCGACTGTCTGGACAACATACGCATGGAGGTGGAGCGCCCGGCCGACCGCCACAGCCGACGGCTCATCGTGCGCAACATCGAGCTGCTGCTGGATTACTGCATGCGCTTCTACGAACGCCAGTTCACCACCCGCTCGGCCGTCAACAAGAACGTGCTCAACCGATTCGAAGACCTGCTGGACGACTACTTCGTCAGCCACCAGGCTCAGGAAAAAGGGTTGCCCACCGTCCGCTACTTCGCCGACAAGGTATGCCTCTCGCCCAACTACTTCGGCGACCTTATCAAGAAGGAAACCGGCCGCTCGCCGCAGGAATACATCCAGGACAAGATCATCGACCTCTCCAAGGAAATGATAGCCGGCACGGACAAGACGGTAAGCCAGATAGCCTACGAACTGGGTTTCCAGTACTCGCAGCACTTCAACCGCATCTTCAAGAAACACGTGGGACACACGCCCTGCGAATACCGCAGGACACTGGCCTGACTGAAACGATAAAACCGCCCTATGTCGAAACGCCTGGAGCAGGAAAAGGAAACCGTCGGACAAATGATCCGCCTGTATTGCCGCCGGAAGGAAGGCAACAGGGAGCTGTGTCCCCAATGCCGCGAACTGCTGGAGTATGCCCACGCGCGCCTGTCGCACTGCCGCTTCGGCGAAGGCAAACCCACCTGCCGCCTCTGTCCCGTCCATTGCTACAAACCCGAAATGAAGGAGCGGATGCGCCTTGTCATGCGCTACGCAGGGCCGCGCATGCTGCTCTACCACCCGATGGCCGCCCTGCGGCACCTGTGGCGCGAATATGTGAAAAGATAAGGCGTCAATACTTCACCAGCCGCTTGGGGCTTCCGTGCCACGAACAACCCAGGCACCAGACCTCGCTCAGGTCATAGCCCTCCAACGACGCCGTCGCGTCCTTGGGCACAATCTCCCCTTCGCCTGATACATAGACGGGCAGGCGGTTCCCCTGCGCGTCCTTCACGCAGAAGATACCCACCTTGCACTGCGGACAAAGCATCTTTTTCATCCCCATACGCCCGCTGTCAGTTGAAATAATAGAGGAAGACGGCCACACCCTCGAGCGCCTTCTTCTTCTCGCCCTCGATTTCGATGGCAAACTTGATTTCAGCCTTGGCCACGCCGCGCAGGTTGGCCAGCGACTGCAGGGTAGCCACCAGACGGATACTCTGACCCGACAGTACGGCCTGTCCGAACTTCATCTTCTCGATGCCGTAGTTGATCATCATCTTCAGGTTGTTCACCTCGATGATCTGGCTCCACAGGTAGGGCAGCATGGAGAGGGTGAGGTAGCCGTGCACGATGGTGCTCTTGAAGGGGCTCTCCTTCTTGGCGCGCTCCGTGTCCACATGTATCCACTGATGATCCAGCGTAGCGTCGGCAAAGAGGTTGATACGCTCCTGCGGAATCTGCACATACTCTGAAATACCTATCTGCTGGCCTACCAGCTTTTCAAATTCTTCATACGAATTAATAATCACTTTTTCCATAGATGTCACTCTTATATTGTTCGATAGTATTTGTTTTTGAGTGGACAAATATCGCACTTTCCCCACAATCCGCCAAGAATTTCACCCGGCTTATGCAACCGTTTACACAAGAATTGGTTATATTTGCCCCTATATTGTACCAAAAATCCCTCTGCAAGACATGAGCATCCGACAGATAGAATTTTCCCTGCCGTCGCACGGACGGGGATTTCACCTCGTAACCGACGAAATTATGGCGCAGCTTCCCCCGCTTCCTGCCGTGGGGCTGCTCCACCTGTTCATCAAGCATACCTCCGCCGCCCTCAGCATCAACGAGAATGCCGACCCCGACGTACAAGCCGACCTGGAAGCCATCTTCAACCGGCTGGTGAAGGAACGCGAACCCTACTACCGGCACACCTGCGAGGGCGACGACGACATGCCCGCCCACGCCAAGTGTACCCTGACGGGCACCGGCCTCACCATCCCCGTCACGAACCACCGCCTGAACATGGGCATCTGGCAGGGCATCTACCTCTGCGAGTTCCGCAACGGGAGGGAACGACGGAAAATAGTAGCCACTGTCATCGGAGAATAGCCTTATGAAAAGAGCCGTCATCATCGGAGCCACGTCGGGCATGGGCCTGGAAGTGGCGCGCATCTGGGCCGCCCGCGGCTGGAAGCTGGGCATTGCCGGCCGTCGCGAAGAAGCCTTGCTGCGCTTCCAGGCCAGTTACCCCGCCGGCCAGGTGGAAGTGCAACCGCTGGACGTAACCCACGACGACGCCCCCCAACGGCTGGACGAACTCATCACGCGGCTGGGCGGCATGGACCTGTTCCTGCTAAGCTCGGGCATCGGCTCGCAGAACCTGGAGCTGCAACCCGCCATCGAACTGGCCACGGCCGCCACCAACGTCGGCGGCTTCATCCGCCTGACGACCGCCGCCTTCCACTACTTCAAGGCGCACGGAGGGGGCCACATCGCCGTCATCAGCTCCATCGCCGGCACCAAGGGATTGGGTTCCGCCCCTGCCTACTCGGCCACCAAACGCTTCCAGAACACCTACATCGAAGCGCTGGAGCAGCTGGCACGCATGCAGCACTACCCCATCCGCTTCACCGACATCCGCCCCGGCTTTGTGGCCACCGACCTGCTGAAAGGCGGACGCTACCCCATGCTGATGCAAGCCCCGAAAGTGGCAGCACGCATCGTAAGGGCCATTGACCGACGGCAGACGGTGGCCGTCATCGACGGACGCTACCGCGTGCTTGTCTTCTTCTGGCGGCTCATCCCCCGCTGGCTGTGGAAGCGCATGCCCGTCAGAAACCGATAAATCCATCCGAAAACAAACGTAAAACAGAAAATGACTGATATGAAAAAGAATTTCCTCCGCCCCATACTGGCCTCCACGGCCACACTGTGCATCGGCATCTCCCTGCCCTTCCTGCTGGGCAACGACCGCTTCGACCCCGAAGTGAACTCCGTGCGCAGCGACGTGTCCCACTTCACCGCCTCGCCCTCCGTCCCCGACCAGGTGACCTTTGCCGGACAAACCATCCGCATGGACCGCTACGACCACCGCGAGCGCATGGATCGCGAGCTGATGTCCTTCACCTACATGCACTCCACCACCCTGCTCTCGCTGAAGCGCGCCAACCGCTACTTCCCCGTCATCGAGCCCATCCTGAAGGAATGTGGCGTGCCCGACGACTTCAAGTACCTGGCCGTCATCGAGAGCGGATTGAACCACCTGGCCAAGTCGCCCGCCGGAGCCGCCGGCATGTGGCAGTTCATGCAGGGCACGGGGCGCCAATACGGATTGGAGGTGAACCAGAACATCGACGAACGCTACAACATAGAGAAAGCCACCCGCGCCGCCTGCAAGTATCTGAAGGAATCCTATGAGAAATATGGCAACTGGCTCTGCGTGGCCGCCGCCTACAACGCCGGCCAGGGACGCATCACCCAGCAGCTCCAGCGCCAGATGGTCGACCAGGCCGCCGACCTGTGGCTCGTCGAGGAAACCTCGCGCTACATGTTCCGCCTGCTGGCCGCCAAGGCCGTCTTCACCGATCCGCAACGCTACGGCTTCATGCTCAGGCGCGAACAGCTCTACCCACCCATCGCCTGCACCACGGTGACCGTCACCAAGGGCATCGACAACCTGGCGCAGTTCGCCCAAAGCAAGGGCATCACCTATGCCCAGCTCAAGGACTTCAACCCCTGGCTGCGCGACACCTCGCTGATGAACAAGAGCGGGCGCACCTACGTGCTGAAGATACCCACCCGTGCGGGCATGCACTACAACCCCAAGAAGACCGTCGCCCACAACCGCCGCTGGGTCATCGACTAAGGCGTCTCACTCCTGCTTCTCCGTCAGGTACTTCCAGTAGCGCACGGGCATGTCCTGACGGTGCTTGCGCGGGTTCCACCGCTCCTTGATGCAGATGGCCTTGAAGTACGTCTTCCACAGCTGCTGGAAGAGGCGTTCGTCCTTGTCCATCAGCTCCTCGTCCAGGCGTCCGTCCACCAGGCGGACCACAGGGCTGTCGTCGGCAAAGGTGACGTGCCTCACCTCCTGCCCGTCGAAGTAGAAGCCATAGCCGCGCCCCACGTCGTACACCACCCAGCGCTGGTCGCCCAGACGGTCGCGGAAGTGGTCGACCACCAGCGGCAGGGCGTCCTTCTCGGGCTCCACGGCGGCAAAGTAGGTGCCGTCGGCCGCCTTCTGGAAGCGGATGAACTGGATGAGGTGCCACTTCTCCGTCTCCACCCGCTTCCACATGCGCGCGAATGCCAGCACGTCGGGGTCGGCAAAGTTCGTCTCGATGGAGCGGGGCGCGTCGACCACCTTGCGGATGTAGCGGAAGAGCACCATGGGCGTCTCCGCCTCCCCGGCCAGCCAGCAGCGGGTCAGGCAGCGCAAGGCACCCGCCGAGAGCTTCTTCTGCACCCCTTTCCACACCCTTTCAGCCTTCGCCGTATCGGTCACCACCGTGAACACCTCGTCGTGGAAAAGCGGAAGCGGCTCACCCTCCACCGACAGGACGTCGGGGAAGGTGCGCCGCGAATATGCCTCGAAGACGGCCGTCAGCAGGCCGTCGAAGGTGTTGTCAAACTGAAATATCGTCTGCATATCTGCGTGTTTCTGTAAGTCTATTCCATGAACAGGACTTCCGTCCTTCTTGTCCGCCGGCCTCATCCGCCGAAGTCCAGCGTCAGCTGTCCGTCGTCGCCGCCCTTCGCCTTGCGCTTCACCAGCAGGCGGCGCACGCCCTGGGGCGTCAGCTCGTTCACCGTCAGCATGGGCAGTTCGCTGCAGGTGATGAAGTATTGCGCCTTCTTCATCACCGCCCCCATCTTCTTCAGCTGGTAGTAACCCAGCCGCCCGAAGCGGCGCGAAGCCACGATGAGGCGGGCAGACTTCACCCCGATGCCCGGCACGCGGAGCAGCATCTCGTAGTCGGCCTTGTTGACATCGACAGGAAACTGCTCGGGGTGGCGCAAGGCCCATGCCAGCTTGGGGTCCACCTCGAGGTCGAGGTCGGGATAGGCATCGTCCACAATCTCGTCCACCTGGAACTGGTAGAAGCGCATCAGCCAGTCGGCCTGGTAGAGGCGGTTCTCGCGCACCAGCGGCGGCTGCTTCAGGGCGGGCAGGCGCGGGTCGTAGGCATTGACGGGCACGTAACCCGAGTAGTAGACGCGGCGCATGGTGGGTTGGCTGTAGAGGGCCGACGACAGGCGCAGGATGTCCTTGTCCGTCTCCGCCGTGGCGCCCACAATCATCTGCGTGCTCTGCCCCGCGGGCACGAAGCGCGGCGCGTGGCGGAACTTCTTCCGCTCCTCGCGGTTCTCCAGCACCCCCTGGCGGATGTAGCGCATGGGGGCATACACGCTGCGGTGGTCCTTCTCGGGCGCCAGCAGCTTCAGGTTCTCTTCCTTGGGTATCTCGATGTTCACGCTCAGGCGGTCGGCATAGAGCCCCGCCTCGTGCACCAGCTCCTGGGAGGCGCCGGGGATGCTCTTCAGGTGGATGTATCCGTTGAAGCGGTGCACCGTCCGCAGGTCCTTGGCCACGCGCACCAGCCGCTCCATGGTGTAGTCGGGGTTGCGCACCACGCCGCTGCTCAGGAAGAGCCCCTCGATGTAGTTGCGGCGGTAGAACTCCATGGTGAGCTCCACCAGCTCGGTCACCGACAGCGTGGCGCGCGGTATGTCGTTGCTGCGGCGGTTGATGCAGTAGGCACAGTCGTAGATGCAATAGTTGGTGAGCATCACCTTGAGCAGAGAGATGCACCGCCCGTCTTCGGCAAAACTGTGGCAGATGCCCACGCCTCCCACCGTGTTGCCCACCATGCCCGCCTTGCCCCGCCGCACGGTGCCGCTCGACGAGCACGACACGTCGTACTTGGCCGACTCGGCCAACACCTTCAGTTTATGGAGCACATTTTCGTTCATCGTTCGCGGAGATAGGGTTGTGGGGACAAAGGTAATGAGAATCGGGTGGTTTCGGGTCGGGGGGAGGAGGATTTTTTTTGCGGGGAAAAGACCTTTTCATCGGTGACCTTGACACCCTGGGCACCCGTTTTTTTAACTTTTTATATAGAAATACATGTTTTCGGTCAGTGTTAATGACATTAACACTTACTCTCCCCCGCGCGCGTGAGAAGTTATAAAATACAGGTGGCAGGGTGTCACATCCCCGCCCGCCAACTACCTACATCAGCACCCCTAACTATGGACTTTAGCGCCGTAACTATGGACTTTAGCGCGCCAACTATGGACTTTGTCGAAAACGTGAACAACCTGTCTGCCCGATGCGGACAACCTGTCCGGAGGATGTGTACAGCCGGCAGGCAGGAAATGCAGGTTCTCTTCGGACGCCTCATTTTTACCCAAGAACATAGAAAAACGGCATCTGCATAACTTTCTTTTGCAGTTCAAAAATCCATCAGATTATACCCCTTATGGTATAATATCGTATAGAAACGAATAAATTATACCCTTTATGGTATAATATTAAATAAATACATTAACTTTGTACCCGAAAAGGTATAAAGAAGGAACTCTATGAATCATCTCCCTACTATAGTCAAGATGTTGAGAAAGCAGTACAATCTGACGCAAGAAGAACTATCGTTGAAATCAGGTGTAGGATTGCGTTTTGTACGCGACCTGGAGCAAGGTAAGGAAACGTTGAGGCTTGATAAAGTAAATCAACTTCTTGACTTCTTCAATTATGAAATGGTTGCCACTCCCAAAACCGATCATCAATGAGACAAGCCCGTATATTTTATAAAGACCTGTTGGCTGGAATTCTGACAGAAAACGATGCCGGATATGAGTTCCGCTATTTGCCGGAGTATCTTTCTTTGGAAACGGCAAAGGCTGTCAGCCTGACATTGCCTTTGCGGGAAGAAGCATACACAAGCCCCGTGCTATTTCCTTTTTTTGACGGCTTGATTCCCGAAGGATGGTTGCTGGACGTTGCATTGAGGAATACAGACATCAGCATTCTTGACCGGATGTCGTTGTTGCTGGCCTGCTGCAAGGATTGCATCGGAGCTGTAAGCGTTGTCCCTATTGAAGGAAAGGAGGAAAGACATGTGTAATTGTTTATATTGTTATCGCCCGCTTCGAAAAGGAGAAAAAGATATGCATCCGGCTTGTGTCAGAAAGTTCTTCGGCACAAGCACGTTACCCGTTCTTGACTATACGACAGAACAACTTGACCAACTTGCCCTGCAAATCATTCAAGACCAAACTTCCTTGACCGGTGTCCAACCGAAATTGTCCTTGCATTTGAATGAACACGAAGGCAGCAGACGATTGACGATTGTAGGACTGT
Source organism: Mediterranea massiliensis (assembly GCA_958402075.1). Taxonomy (GTDB): domain Bacteria; phylum Bacteroidota; class Bacteroidia; order Bacteroidales; family Bacteroidaceae; genus Bacteroides; species Bacteroides massiliensis_D. The sequence goes on along the minus strand of CATXSD010000034.1, from coordinate 16,995 downwards.
GGGGCAGTTATATATGCAAGCCCCAAACCTCACACTACACAATGATGCCCGAAGTAGAGGATTTGACGATGCACCTTGCAGAAGTGGCACATATTGATGTGGTTCCCCACACGTTAATGCATATGGCAGACGGAACGCTTTGTTACCTTACCCGCCGGATAGACAGGACTCCTTCCGGAGAAAAGATTGCAATGGAAGACATGTGCCAATTGACAGAACGACAAACGGAACATAAATACAAAAGCAGTTACGAGCGTATCGGCAAGACCATCCTGAAATACTCGTCTTTACCCAAAATGGACGTAACCAATTTCTTTGAGCTGGTACTTTTCTCGTGGCTGACCGGAAATAACGATATGCATTTGAAGAACTTCTCCCTATATGAAGCTGCAGATAAGATACGTCTGACGCCAGCTTATGACTTGCTGAACGCAGTTATTATCAACCCAAAGGATAATGAAGAACTGGCATTGACATTGAATGGCCGGAAGAATAAGCTACAAAGGGAAGATTTCATTAAAACCGCAGCCAATCTAAGCATCGAAAATATCATTGTAGAACGACTGATAAATAAATATATCAAACTATTACCCAGGTTTGAAGCAGTCATTCAAAACTCTTTTTTAAATACTGAATTAAAAGAAAAGTATGACGAATTGTTGAGAGAACGACTTGGCAGACTTTCGTAAAAGTAACGTTGAAGAAACCTATCACCGCATGGCAGACAAGCTGACACCCGAACAGCGGCACAAGTGCATGTCCAGCATCCGCAGCCGCAACACCAAGCCCGAGGTCCTGGTGCGCAAATACCTGTTTGCCCAAGGGTTCCGCTTCCGCATCAACGTCCGCCGCCTGCCCGGCACCCCCGACATCGTACTCCGCAAGTACCGCACCGTCATCTTCGTGAACGGCTGCTTCTGGCACGGCCACGAAGGCTGCCGCTACTTCGTCCTTCCCAAGACCCGCACCGACTTCTGGCAAGCCAAGATTGAGCGCAACCGCGAGCGCGACCTTGCCGAACGCCTCCAGCTGCGCCGCATGGGTTGGCACGTCATCCAGGTGTGGGAGTGCCAGCTCAAGCCCAGGAACCGCGAACAGACCTTGCAGGGCCTTGCCCTCACACTGAACCATATCTTCCTGCAAAACTGTTCCGCCCCCAAGGCGAAGCCTTATACGGAGCAGGAAGAAGGCAGCGGCGTGGCGATGGCGGCGGAGGAGAAAAGCGAATACTGACCAACTCTCCTCCACAAACTTTCCCCATCCCCTATCAAACATTCAGACAAATCTACAAGACTTTCCCCCTACCCGTCTTTCCCTTCAAAGTATCCACGACACCCCTTCCATGGGCAAAATGTGCACAATAGGCCGTTGTCTTGAACTAACAATAGACCGATATTTGCAAAATAAACAACAGCAATATTATGTGCATCAGAAAGCAATTCGGAACAGCAATCATAAAGTTAAGAAAAGAGCGCGGCCTGTCGCAGGAACGCTTTGCCTTTGAAGCAGGCATAGACAGACGCTACATGAGCGACATCGAGAACGGTCGCCGCAATGTTTCACTGGACATCATCGAACGTATCGGCAACAATTTGAATCTGCCTTTGAGTGAGCTGTTCAGAGTGGTTGAACAAGTCAAAGAGAACATTTAAAACATTTTCAAGAAATAAAAATAAATATGCATAGATTACCTATACATAATCCCATACGAGTATTTGAAGGTTTTGCAGGTTATGGAGGAGCAACATTCGGCTTAAGACGCGCTAAAGTTAATCACAGGGTTATTGGCTACTCTGAAATTGATCCTGATGCCATAGAATTATACCATTACAATTTTCCTAACATACATAATTATGGAGATATAACTCAAATTAATCCAAACGATCCAGATTTCCCAGATTTCGATTTATTTACAGGTGGATTTCCTTGCCAACCTTTTTCTACCGTTGGTAAAAGGCAAGGACAACAAGACGAACGAGGAAGAGGTACATTATTTGGAGATATTATTCGTATATGTGAAGTAAAACATCCTCAATATATTTTATTAGAGAATGTAAAAGGATTACTCACAGGTAAAATGCGAACAACATTCAACATCATTCTTGAAGAATTAAAAAGAATAGGATACGATACGAGATATGCCGTATTAAATTCCAAGGATTATGGTATACCTCAAACAAGAGAACGGCTTTGGATATTTGGCTATTTAGGAATTTTACCAGAATCCTTTGAATTAATTCCCCCTACTACACCCTTACAAGGTTATTTAGCAGATTTTTTAGATAAAAATCCCACACCTGATTTATATAAAAGCCAAGCCCAGATTGCCCGCATACATGAAATACATCATAATGACGTTTTTGACGTAGAAGAACCTTTATGCTACGACATATACAATCGAAAGATACGAACTGACAAAATTTGCATGACAGTCACACCACCCGAACATAACGTTATTCGCATTATAGAACCCATGCAAAATGGAGAAGAGCGATTTAGAAAATTATCTTTGGACGAACATTTTCGTTTAATGGGATTTAAGATGAACAACAATAGAAAAGAAATCTTGTTCCCACCGACACAAAATTATACCAAACTTGGCAGAAGAGCAGGCAATGGCTGGGATATTAACCTTGTAGGCATATTATTCAATCATATATTTTGGCAATTATTATGAGAATTGATATCACTTCAATGTTTTTCAATTCTAAAATTGAAGGACAAACCGCAACCCCAGCTTGGGGAACATCTATAGGGCAAAATAAATCAAGAGAATGCCGAATTGATGATTTCAAAGAAGAAGTCATCGAAATAGTTATAGGAATGACATACAAAAGCATTTCAGATATAAATAATCTGGATACTTCAAAATGCAGTTCTGAAAGAGATATCATAACCTGTGCAGTATTCAACAATATATTCATAAACAACAAAAGAATAGAAGATGCACAGTACGTACTACTATTAGTTCGCGAACATACAAAGAGTCATGATGGAAGATTAATCATTAGTTATGCTCCATATATCGGATATAACGGCATTTATAATACTTCATGCATAGAAAAAATGCAAGACTCTTTAGGATGTAAAAAAGAAGGGTGTTGGTTTGTATACGACATTTCAATAAAAAATCAGTCAGACTTGTATTTTAGTGCAGTTGTAGTTAATCCCGATGCACCGATGATTTATAAAACGACGAGCCAATCCCGTTCAAAAGAATGGAAAGCATTAATTCCAGACAATACAGAGTCTATTATATCGAATAATGCCTACTATGAATTCCGCCGTTACACAACAGCTATCCAATCCAAGCCGTTTGTACTTTTAGCCGGTATTTCCGGCACAGGTAAATCGCGTATTGTGCGCCAACTGGCGTATGCTACAGGCGGAGAATCCCCTGACAAGGTCCAAAAACCATACAACTATGAGATTATACAGGTACGACCCAATTGGCATGATTCTACGGAACTGATAGGATATGAAACCCGTATTTCGGGAGAACCAGAGTACAAGACAACCGATTTCCTGCGCTTCCTGGCCAAAGCCTGGTATTTTGAGGAAGTTCCTTTCTTTCTATGTCTGGACGAAATGAACCTGGCACCCGTCGAGCAATACTTTGCCGAATACCTGAGCGTGCTGGAAACCCGTAAATTAAGAAACGGAATAATAGTGTCCGACCCACTGCTGCCACCGCTGAACAGTTTCGGAAAGAAAAAGGACAATGCTTGGGTAGGCGACTCCATTCTGAATGACCTGTTTGGAGAAGTATGGAAAATAAACGGAGAAATCGTCGAAAAGGATAAAGGCAGGGAAGCCCAACTCCGTGAAACATTCCGAACGGATGGAATCGGACTTCCCCCCAACCTGATTGTCATGGGGACTGTCAATATGGACGAAACGACCTTCAGCTTCTCACGAAAGGTCCTGGACCGCGCCATGACCATCGAAATGAATGAAGCCAATCTGGAAAGCGGACTGACGCAGGCAGACAACCTGCTTCCAGACATCAGCGCATCCGACATTCTGCCCCATGCCGTAGAAGCGATGGACGTGTATGAAAGGAACCGACAAACGTGTGACATCGTCATCAAGTATCTGAACCAAATCAACGAAACTCTGAAAGGAACTCCGTTCAAGATTGCCTACCGTACACGCAACGAAGCCATTCTGTACGTACTGGCGAACATGAGATACACTGAAAACGATGACTGCTACAAACTGATACAGGCACTGGATGAAGTGACCAGCATGAAAATACTGAGCCGTATTGAAGGAGACAAGAACAAGCTGATGAACTGGGAAAAGAACGGATGTATCCTGGACGACCTCTTCTCACAAATCAAGCAACTATTCACCGACATCTATAAGAATTTCGATTTGGAAGAAGGAGAAAAATCCATGTATGGCAACGTGGAAGATGAATCCATCTCCTTACAGAAACTGAAAGAGATGAAACGAAAGCTGGACAACACGTATTACTGTACCTTCTGGAGCTGACGAACAATGGAAGCCTTGCTGAAACTGGAACATAAGGATTTCGAATTGTTGGTTTCCTGCAACTCGTATGACAGAATTTTCAGGAAAGCAGCTGCCTGCATGCGGGTAGCTCCCGATTCTGATGCCCTGAAATCATACTATACCTGGAATGACGACAACACAGTATTGACCTGCAAAGGTAATACAATTGAAAAAGGTACCTACGTACCCTCGATATTCTTTGAAAATACCGATTACCAATATTGGATACGGTTCAAGACACCTGTTTCCCAGGCATATATCGACACCACATTGAACAGCATCAGCGACGGATTCTGTTTCAACGAAGACGCCCAAGTGCTGTACGGACACATCAACTACGGCAACGACATCGGTCGTACCGACCTGAAAATCACCTACAAAACCCAGGAGAACCGTCAACAGACCTTCATTTTCAGCTATGATGTGTTATCCGTCAAGCTGGATTATCACAGCGACCTGAAGCACATCATCCATGACATTGAAGAAGAATACCGGATGCTCTCCATCGACTTCTTCCGCAGGACACACCACTCCTTTACCGAAAAGCTACAAGGGGAAACGCCGGACATCATTTGGTGGAACGTATTTCAAGACATAAACGAAGAGTTCATACAGGCTGTCAAATCGGTTGTCGACCGCCCGCACCATAAAGTGGTTTATGCGGAAACATACTGCCGGGCAGACAAACTGAAACGGCTTACCCCCCAACTGGAAATGAGAGTCGCCGAACATCGGACGGAACCGCAAAGACTGTATCGGACTGAAGTTCCAAACATGAGCGCCGATACGTTTGAGAACCGTTTCCTGAAATACGCCGTCAAATCGGTTTCCCAGAAATTTACGGAATTGAAAGACAGAATTCTGGAGAACTATCCGATGGATTCCAATATCCGATTTATCGAAAGCCTGGGCAAGACTGAGGAGGAAATGAAACGACTGGTCCATCATCCTTTTTTCCGTACCATAGGAAACTTTAAAGGAATGAGCCAGGAGTCGCTGACGCTGAAACAAGGAACAGGATACTCCCAAGTTTACCGCATCTGGCTGCTGTTGACATGCAGTTATGATCTGGAAGAGGGTATCAGAAGTCTGGAATTGAAAGACATTGCCACACTGTACGAAATCTGGTGCTTCATAGAAGTAAAGAATCTGGTCAAGACAATACTGGGAGAAGACAATCTTCTGGTGGACAACCAAAGCCGCATAGAGCTGAACAAATACTTTACCTATTCACTGACCAAAGGACAAAAGTCCAAAATAGTCTTCTCAAGAACAACTTCCGAGGGCGATCCGGTCGAACTGGCAGAAGTAATCTATAATCCCAAGGGAAATACAAAAACAGCCAAAAATGAAACTTCCATCGACCATACCTATTCATTTACAGTTCCACAAAAGCCGGATATTGTACTTCAGCTGACCAGACGGGACATTGAAACAGGGTTCAAACTGACTTATCTGTTTGACGCCAAATACAGAATAGACCAAACGGACAGCAACGGAATCGACACCCCACCGGACGATGCCATCAACCAAATGCACCGCTATAGAGACGCACTCTATTATGACCCGGGACAAGAAGGGCTTCCCATAAAGAAAGAAGTCCTGGGCGGCTACATACTTTTTCCCGGCAACGGCGAAGAAGAAGAGGTAGCCAATGCCGACTTCTACCGCTCCATAGAAAAAGTAAACATCGGTGCCTTTCCGCTCCGTCCCAACAACGAAAACAGCAAAAGACTTCTGAAAGACTTTCTGCATTCGCTCATTTGGGAACAACCTACCATACAAATACTTCAGGATGTGAAAGCCCAGAAAGGCACAAACCTGACGTTGGAAAAAAGCGGTACCATTCTGGCCGTTACAATCTTTGAAAACGGGAAAAGGGAATATTTCCAGAAATTTATAGACAGAGAAGCGGAAATTGAATATTATTTTGGAAAGATAACACCTTCCAACCGATTGTCCCAACTGAATTTCCAAAAATACGATTACTTTGTCCCTGTCATCAACGGGCAAATCCGTGACATCTATCAGATTGCATTCAGTTCCATCCGATACCGCAAAGACTTGCCCCATCCAGACAATAAACCCATTGCCGATGATGACGTGCGCATTGTCATGAAACTGGTAAAGCCTTCCTACCTGGTTGGAAATAAAAGATTCATCCAGCTGCAACCCAAACTATTTCCTCCCCGCCGTTGGGGCTTCAGAGAATTTGTATCGGTTCGCGAACTGCTGGGTTACGTCGTCCAACCATCATAGTTCCCTTCCTCCCGCCCACCATTCGTGCACAGACTGCAGCACACAGAACTGCAAGAACCAGAACCGCATCTACCCAAAATGCAGCCAGACGAACTGATTCCGGCTAAAGTCATGACGCTGTTGTACAAACAAGAAATCCAAGCAGGAACAACTGAGACACCCAACTACCATGTTGTGCCAGCAGCCATAATGCCCCTAAACAACCCGCTGACAGACGGCCATCACAAAGTTCATATCGGGGAACACTACGACGAAAAGGTCCCCCGCAAGCATTTAACAAAAAGAAACACGCCGCACTTTTCAACACTCAATACGCTGATACTCAGTGAATAGAAGATGAAAAAGTGCGGCGTTCAACAGCTGCTGGCAGGGGAAAATTTAGAGAATAATTTCCCTTTTCGGTAAGCATCAAGTGACAGCAGTCGCTATTTCTTAAGATTGTCTCAGCAGTAATATTTTGAACAGAAAAAGAAGTGTAATTTCTTTTATTGTTCAAAATATTACTATATTTGCAGTATGGATAGACAATTAAGTGAAATAGGGACTATTCCAATAACGACTTCAATCATTGAATCGTTGTATCCGGAACTGAAGTCTGCTGACAAGAAAGTGACCTGGCTCGAAAAGCAAGGGATCATCATCAGATTGAAGCGTGGACTTTATGTGATCAACCCCGTACATTCAGGAAAGACTCTGTCGAGTGAACTGATTGCCAATCATCTCTATTCACCTTCGTATATTTCAATGTCTACTGCACTACGATATTATGGACTTATCCCCGAGGCTGTATATGTTCATCAATCAATGACAGTAAAACATCCCCGAAGCTTTCAAACTCCAGTCGGCAGTTATGACTACAAATATATTTCAAGAGAGGCATTTCCGATAGGAGTAAGAAGTATGGATAAGGGTGACTATGCATTTCTGATTGCATCGCCGGAAAAGGCTTTGTGTGATTTGATTGCCAATTCCTCAAAAGTCATTCTTCGCTATATGAAGGATGTAGAGACATATCTTGAGCAGGATATTCGTATGGATATGGATGAGTTCCAGAAGATGGACGCAACCATCTTTGAAGATTATATCAAGGTGGGCAAAAAGGCAGATTCAATTTCGACACTTCTAAAATTCTTAAGACGACGGTGGTAAGAATAGAATAATACAACATTTAGCTTTAAGGACTAAGGTATTTCCTAATACGTTCATGCCAGTCCTACCTAATAATAAAACAAATCCGCTTAAACAAACCCATTCAAAAAGAAACTGAATATATGGAAACAGATAGACAACCCTCATCGCCCACCCGCCACTCGTGCGTGGATTGCGGCACACAGAACTGCAAGTACCAGAACCGCACCTATCCCGAATTCTGCCCCACCACCCACCTGAAGGAGGAAGACCGGCAATGGGCACTGGAGCGCTACAACGAGCCGCGCAACCACGACATCATGGTGGCCAGCGCCGAAGTGGAATACGAAGGCTACTGCCAATGGACGCGCGTGCAGGAAATCATGGAGTTCGCCCGAAAGATAGGGGCACACAAGATAGGCATCGCCCACTGCATCGGCCTCATCCGCGAGGCACGCATCTTCGCCCGCATCCTGCAGGCCAACGGCTTCGAACCGCTGGCGGTGATCTGCAAGGTGGCGGGACAGGCGAAGTCGTCCATCGGCATCCCGCAGGCATGCGAATCCATCGGGGCGGCCATGTGCAACCCCATCCTGCAAGCCCGCCTGCTGAACGAGGCGCAGACGGACCTGAACGTGGTCATCGGCCTCTGCGTGGGTCACGACAGCCTGTTCTACAAGTACTCCGAGGCCTACGCCACCACCCTCGTCACCAAGGACCGCGTGACGGGCAACAACCCCGCCGCCGCCCTCTACACGGCGGAGTCGTACTATCGGAAGAAGTTCGGCTTGGAGCGATAGTACCACACGCCCACGACATCGGCCAGCGCCCAGCCGATGGGGACGGACCACCAGATGCCCGTATAGCCCACCTGGGGCAGCGAAGCCAGCAGATAGGCCAGCAACACGCGCGTGCCCAGCGACACCACCGTGAGCACCACCGACATGGAGGGAAGAGCCACGGCGCGGTAGAAGCCGTAGAGCAGGAAGAGGTAGCCGATGCCCACGTAGAAGCTGCCCTCGATGCGCAGGTACTCCACGCCGATGGCGATAATCTCTGCCTCGGACGGAGAGACGAAAAGCGACATCAGCCAGGGGGCGCCCACAAAGACGAGGGCGGAGACGAGCAGGGCGAAGGCAGTGGTGAGCCACACGGCACTGCGGATGCCGCGACGGATGCGGTCGGTGCGGCCGGCTCCGAAGTTCTGGGCGATGAAGGTGGAGAAGGCGTTGCCAAAGTCCTGCACGGGCATGTAGGCGAAGGAATCGATCTTCACCGCCGCGGCAAAGGCGGCCATGACGGCCGTGCCGAAGCTGTTGACCAAGCCCTGCACCAGGAGGATGCCGAAGTTCATGACCGACTGCTGGACGCACGTCAGCAGCGAATAGGAGGACAGGCGGCGGATGGACGGAAGGTCGACCACACAGTCGGCCTTGCGCAGGCGCAGGTGGGGAAAACGGCGGCGGGTGTACAGATAAAGCCCCAGGGCGGCCACCGTCTGAGCCGCCACCGTGGCAAGGGCCGCTCCCTCGACGCCCATGCGCAAACCGAGCATGAAGAGGAGGTCGAGCCCGATGTTGAGCACCACGGACACGAGCAGGAAGCAGAGGGGCACCACGGAATTGCCCACCGCACGGAGCAGGAAAGCGTAGAAGTTGTAGACGCACACAGGCACCATGCCCAGGAAGACAATGAAGAGGTAGCTGCGCGCCAGCGGCTCTACCTCGGGCGGCGTGTGGAGCAGGCGGATGACGGGCGTCAGCCAGAGGAGCGAAGCCACATTGAGCACCAGCGTGACGCCGCCCACGATGAGCGCGGACGAGAAGATGCTGCGCCGCAGGCCGTCGAGGTCGCGCGCACCATATTGCATGGAGAACACGGCACTGCACCCCATGCAGAGGCCGATGAAGATGGACGTGACAAACACGATGAGGGCATACGACGAACCCACAGCAGCCAGGGCGTCGGCGCCCAAGACACGCCCCACGATGAGCGTATCGGCCACGTTGTAGCACTGCTGCAGCAGGTTGCCCAGCATCAGCGGGAAGGCAAAGCGGAGCATGGTGCCCGTGATGCTGCCCGTCGTCAGATTTCCCTTGTAGACATCGGCCATGCGTTTCCTCCTTAAAAAGCCCCCAAAAGTAAGACTTGCGCACCAGATACACAACGTTTGCCCCCGGAGTTTGGGGAAAGAAAGGGCGAAAAACAAACATTTCTGCATATTTATTTGGAATATATTCATAAAAAGCATTACCTTTGCCCCCGTAAAGCAAAAGAAAAGCCATCATGAACCAGACGTTACACATATCGAACAGGACCTGCCGGACGATCCGCCTGCACAAGGGTACGGACAGCCAGCCGACGGTGCACGTCCACTGGTTCAGCGGGTTCATCTAAGCACCCTTCTCCCCTCTTCTTTATCTGCAAGTCATGAGGCCGCCTCAAAAATAGAAAAAAGTAACGTCATCCTGAACGCAGTGAAGGATCTCAATACACAGACAACTGATTTCAAGATTCTTCACTACGTTCAGAATGACAAAATGTTAGCGTTTTTTCATTTTTGATACATCCTCAACAAGCTGGTGGCAGGCACGCACGACGTCTGCCCTCCCCGTTCATTGTGTCCAACATCAAAAAAGAGAAATCATTATGTTCAGCATTATATGTACCATGCTGGTCGGTGTCGTCATCGGCCACTTCGTGCACGAAGGAAAGTTCGTACATCACATCGAGAAGAGCACTTCGCTCACCATCACAGCCCTGCTGTTCGTACTGGGCCTGTCCATCGGCTCCAACCGCCTCATCGTGGAAAACCTGGGGCGCGTGGGATGGCAGGCAGCCCTATTGGCTACCCTGAGCCTGGCCGGCAGCATCGTGGCCGCACGCATCGTTTTCCAACTGTTTTTCAAGAAAGGAGAAGAGAAATGAAACACAACCTGATCGTACTCGCCATCTTCGGCATCGGCTGCCTGGCCGGCGCCGGCTTCCAACCGGAAGCGGATCTGCACAACTGGTCGCTCTACATCCTCTATGCCCTGATGCTGCAGGTGGGCATCGGCATCGGAAGCAACCAAAGCCTGCGGAAGGAACTGAAGAAACTAAGCCCCAAGATGCTGCTGGTGCCGGCGGCCACCATCACAGGCACCCTGGCCTTCTCGGCCGCGGCAAGCCTGCTGCTGAGCCAGTGGAGCGTGTTCGACTGCATGGCCGTGGGCAGCGGATTTGCCTACTACTCGCTGTCGTCCATCCTCATCACGCAGTTCAAGGAGCCTTCCATCGGCCTCCAGCTGGCCACGGAGCTGGGCACCATCGCCCTGCTGAGCAACATCATCCGCGAAATGATGTCGCTGGTGGGCGCACCCCTCATCCGCAAATACTTCGGACGGCTGGCCCCCATCTCGGCCGCGGGCGTCAACTCGATGGACGTGCTGCTGCCCTCCATCACGCGCTGCTCGGGCAAGGAGGTGATGCCCATCGCCATCTTCCACGGCATCCTCATCGACCTGAGCGTGCCCTTCTTCGTGAACCTGTTCTGCAACCTGTAGGAGGCGGTTGACCAAAAACTTGGTTCGCGCCTTTGCGCTTCAACGGGTTTCACTTATCTTTGCGGGAATTTACCCCGAAAAAACGTACAGATACACCATGAACAGATTGAAAGGTTTCTTCTACGGGTTGGCCACGTCGGTGACGTTCGGCCTCATCCCGCTTTTCACCATGCCCCTGATGCAGGAAGGCATGCCGCTCGACTCCATCCTCTTCTACCGCTTCCTCTTTGCCACCCTGGCCTTGGCGGGGATGATGAAGCTGCACAAGGAGTCGTTCCGCATCGAACGGCGGGACCTGCCTATCCTGTTGCTGCTGGCCTTTTTCTACATGGCCTCCGCGCAATGCCTGTTCCTGGGGTACGACTACATGGGAGCGGGAGTGGCCACGACGCTGCATTTTACCTATCCCGTCTTCGTCACGCTGCTGATGCTGGTGCTCTTCAAGGAGCGGGCGTCGTGGGTGACGTGGGCGGCCATCGTGCTGGCCGTCTACGGCGTGGCCAAGCTGTCGCTGAAGGGCGGAGAGCTGGTGCTCGACCCCACGGGGATGATCATCGTGCTGCTCTCGGCCGTGGGTTACGCGAGCTACATCACGACGGTGAACAAGTCGCGCGTGAAGGACATGAACGGGCGCAAGCTGGCTTTCTATGTCTTCGTCTTCACCACGATACTGATAGCCGCCAAAGCCTTGCTGAATAAAGGCATCCAACCCATTCCCGATGCCCTGTCGGCCACCAATCTGATACTGCTGGCCGTGGTTCCGACGGTCATCTCGAACATCACCCTGGTGCTGGCCGTACACAACATAGGCGGCACGCTGACGTCCATCCTGGGAGCCATGGAGCCGGTGACGGCCGTATGTGTGGGTGCCTTTGTCTTCGGCGAGGCCTTTACCTGGCAGGAGGCCTTCGGCATCGTCCTCATCCTGGTGGCCGTCACACTGATTATCCTGGGCAAACCCATACAGAACACACTCTCGTCCGTCTTCAGGATGATACGGCCGAGGCATGCATAGAAAGGGGGAAGATTTTATTTCTGCCCAGCTGAAGGGATGTCTTCGCTCACGTTCATAGGGCTGACCTGCTGAAGCAAGTATGAAAGCCGAACAGGGTTGCGACGATTGTCCCACAACAACAAAACAGTGAGAGTCGCTTCATCGAAACTATAAAAGACTGAATACTTCGGTTCAACAACCACGTAACGTACATTCGGGTATTCGGTAAGATGCCCCAGGCAAGGGAATTGCGCCACCCGCTCCACGCAAGAAAGGATTTGCCGATACAGCGAGGTGCTGTAACGGGAATTGCCGTTGCGGACATCATAAAACAAAAATGTATCCTCCATATCCTGGAGGCACATTTCCGTCCATTTCACTTCCCGCTCCATGGCTTCAGGCGTTGCTCCATTTCGGCTGTTGAACAAACCTGCCCCTTATGCACCTGCTCCAAGGCGGCATCTATCCTCGTGCGCAATTCCGACGAAAAATGCAGGACTTCTCCGGCACATTGCCTGTCCATCAGTTCCTCTATCTCCTGCAACTGCCGCTCATCGTCAACGGCCAACAGGCGCTGAAGCAAAACTTGTTTACGCTCGGTGGTATTCATACGCATTCATTTTTACAAAGGTAGGAATTTGTTTCATCAAAAGGGTACATTCAGTTACCTTTTTTGTACATACCTTTTTACTTTCATTCCTCCACCGTCATCGCCAGCATCTCCTGCAGGGTGGAAACGGCTTCTTCGACCGTGGGCACGTCCTTGACCACCATGCTGCGCTTGCCGTTCTGCTCGCGCAGGTCGCAACGGCGGGTGTACTTCATCATGTAGGCGATGACCTTGCCGAAGGCCTGGCTCTGATAGTAGGGACTGTCGGGGTTGGACACGAAGAAGAGGGTCATGCGACCACCCTTGAGGAACACCTTCTCGGCTCCCAGGCGGGCGGCCAGCCGGCGCAGGGGCACGATGCGAAGCAGCTCTTCCGTCTCGGGCGGCACAGGGCCGAAGCGGTCTTCGAGGCGGGCGCGGAAAGCGTCGACGTCCTTGTCGAGGGTGAGCGAATCGAGCTCGCGGTAGAGAAGCATGCGCTCGCTGCTGCCCGTGACGTAGGTGGCTGGCAAGAGGAGTTCGAGGTCGCTCTCCACCTGACATTCGTCCACAAACTGCTCGCCGCTGATCTGTCCGCTGCCGTCGGCCGCCTGCTGCTCTTCGGCCACCAGGTCAGCAAACTCGTCGTTCTTCAGCTCGCGCACGGCTTCGGTGAGAATCTTCTGATAGGTTTCGTAACCCAAGTCGGCGATGAAGCCGCTCTGCTCGGCGCCCAGCATGTTGCCCGCCCCGCGGATGTCGAGGTCCTGCATGGCGATGTGGATGCCGCTGCCCAGGTCGGAGAAGTTCTCGATGGCCTGCAGGCGCCGCTTGGCTTCGGGCGTCAGGCTGGACAGCGGGGGTGCCAACAGGTAGCAGAAGGCTTTCTTGTTGCTGCGCCCCACACGCCCGCGCATCTGGTGCAGGTCGCTCAAACCGAAGTTCTGCGCCTGATTAATGATGATGGTGTTGGCGTTGGGGATGTCGATGCCGCTCTCGATGATGGTGGTGGCGATGAGCACGTCGTAGTCGTAGTTCACGAAGTCGAGGATGACTTTCTCCAGCTCGGCGGGTTCCATCTGTCCGTGGCCGATGCACACGCGACAGTCGGGTATGTTACGCTCGATCATGGCCTTCAGCTCGGGCAGGTTGGAGATGCGGTTGTTCACGAAGAACACCTGTCCGTTGCGGCTCATCTCGAAGTTGATGGCGTCGATGATGACTTCCTCGTTGAAGGTATGTACCTCTGTCTGGACGGGGTAGCGGTTGGGCGGCGGCGTCTGGATGACGCTGAGGTCGCGCGCACCCATCAGCGAGAACTGCAAGGTGCGGGGGATGGGCGTGGCGGTCATGGTGAGCGTGTCGACGTTCACCTTGAGCTGGCGGAGCTTCTCCTTGACGCTGACGCCGAACTTCTGCTCCTCGTCGATGATGAGCAGGCCCAGGTCCTTGAACTTGACGTCCTTGCCCAGGATGCGGTGGGTGCCGATGAGGATATTCACCTCGCCTGCGGCCAATCCCTTGATGACGGCCTTCGCCTGGGCGGCAGTGCGGGCGCGGCTCAGGTACTCCACGCGGCAGGGCAGGTTCTTCAGGCGCTCCTTGAACGTCTGGAAGTGCTGGTAGGCCAATACGGTGGTGGGCACCAGGACGGCCACCTGCTTGTTGTCGCAGACGGCCTTGAAGGCGGCGCGAATGGCCACTTCGGTCTTTCCGAAGCCCACGTCGCCGCACACCAGCCGATCCATCGGCCTGGCGCTCTCCATGTCGGCCTTCACGTCGGCCGTGGCCTTGCTCTGGTCGGGCGTATCTTCGTAGAGGAACGAGGCTTCGAGCTCGCGTTGCAGGAAGCTGTCGGGGCTGAACTGGAAACCTTTCTCCTCGCGACGCTGCGAGTAGAGCTTGATGAGGTCGCGGGCGATATCCTTGATCTTCTTCTTCGTGCGGTCCTTCAACTTCTCCCACGCACCCGTGCCCAGCTTGTTGAGGCGGGGCGCTTCGCCCTCCTTGCCCTTGTACTTGGACACCTTGTGGAGGGAGTGGATGGAGACGAACACCACGTCGTCGTTCTGATAGACGAGCTTCATCACCTCCTGCGTGGTGTTGCCGTTGGGGATGCGCACCAAGCCGGCAAAGCGACCCACGCCGTGGTCGGTGTGCACCACGTAGTCGCCCGGCTGGAACTGGTTGAGCTCCTTCAGCGAGAGGGCCACCTTGCCGCTGCGGGCCTTGTCGCTCTTGAGGTTGTACTTGTGGAAGCGGTCGAACAGCTGGTGGTCGGTGAAGATGCACATGCGCAGCGTGTTGTCGGCAAAGCCTTCGTGCAGGGTCTTCTCGACCGCCGTGAAGGTGATCTTCTCGCCTCCGCGCTCCTCGAAGATGGCACGGATGCGGTCGGTCTGCTTGGTGCTGTCGCTACAGATATAGATGGTATAGCCGTCGGACAGATAGCGGTGGAAGCTGTCGGCCACGAGGTCGAAGTTCTTGTGGAAGATGGGTTGCGCCGACGTGTCGAACTGCAGCGAAGCGTCGGGCGTGCCTGTGGGCTTGGTGCCGAACTCCAGACGACGGAAGTCGAGGGCACGGACGGTGAACTCGCCGCCGTCGATGAGCTTGCCGTCCAGACGGATGTCACCGTTTTCCTCCGCCTCGCGGGCGGCAATGGCTTGGGGAGTGAGGGCTTCGTCGTGCACCTGCTGGATGCGTTCGCGCAGCCACAGGAAGTCGCGCATGGCCAGGATGGTGTCGGCGGGCAGGAAGTCGAGAAACGACACCATGCCGCCCGTGCCGCCTGCCGAAAGGTCGCTGCTGAGGTCGGGCACGATGACCACGCTCTCCTTCTTCTCCTTGGACAGCTGCGTCTCCACCTCGAAGGTGCGCAGGCTCTCCACCTCGTCGCCGAAGAAGTCGATGCGGAAGGGGTATTCGCTGGAGAAGGAGAAGACGTCGATGATGCTGCCTCGGACGGCATACTGGCCGGGTTCATACACATAGTCGGTACGCTCGAAACCATAACTGCGGAGCACGTCGGTGACGAACGTCATGTCCACCTGCTCGCCGGCATGGAGGGTGAGCGTCTTCTCCTGAAGTTCACCCTGCGACACCACCTTCTCGGCCAGCGCGTCGGGGAAGGTGACGATGCACAAGCCGCGGCTGTCCTTCTGCAGGCGGCTGAGCACCTCGGTGCGGAGGATTTCGTTGGCGGCGTCCTTCTGGCCGTACTTGATGGCGCGGCGGAAGGACGAGGGGAAGAAGAGCACGGAACTGTCGCCCAGCACCTGCACCAGGTCGTGGTAGAAGTAACCCGCCTCCTCGCCGTCGCCCAGCACGAAGACGAACGGGCGACCTGCCCGCCCCACCAGCACCGAGGCCAGCAGGGAAGCCGACGAGCCGTGAAGCCCGCCCACGAAGAGGTGTTTCAACTGATCATCGGCCAGCAGGCGCAAGGCCGCCTCGACCTGCGGGTGGGCGGCGTATCGTTGTTGTAGTTCGGTAATCGTAAAGCTCATGTGCGTGAATATTAGCCGTGCAAAATTACGAAGAAAATGGATAAGAATATATCCGCCGCAAAGAAAAGCACTGTTTTCCTGCTGAAAAAACGATGGAAAACACTACATTTGTGGCACATTTACAATCCATAGAAGATATGCATACATCAGACAGCATCGTCATCATCCCGACCTACAACGAGCGGGAGAATATCGAGAACATCCTGCGGGCCGTCTTTGCCCTGGAGCATGGGTTCCACATCCTGGTCATCGAAGACGGGTCGCCCGACGGTACGGCCGAGATTGTCCGCCGCCTGCAACGCGAAGAGTTTGCCGACCGCCTGTTCATGGTGGAGCGGCGCGGCAAGCTGGGTTTGGGCACAGCCTACATCGCAGGCTTCCGCTGGGCGCTGGAGCACGACTACGAATACATCTTCGAGATGGACGCCGACTTCAGCCACAACCCCATGGACC
>CATXSD010000033.1 GCA_958402075.1 Mediterranea massiliensis | reverse complement strand
GGTGTGGAGGCTTGTGGCAAGACGGGTACAGCCCAGAATCCACATGGGAAGGACCATTCGGTGTTCATGGGCTTTGCTCCGAAGGATGATCCCAAGATAGCCATTGTGGTTTATGTGGAGAACGGTGGCTGGGGAGCCACGTACGGAGTACCCATCGGTGCCCTGATGATGGACCAATATTTGCATGGCAAGCTCTCGCCGCAGAACGAGGCGCTGGCCGAAGACTTCAGTAATCGTGTGATTTTCTATGGTAACGAGGAGAGATAGTGTTTGGAAAACGGTGGACTGGGTGACGATTGTCATCTACCTGCTGCTGGTTGTCGGCGGGTGGTTCAGTGTGTGTGGTGCCAGCTATGATTATGTGGACCGCGACTTTCTGGACTTCAGCACGCGTGCGGGCAAGCAGTTTGTGTGGATTGTCTGTTCATTCGGTTTGGGAGTGGTGCTGTTGCTGCTCGACGATATGTTCTACGATACCTTTGCCTACCTCATTTATGCCGGCATGCTGCTGTTGCTACTGGTGACCATCTTCATTGCGCCCGACACGAAGGGCTCGCGCTCATGGCTCATCCTGGGGCCGGTCAGCATTCAGCCCGCTGAGTTTGCCAAGTTTGCTACGGCCTTGGCGTTAGCCAAGTTCATGGGAGCGTATGGCTTCGTGCTGCATCGCTGGCGCAGCGTGCTGACCATTGCCTTCCTCATTCTTTGTCCGATGTTGCTCATCGTGGGGCAACGCGAGACGGGTTCGGCTTTGGTCTATCTGTCCTTTTCCTTGATGCTTTATCGGGAGGGAATGCCTGGAGCGGTATTGTTTGCGGGTGTCTGTGCGGTAGTCTACTTTGTAGTGGGCATCCGTTTCGGTGATGTTTGGATGTTTCAGGATACCACTTCGGTCGGTGAATTCTCCGTGTTGTGCCTCATTCTGATTTCTGTACCTGCGTTGCTGCGGGTCTATCTGCCCGAGAACAGCCGTGTACGGTTGTGGCCTTTGGCTGCTTCGGGTGTAGGCGTGGTGTTGCTGGCCTGTGCGTTGTCCGGTTGGCTGTGGGCCTTCAATGTGGTGTATGTCCTGTGGGGGCTTTGTGCGGTGGCCGTCGGTTGGCTGTTCTATATGCTGTTGCGTGAGCGGAGGCGGGTGTATGCCTTCATTGCGGTTTTCCTGATAGCGTCGGTCGGTTTCCTGTATTCGTGTGACTACGTGTTCGACCGCGTGCTTGAACCCCACCAGCAGGTGCGTATCAAGGTCCTTTTGGGTCTGGAAGAAGATTTGGCGGGAGCCGGCTACAACGTCAACCAGTCGAAGATTGCCATCGGTTCGGGCGGATTATGGGGAAAAGGCTTTCTGAATGGAACGCAGACCAAGTTGAAATATGTACCCGAGCAGGATACAGACTTTATCTTCTGTACGGTGGGCGAAGAGGAGGGCTTTGTCGGCTCCGTTTCAGTGCTGTTGCTGTATATGGCGCTCATTCTGCGTCTCATCTGGCTGTCCGAACGCCAGCCGACGGTTTCGGGCCGTGTCTACGGCTATTGTGTGATGGGGGTTTTCTTCTTTCACCTGTTCATCAACGTGGGCATGGTACTGGGGTTGACACCCGTTATCGGCATTCCCCTGCCGTTTTTCAGTTACGGAGGTTCTTCGTTATGGGGATTCACCATCCTGCTTTTTGTTTTCCTGAGGATTGATGCGGCCCGCGGGCTTCGGATGCGATAGGGTTACTCCAGCCGGATACCGATGTCGTTGATGCCCGGCAGCAAGGAGTCGGGCAGAGCTGGAGTGAGGTCGAAGCGCAAGTCGGCAGGCGTCGTCGTGTGCAGGCGTCCGGCGGGAAAAGAGCGTTGGAAGACATTGGCCAGTCCTTCGCCCAACCAACGTCCTTGGGCGTCGGCGAGTGTCAGGCGCAGGGTATCTACCTGGCAGACAGTGTCGGTGGGTGTGGTCAGTGTGCGGGCCATGCGTACCGACAGATTGCGGTAGGGGTAGTCGCCCCGGTGGCGTACCTCCACCCACAGACCGAGGTCAGCTTGCCCCGTGTCCGGCAGGCTGACAGCAAAAGACAATGTATCGGTCTGCCTCCATGCCAGGCCGTCGACGGCGCGGTATTCATAGTAGACAGGCTCCGTACTGCTGCATGCCGCCCATAGCCAGGCTGCCGCCAGCACGAGGCCTGTCGTCTTCCATCTTTTCCACTTCATGGTTCACTATCCTTTAGCGGGTACCGTCAGGAAGCAGGTTGGTTGCCTCCGTCCTTGTTGGTTGGCTTGTTGCTTTCCTTGCCGCCGTCTTGTTGCGGGCGTTCACGCTTCTCCTGTTTGGGACGGTTGCGCCGGTTACGGTTCTGTCCGTTTCCGCCTTTCTCCTTCTTTTCTCCTTTGTCGGTAGCTTCCGGTTTGTCCGTTTTTTCCGCCTTGGGGGCTTTCTGCTGGGCAGGCTGCTTGTCGGCTGCCGGCTTAGTCGTATTGGCTGCCGGCTTGTCGGTCTTTTCACTCTTGTTGGCCGGCTTGTCGCCGTTTTCGGCATTGGCAGCCTGCGCGCCTTTGGCCTTTTTCTTCTTCTTTCCGTTTCCGCTCTTGCCGCCTTCGGCACCTTTGCCCTTGCGGTTTCGGTCGAAGCGCGTCACGCTCTCCTGCTCCAGCAGGTCTGCTGAGGGAGCTTTGACATCGTTCTCGCTTTCTATCAGCTTTTCGGGCGCATTGCCCCGCTTGTTCATGCCGATGATTTCGAAGGCACGGCGGGCGCTGATGGTGGTCAGGTTGGCCGGGATGGACTTGTCGCTCGAGTAGGTTACCTGCCCGGCCAGGATGTCGGCTTTGAACCAGAACCATTCGGCATCCTTTGTGTGCAGCGTCACTTCCTTGCTGGGCAGGCGTTTCTGAGCCTCGACGTAGCAGTCCACTTCATAGTTCAGGCAGCACTTCAGTTTGGCGCACTGTCCGGCCAGCTTCTGCGGATTGAGTGAAATGTCCTGAAAACGTGCCGCTCCCGTCGATACGCTGACGAAGCTCGTCATCCACGTGGCACAGCACAGCTCGCGTCCGCAGGGGCCGATGCCTCCGATGCGTCCGGCTTCCTGGCGGGCACCGATCTGCTTCATCTCGATGCGCACGCGGAACACTTCGGCCAACACCTTGATGAGCTGGCGGAAGTCCACACGCCCCTCGGCGATGTAGTAGAAGATGGCCTTGTTGCCGTCGCCCTGATACTCCACGTCGCCTATCTTCATGTCCAGACCCAGGCTGAGGGCTATCTGGCGCGAACGTATCATGGTGTCGTGCTCGCGTGCCTTGGCCTCGGCATACTTCTCCATGTCGGTGGGCTTGGCCTTGCGGTAGATGCGGCGGATGTCGGCTTCCGAGCGGATGTTGGCTTTCTTCATCTGCAGGGGGACGAGTTGTCCCGTCAGCGTCACTACGCCGATGTCGTGGCCCGGATTGGCCTCCACGGCTACGGTGTCGCCTTTGGTCAGCTCCAGGTGGTTGGAGTTGCGGAAGTAGCCCTTGCGGGTATTCTTGAACTGCACTTCGACGTACTCCGAAGCTGTGTCGTTGCCCGGAATGTCGGCCAGCCAGTCGTAGGTGTTCAGCTGATGGTCCTGTCGTCCGCAGCTTTTGCAGCAGAGCCTTCCGCTGCCATTATGTAAGATAAAGTCGGTCATATCAACTGTCAAATATTAAATGTCTGTTATCAATTTTTCATTTTAATGAGTACCGTCATGTTCAGTATCACGTCGAAGAACACCATGCGCGCGTTCACGTTCTGCGCCACGTGTTCCTGCGCCCGTGCCAGCAGGTCGGTGATGCCTGTCACATTGCCTTCATGGATAAACGGAGCGAAGCGCACGGCAAACTGCTGTTCGTCCGTCCCCATGTAGTTCATCTCCGGCCGGTGGAAGTTGGCGATGAAGTTCTCGCGCACCATGCGTTGGGCATATTCCAGAAAGACCTTCTGCCGTTCGCGTCCCAGGCTGGCGACCTCTTCGCTCCAAGTCTTCATGCCGCGTATGTCGCGTTTCCAGGCCAGGCGCATCAGCCGTGTGAAGAGGTTGAAGCACAGGGCCTGCTCGCCGCTCTGTCCGGCCAGTTCCAACGCTTTCAGCAGGCTGCCGTCTGCCCGGTGGGCCAGGGCGGTGGCTTCATCGGCCGGATGTCCGTAGCGTGTTTGCAGGGCTTCGGCCAGGTCGGCTTCGGCAATGCGGGGCACGTAGATGCGCTGCGTGCGGCTCACGATGGTAGCCAGCAGCCGTTCGGGCTCTTCGCTCACCAGGAGGAAAGCCGTTTTCGAGGGCGGTTCCTCGAGCAGTTTCAGCATCTTGTTGGCACAGGGCTCGTTCATGCGTTCGGGCAGCCATACCACGACCACCCTCCATCCGCCGGTGGCCGACCTCAAGCTCAGTTTGCGTAGGATGCGGTCGGCCTCGGTGGCATAGATCATCGGCTGTGCGTTGCCCGCTCCCATGCGTTCGGTCCATCGTCCCAGGTCGGTATAGGGGTTTTCGAGCACCATCTCGCGCCAGCTGGGCAGGTAGTCGTCGCACGTGTTTTTGGTGCCGACGATGGGGAACACGAAGTGGGCATCCGCATGGGCCAGTTTCTCCCAGCCCAGACATGCCGTGCAACGTCCGCAGGCCTCGCCGTCGTCCGTGGGATGGGCGCAGCACAAGCGTTTGCCCAAGGCCAGTGCCAGCGGCAGTTTGCCTGCTCCGCGCGGGCCCGTCAGCAGCAGTGCGTGGGCCATGCGTCCGGCAGCCACTTCCTGCTTCAGCATGCGGCCCGTCTCGCGTTGTCCTATGATGTCCTCCAGTCCTGTCATTGTCTTTGCCTGTCTGTCAAAATATCTGTTTTGCCACTTCTCGTATGCTGTCTTCGGCCGCTACGGAGTAGAAGTGCAGGCTGGGCACCCCATGTTCCATCAGTTCGCGGCATTGGGCCACGCACCATTCAATGCCTACCTGGCGCACCTTTTCGTCGTCGCCTGCGCATCGCTCCACCTCCTCGGCCAGTTCCTGCGGAATGTCCACCTTGAACGTCTTGGGAATGATGCTCAGTTGGGCCGTGCGCTTCAAGGGCTTGATGCCGGGGATGATGGGCACGGTGATGCCGGCCTGGCGGGCACGGGCTACGAAGTCGAAATAGCGCCGGTTGTCATAGAAAAGCTGCGTCACGGCATATTGCGCACCTGCGTCCACCTTCCGCTTGAGCCACATCAGGTCGCTTTCCAGATTGGGCGCCTCGTCGTGCTTCTCGGGATAGCAGGCCACTCCGTAGCTGAAGGGCGTGCGCGTCACGGTCATCGGACTTCCGTCCACGAAGATGCCCTGATTGAAGCGGTTGATTTGTTCCTCCAGTTCGATGGCATGGCTGTATCCACCCTCTTCGGGCACGAAGCGCGCTTCGTGCTTGGCCTTGTCACCGCGGAGTACCAGCAGGTCGGTGATGCCCAGAAATTGCAGGTCGAGCAGCACGTATTCTGTATCTTCGCGCGTGAATCCGCTGCACAGCAGGTGGGGCACGGTGGTCAGTCCGTATTTGTTCTGGATGGCAGCTGCCACGGCCACGGTGCCCGGTCGGCGGCGGAGCCGCTTGCGCTGGTAGAGCCCGTTGCCCAGTTCCTGGTACACGTATTCGCTCCGATGGGTGGTGATGTTGATGTATTTGGGGTCAAATTCACGCAACGTGTCTATGGTGGCATACAGCCGTTCGATGCCTGTCCCCTTGAGTGGGGGCAGCACTTCGAAGGAGAAGGCCGTATGCTGGTTGCTGTTGATCAGTTCTATGACGTTCATGTCTTTTTTCTTTGTTTCAGTTGTTTCGGGCACACATCGGTGCATATTGGGACAAAAATAGTAAAAGGCGGGCGCATAGGCAAATGAAAACGAAAATTTTCATTGGCCTCTGCCGGGCCGGGCTTGGAACCTCTAGAAAACATACGACCTTTTGCCTTGAAACAAGCAATGTTTTTCTTCGAAACATACAATGTTTTCCCCTGAAACATTGCCTGATTTCCTCCCTTTGCAAGTCGGACAAAAAAATCCCCTTGCCGTCTTCTCTGTCCGAGAGGCCCGGCAAGGGGATGTATATGTGTGGCCTTGGTCCGTTTACTTCAATGCAGCCAGCGCTTCCTTGATGCGGCGGATGGCCTCGACGATGTTCTCGTCGCTGGTGGCGTAGCTCATGCGGATGCAGTCGGGAGCGCCGAACGACGTACCGCCCACGCAGGCCACATGGCCCACCTCGAGCAGATACATGGCCAGGTCGTCGGACGTGTTGATTTTGCGGTCGCCAGCTGACTTGCCGAAGAACGAGCTGCACTTGGGGAAGAGGTAGAAGGCACCTTCGGGTACGTTCACTTCCAAGCCCGGCACTTCCTTGGCCAGCTTCACGATGAGGTCGCGACGACGCTGGAAGGCCTGACGCATTTCTTCAACAGGAGCCTGTGTGCCGGTATAAGCGGCTTCGGCGGCTTTCTGGGATACCGAGCAAGGACCTGATGTGTATTGTCCCTGCAGCTTGTTCACACCCTTTACTATCCATTCGGGTCCGGCAATGAAGCCGATGCGCCAGCCGGTCATGGCGTATGCCTTGGATACACCGTTGACGATGACCGTGCGGTCCTTCATCGAAGGAATCTGGGCGATGCTGTGGTGACGGCCGATGTAGTTGATGTGCTCATAGATTTCATCGGCAATGACGTAGACCTGCGGATGCTTCTCGAGCACGGCGGCCAGTCCGGCCAGCTCTTCAGCGCTATAGACGGAACCTGTAGGGTTGGACGGTGAGCAGAGAATCAGTGCCTTTGTCTTCGGCGTGATGGCGGCTTCCAACTGGGCGGGCGTCATCTTGAAGTCCTGTTCGATGCCGGCGAGCACAGTGACGGGCTTGCCTTCGGCCAACTTCACCATTTCGGGATAGCTTACCCAGTAGGGGGCAGGCACGATGACCTCGTCGCCGGGATTGACCAGTGTCAGAATGGTGTTGCACACCGACTGCTTGGCACCGTTGGCGCACGAAATCTGAGCGGCGGTATACTCCAGACCGTTCTCGTTCTTCAGCTTGGCCACGATAGCATTGCGCAGGGCAGGGTAACCGGCTACAGGAGAGTAGCGCGAGTAGTTCTCGTCGATGGCTTTCTTGGCGGCCTCTTTGATGTGGTCGGGAGTATTGAAGTCAGGCTCGCCGACACTCAGATTAATTACATCCACGCCCTGTGCCTTCAGTTCGGCACTCTTTTGAGACATGGCCAGCGTCGCCGACGGCGACAAACTGTTCAAACGGTCAGATAATTGGTTCATTTCAGTTCTATCTTTAGAAGGTTGTTTTAATTCTGGTTGCAAAATAACAGATTTTTCCCGATACATGAAAGCAAAGGGACAAAATCATTTGTTGAAGTGCAGCGTGTGCCCCATGCGTTCCTTCTTCGTGCGCAGATAGCGCTCGTTGTAGGGATTGGGAGTGGTTTCGATGGGGACGATTTCGGCTATTTCGAGTCCGTAGGCTTCGAGGCCCACGCGCTTCACGGGATTGTTGGTCATGAGGCGCATCTTGTGCACGCCCAGTTCGCGGAGAATTTGGGCCCCAACGCCGTAGTCGCGTTCGTCGGCCAAGTGGCCCAGGCAAATGTTGGCATCCACCGTGTCCATGCCGTCTTCCTGCAGCTTGTAGGCTTTCATCTTTTCCATCAGTCCGATGCCGCGTCCTTCCTGGTTCAGGTAGACAACAACTCCCTTGCCGGCCTTTTCAATCATTTCCATGGCCTTGTGGAGTTGTTCGCCACAATCGCAACGCTTGGAGGCGAAGATGTCGCCCGTAGCGCATGAGGAATGTACGCGCACCAGGATGGGCTCGTCGGGTTCCCATGTTCCCTTGAACAGAGCCACGTGCTCCAGTCCGTTGGATTTCTGGCGGAAGGCGATGAGGCGGAAGTCACCGTGGGCGGTGGGCATATGCACCTCTACACCCTTTTCAACGATGGATTCCTGTTTCAGGCGATAGGCTATCATGTCGCGGATGGAGATCAGCTTCAGTCCGTATTCGTCGGCCATCTTGCGCAGCTCGGGCAGGCGGGCCATGGTGCCGTCTTCGTTCATGATTTCCATCAGGGCGCCGGCGGGATAGAGACCGGCCAGGCGGCACATGTCGATGGTGGCTTCCGTATGGCCTGCACGGCGCAGCACACCTTTCTCCTGTGCATAAAGGGGATTGATGTGGCCGGGGCGGCCGAAGGTGGCGGGAGTCGAGGCGGGGTCGGCCAGTGCCTGGATGGTAGCGGCGCGGTCGGCGGCCGATACGCCCGTGGTGCATCCTTCCAGTTTGTCAATGGTCACGGTAAAGGGGGTACCCAGTACGGAGGTATTGTCCAGAACCTGATGGGGCAGGTCCAGCTCCTTGCAGCGCGACACGGTGATGGGCGCGCAGAGCACGCCGCGGGCATGCTTCAGCATGAAGTTCACCTTTTCGGGGGTGATTTTCTCAGCGGCGATGATGAGGTCGCCCTCGTTCTCACGGTCTTCGTCGTCTACCACGATGACAAAGTTTCCGGCCTTGAACTCTTCAATAGCTTCTTCGATAGTGTTCAGTTTTACATTCTCCATACGTTCTATCTTAATTTATATATTGGTTATTTGTTTTTGTCTCTTTCCATCACCAGCACGAGGTCGTCACAAGTTTTGATGATTCGTTCCAAATCCTTGTACAAGCGGAGGCGGAAGGCCCAGATTCGGAAGTAAAAGAACAGGCCGACAGGCACGACCACGCCGCAGGCCACGTTCAGCCAATAGTTTCGGAAGGGGCGTGTATGGGCACGTACAGGGATGATGGGGAAGTTGTTGAGCAGGGTCAGCAACGTCATGGATCGGGTGTTAGATAGCTCTTCAACCAGTTGCTCCATGTGATCGCTGATACGTTCCACGGCCTCGTCCTGTGTATC
Source organism: Mediterranea massiliensis (assembly GCA_958402075.1). Taxonomy (GTDB): domain Bacteria; phylum Bacteroidota; class Bacteroidia; order Bacteroidales; family Bacteroidaceae; genus Bacteroides; species Bacteroides massiliensis_D. The sequence continues at coordinate 17,292 of CATXSD010000033.1, read as the reverse complement.
GGTCATCCACAGCCTGAAGTAGTTGGGGGCGTGCTTCAGGTTCTTCTGTCCCATGTAGCGGCGGCATTCGTCGGCCAGGGATTGGAGTTCGCCCGGAAGGTGTTCGTAATCCGGGTCGTGTATGATGACCTCCTTGCGGAAGAGGTGGCGTACACTGCGTATGCCTATGAGTTTCTTGAAGAACTGAATGTAGGCATCGGCGTTGAGCACCACCGAGTCGTTGTTCGATTTGTAGGTGAGGAACGCGCCCAGCGGAGCCAGCACGGCCGTACTGGTCCACATGCCCATCCATACAATCCATTTGCCGTCACGGGCCATCTTGAAGCCTGTGTTGTTGATGATGTAATAGATAATGAATATCAGTACAGACACGATGACGGGCATACCCAGTCCGCCTTTGCGGATGATGCCTCCCAGCGGTGCGCCGATGAAGAAGAAGATGAGGCAGGCCAGCGAGAGGGTCAGTTTCTCGTGCCAGGCCGTCATGTGACGGCGCAGGTTGGTGTCGGTCTGCGACACGTTGAAGCTCTTGAAGTTCCAGTCGCTTCCTGTGCTTTGGGCGCGACTGACGGCTGAGCTGATAATTTTCTCCTTTTCGGCCAAGGTGAGCGAGTTGAACAGACTGTCCAAATCGTAGGCTGCAGGGCGGGCTTCTTCTATCTTTACCGTGTCGGCTCGGGTCAGTGAGGCTGCGGGCTTGTAGGTGCTGCCCATCACTTCGGTATAATAGGCCCGTCCGATGCTGTCGTTCTGTACCTTCATCGAGTCGATAGCTACCTGGAGCATCTCCATGTTCTTGCTTTGTGCAGTCCCTCCCATGATACCCTCGTCGGCCATGTTGAAGTCGGAATCGAATTCGATGATGGCATGCTTCTCGCGGAAAGTTTCGCGGCGGTAGGGTACATTCTTCTGGCTCATGTTCTGTGACTTGAGGTTTTCGAATTGCTCACCGCTGTACAGATGAAGGTACAGGTGTTGTTTGTCGGCCGTCATCTCGAGCCGTCCGGAGTCGGCCTTGATGATTTGGGCATTCTCAAAACCTTTCTCGAAATTGTAGATCAGCACGTCGTAGAGCATACCCGTATCGCGGTTCTTCTTCTTGACATACAGGTTGTAACCCTCGATTTCGTCATAGAATACGCCTTCAGGAATATCCAGCTCGGGCGACTTCTGCTTCATGGAGAAGAGCAGTGTCCATAATTTGGTTTGGGCCTTGGGGCCAACCACATTCTGGAAATAGAAGGATACACAGGAAATGAAGGCGATGAACACGATGAGCGGGCGCATAATCTTGAGGAGCGAGATGCCTGCCGCTTTCATGGCCAGCAATTCGAAGCGCTCGCCGAAATTGCCGAATGTAATCAGGGCCGCCAACAATACGGCCAGCGGCAGGGAGGCAGGAACGAGTGTCAGGGCGGAGTAGAAAAAGAATTGCGCCAAGACGGTCATCTCCAATCCTTTTCCCACCAGCTCGTCTACGTATCTCCACAAGAATTGCATCATGAAGATGAAGAGGCAGATGAAAAAAGTGCCGGCAAAGAGCATGCAGAAGCTCTTCAATACGAATATATCTAACTTTTTTATGCGCAGCATGTTACTTGTCTCATACTTATTGAAAGCACAAAAGTAGCACAAAAAAGGGAGTACGTAAAATTTTTAATTGAAAGTTAACTAAAAGCCGCACGCCCGACGCAATGTTTCTACCTGCGAGTCCCACAATTCGCGCATGTCGTCGGCTTCGTCCTTGGCTGCAAAATCTACGATTTCAAGGGTAAAGTCATTGGTCAGCTCGCTATAGTCCATCCTGAATTCGAAATATTCGCGGGAGTCTTTCTGGTCTTTCCAGCGGAAGCGGATGAAAGAGTAGGCCCGCACAGCCACAATTTCAGCACTGCGCGATTCTGTCTTTCCCCAAAAGAATGTTACGGTCTTGTCGTCCGACTGTACATGGTCGGCAAACCACCCTTCCAGGCCGCTGGGAGTGCTGATGGCATTCCACAGAATGGTTTTGGAAGTGGCGTTCAACGGATATTGCAAATGTATCTTCTCTCTTTCCATGGTTTCGTTTCTCGAATTGCGTCGCCAAGTTAAAACATTATTTCTAATTATAAAAAACAATTTTGCATTTTTATAGGACAGCTTGCTCTCTCGCTTCTGCAATTGTTTGATAATAAATGATATGGAAATTGTTGGAATGGAAAACTTTTTTTTGCTTCCTTTGGACCTTTCCTGCTGGAAGTAGAAATTTGGAGAAAAAAGATTGAAAAGCTTTGGTAGTTCCAATAAAAGCCGTATCTTTGCACCCGCAATCGAGAAACGATGGCGGGATAGCTCAGCTGGTTAGAGCGCATGATTCATAATCATGAGGTCCCCGGTTCAATCCCGGGTCCCGCTACTACAAAAGATTTAGACTGTTGAGTGGCTTCCACACTTGGCGGTCTTTTTTTATTATATTGCTGCACTAAAACAATAAAAAAAGCTACAGAATAGGTAGTTTATTCCTTTTTTTTTATATTTGCGAAAGCATCTTTATGATAACCGATAACCGACTATCGAACTTACAAAATATAAAAAAGATGAGCAGCATCAGAGACATTGCGAATTCTTTCGCTGAGGAATATTGTAGTGACGCAATCTATCCCTCCCATTTGTTCAAGGCTATACTCCACAAAAGTGTAGGTTTGGTTCATTTTATTGAAACAGATTTGGATAAGGATTATTATTATCTGCAAGAATGGGCCGACATACAAATGCAACTTTCACCACGTGCAGTCAGGCCGAAAAAGGACTTGCCCTATTCTCAGGAAGCTGAGGCCGTCATGGAAGAGGCAGAAGTTTACCAGGAAAAACTCGGATTGGCCGAATGTGAACCGGTTTGCATTCTGATGTCCCTTGTTACTCCTGGTGTAGGTTTTACATTTGAGCAACTAAAAACCTTACCATTGACCGTCGCTGAAATACAGGCAAAGGTCGGAGTTTCGACACATGCCGCCAATTCAGTCGAAACCGGCGGCGGAACAAGCCAGTCTTCCGTTGCCAACGGGAAAGGACTCATAAATAAATATTGTATAGACAAAAAGGAAGAAGTCAAAGCGGGGAAAATAGGGCCCGTTATCGGTTTTGAAAATGAGATATCGGTTATTTTCGAGATTTTTGGGCGAAAGACAAAATCCAACTTGCTTGTAACAGGAGAATCGGGGGTAGGAAAAACATCTCTTGTCAATGCGTTTGTCAAACAGCTTTCTGAGGGTCACGTACCTTCCTTTTTGAGTAATGCATCCGCCTATGAACTGGACTTGGCAAGTATCGGTTCCGACGCGTCCTATAAAGGTGAACTGGAAGATCGCTTCAAGAACCTGTTGCGAGAAATCAAAGAGCAACCCAATGCAATTTTGATTATTGAGTCTATAGACAAGCTATTTGACAAACAAAATAGCCTGTATGGAGCTTCTTCCATTTTAAAGCAGGAATTGAATAAGGGCAATCTTCTGCTACTCTGTACCTCGTCCATTGACGGATATACCAAAAATATTGAAACAGACAAGGAGTTTGTGACCAAACTTGAAAAGATTACACTCGAAGAACCTAATGCCGACCTGTGTCTCCGCATTCTGAAAGGTGCATTGGGTACGTATTCTGAATATCACCATTTAGGTATAGGAGAACCTGTTATGGTGGATGCTGTCCGGCTGGCCAAGCGTTATCTGACGGAAAAGGCTTTGCCAGACTCTGCTTTCGACCTGATTGACCGCACAATGGCACTGGTAAAGACCATGAACGATATGGCTGCCAACGATATAGCCAGCCTACAGGCCGAGTTGGCGCAGCTAACGGAGCAGATTGGCGCTAAAGAGAATGGACAAATGATGATGGAGTTGGAATGGCTGCATTACAAACTGATCAACCAAATCTGTTGTATTTTGATGGCCCAACTGGATGCAGACGTTGATTTTGGCAAGATTGCTACTGCCCAGGAGCGGATTGATTATCTGAAAAAGGTCTTAGACCAGCTCTCCCAATTGTGTCAGCAAAAGCGTACGGAACTTGACAGTTCGGATCTGTTCGCTGTAGTGGCCAAACAGACAGGTATCCCGTTGGGTAAGGTTCAGTCGAAAGAACGGGATCGTCTCATCAATGCTGAAGCCACACTGAAGAAACGTGTAGTCGGACAAGATCATGCTGTGAAAATTGTACTCGATGCTGTGTTTGAGTCCCGTTCGGGTCTGAATAAGAAAGGTCAACCTATGGGATCATTCTTCTTCCTCGGACCGACAGGAACCGGTAAGACTGAATTGTCCAAGGCCTTGGCTGCTTTTTTGTTCGAAGATGAATCCTCGCTTATCCGTTTTGATATGTCAGAATTCAAGGAAGAGCACTCCGTCGCATTGCTCTACGGAGCGCCTCCGGGATATGTAGGTTATGAAGAAGGAGGTCTGCTGGTAAACAAGATTCGCCAAAAGCCTTATTCTGTAGTGTTGTTCGACGAAATCGAGAAAGCACATAAATCTGTATTCGATCTGTTTCTCCAGATATTGGATGAAGGCAAACTTCATGACCGTCTCGGCCGTGTAGGCGATTTTTCGAACGCTTTGATCCTGTTCACCTCAAACATAGGCAGCCAGTTCATCGTCGATTCGTTCAACAAAGGTTCCATCCCTCAGAACAACGATTTGATGGACATTATGCAAAACTACTTCCGACCAGAATTTCTGGGACGCCTGACGGAAATTGTTCCTTTCTCTCCGATTACCGAAGAAACCGTTACCCGTATTTTCGACATACATCTGAAAGGCCTGCTGAAATTACTGGAAGAGCAGAATATTAAACTTTGTATCAGTCCGGAAGCAAAAAGGGACATTGCCATGATGGGCTTCAACCCACAATACGGTGCCCGTCCGGTCATAGGCATTATCCGTAAGGAACTGAGACACCCGCTTTCCAAACTGATCATTTCTGGAAAAATTAAATCAGGAGATACCGTTGAAGTACGAATGAAGGATGGAAAGCCGGAATTTATGACTCTATAATATATAAGTAATGTATAAATTAAACTCATGATAACCCTATAAAAAACGAGAAACTTATGGCAATGAAAGAAAATTTCATCTCGATGGCTCCAGATGAAGAATCCAATGCGAAAGTCAATCCCATTGACAACAACAAGACGTTGATGATTGACCAGTATACATCGAATGTAGAACCGGGCGATCCTGAATTTGTAGAAGACATTCAGAATATCAACGATGCGTTTGCACATTTCAAGCCGTCCGTCGAAGTTGACTTTGTGGACGAAGAGGGCGGTTCGGTAAATGAAGTGCTCCATTTCAGTGAAATCCGCGATTTCGAAGCTCAGGGCGGTAAAGGCAGATTGGTAGCAAACAGTCAGTTCCTTTCAGGCGTGAAAAAAAAGATTGATACCAACAGCAAAATCCGTAAGAGTATCGAACAGAACAGAAAGCTGAGAGACATTCTTAAAGACAGTACGGCCAAAGAGGAATTGAAAGAGATGCTCCAGGCCATGCTTGAAGAATTGGAAAATAGTAAATAACCACTAAAAATATAATGTTATGCCAGAAGCAGAATTACAAAAAAGCAATACCGCATCACAGGGTGCTGGCGAAGTGAAGCAGACCCGGCAACCGGCACAGTCCAAGGATATCTCGCAATTGTTGTCCGCATTCGGTGGTTTCAATGCCATTCGTGGCTTTATGCCCGATGCAGACAACTTGAACCCCGCGCGCAAGGCTGCCAAAGCTGTGTTCCTGTCGGACAAACGTTTTCAGGACAAACGGGAGAATCTGATTAACGATATCAAAGGTTGGCTTGAAATCCTCAACGAAGGACACGAAAGCGCGTCCGAGTTTGTAGATGCCTGCAAAGCCAAAGAAGATAAGTATACCAAACTTCTTAGCCAGGGCATCACTGATGCTCTCTATGCAACAGCTAATTTAGAACGCTCTTATCGGGCTCTTGATAGCTTTTTCAAAAACGCCAATACAGACAAAGTGAAAAATCTGCGCATCATCAATGTATACAAAGACGACATTGCTGATAACGATTCGGGGTTTGCTCAAGAAGTAGATACCCTACTGCGTAACGGCTTTGATCGTCTAAGCCTGAAAGATTGTTATAGCTTGATGGTTGTTCCTGGCAATGTATTCCAAGACAAACCAACTTTGTTACAATGGGCCAAAATTGCCTTCAAATACAAAGTCATGCTGATCACTGATCATGCCGACGAATATTCATTTGATGACTTGCAAGCCAACACAGAAGGCTACCGCGACAGCGATATCGAATTGCAAAACGTTATTATGACCGCAAACTGGCTTGTTGGACGCGACTCTGAAAAGCTGTCTGAAGACGAAAAAGAAAGCCCCGCATTCTATATCTGCAGTTCAGGCGCATTGGCAGGAAAACTGTATGACGAAAGTGCCAATATGGCTCAAGGTGCTGGTGGAAAGAAATATGGTACACTCGATGGGGTGAAAGGTGTCAAGTTGGACTTGCTGAAATCTGAGATTGCGGCCCTGATGGATAACCAAGTTATTCCGATGGTTTACTCCGAAGGGCGCGTCATGGCATTCAACAACACCACCCTCTACAATGGTGACAATACCGCCATGAAAGAATATCCCATTGTTCGCGTATTCGACTGGGTCAAGAAAGTACTGATGAACTACGTACACGAAGTAGCTCTCGAAAACTGGGATCCCTATAATTCTCCCAAAAACTTGAAAGCAAAAATACAGGCCTTCCTGAACGATTACAAGGGCTACGGCAACTTGTTCCAGAATTATGAAATCAAAGAGCCGACACAGGATCCGGTAACCAAGCGTATCACATGTGATATCAGTCTGACTCCTTTCTATTCAGCCAAGAATTTTATCATTAAGGTATCGGCAGACAAGAAGGATAAAGACGCTCAGATGGTATAATATAATCAAATTCTTTCATATTTCAAAAACGTATAATTATGGCAAAGACACCAGTTAAATTAGAAGTTGATGGCTACAAAGAACGAGAAGTTATGATGGTTAAATACGAATTTGACCAGGCTACTGACGTAGAAGGCCAGATGTCGGGTATTCCCCGTGGAGGTAAAATCAACATCCGTGTAAAAGCTCTTAATGACGGAACCCCCGATTTATTGGCATGGATGATCGAACGGAACCTACCCAAAAACGGTGTTATCACTTTCCTGGAAACAAAAACCGGTAAGAACATGAAGACTATCAAGTTCACCAACGGTTATTGTGTAAACTTCGAGGAAAAATGGGAAGACAAGAAAGGTCATTTCGAGGAAATCGAAATCACCTGTCAAAAGATTGAATTCGAGTCTGTCGTTTTTGAAAACGACTGGGCTTAAGTTCTGAACATGATGTCTAATTAAAAAACAGAAACACTATGGCAGAAAACATAACTCCGGTACAATTATCGGTAAAAGATTTCGAGACCCGTGAAGTCATGATGATTGACTACACTTTCTCACAGACGACCGACCGTGAAGGCCAAATCTCCGGTATTCCCAGAGGTGGCCGTATTGACATCCGTGTCAAAGCTATGAACGACGGCAATAACCAGTTGCTGCAATGGATGCTGTCACCCAACGATCCGCGTGACATCAAGATTACCTTCTACAACACCATTGACGGTTCTACGATGAAGGAACTGGAAGGTACAGGATGTTATTGCGTGCACTACCTGGAAAAATGGGAAGATGGCGAGGAACACTTCGAACAACTGCAAATCGTTTGCCAGGAGCTGAAGAACGGTCCCGTTGACTTCCAGAACCCTTGGAAGTAAAGTTTGTAGCCGCCAGCTGGCGGCATCCTATCGCCTCCCCGACATTTTTTGTCGGGGAGATAAAGTAAAAAACACGAAGTAATAAACATCCCGTTATGTCTTTATTTGCTAACTTATATTTGGGGGATAACACCTCTGACACTTATACCAACGCGTATCGGGTGGTCCAATGCGAGGTTAAAGTATCGAGGCATCACAATTCCTATACGCCCGACGGTAATCCGCGGTGCGACCAACTTATTCTGTCGGTCATTGCCCCCAACAAAGACGACCTCATGCTGTTTGAATGGTACATCGACCAGACTTCATTGTCCGGCAAAGTCGTAGTTGATCTGACCAACCAATCTGCCAAATACGACATAACGACACGAACCTTCAAGTTTGAGGATGCCAAATGCTTTTCGATAGACGAAACCTATAATATCAGCGACACCAACCGCCATCAACTTAAACTGGGCATTATGGTGAAGAAGCTGGAGATTGACGAGACTGAATTCCAATAAAGCAAACCCCTCAAATTAAGACCTTCTATGCAAAACATCTCAAACTATCTCAAAGCCACTCTCTTTTTCGATGACATCCGTACAACCAAAGTCAAAAGAGAGCAAGGCTTCACGCTGCAACAATTCCACTACGAATGTGCCAGAAAAAGGAATGACAGGGGAATGCCTTACGGCCCTACCCAGACTACCATCCTGCAACTCCAAATCAAATCCTTGCCGGACGGCTACTTGAAAGGAATATACAAACGACTGGACGAGCATACAGAGTCATGTTTCTCGATTGTTTTTAACGCAACCTTCCGTACAGACGAAGGAGAAAATACATTGAGCGACTACGACAGCGGACTGGTCGTAACTGGCTACGTCATCAGTGTAGAAGAAGTCTTTGGTGCTTCTCATCCTGAAACTTCACCCTTCTTTTCCGAAGAGGAAGAAGAAAATGCCAACCTGATGATGACCAGCATCAGACTGCTGACCAAATCAATTACCTACATCGGTAGCGACAGCTATCAAAAGCAACTGTATATTAACTTCTAATCTTAACAGTAGAACATCATGGCTTCCTATACTTTAACAATCTACGACGTTCCTCAAGAAAATAAAAATATCGAATTAAGTTACAACTCAAACGATGGACATTCAGCAGGATCTACAACCATAGGGGATACTACATGGACTTTCACGCTCCAAAATTTGAGCTATTCGAAAGCCATTTACAAACCGGGAGAACTTATCTTCAAGTTGCAAATTACAGGGTGTAGCGGTGTTAATGCTATTTACAGCACATTCAAAGGAAAAAAAAATGAATTAACAGCCCAAGCCGACAATAAGAGTAGCAGCATTGCAAAAGACTATTACATTTTCGGCATACAAATCGAGAAAAAAGGAAACGTTTATTATGCTACGTTCCAGGCCTACGATCCGTTCAAGTTCCTTACACTGGATAAGTATTGCAAAGCCTATACAGGTAAAAAATTCATTCAGGATATTTTTCTGAACGAAGAGCTTTGGCCTAATAATATAACAGATAAAAATTTAAAAGGCATCTCCATAGAAGATATTGACGCTACCCAAAAAAAAATCGAAGAACTTAATGATCAGATTAAAAAAGAAACAGATACTAAAAAGAAAGAAGAATTAGAGAAACAGAAAAACAAAGAAGAAAAAAATCTAGTAGAAAAAAAAGGACAATTTATTATCATACAGAAGGCTAAGTACTTAACTTATAAAATGGAGTCGGAAACCAAAGAATTTATCCAGCCCTACCTCGTGCAATACAACGAAAGTTTCTTCGATTTTCTGGTCAGAGTCAGCAACCGATGCGGAGAATTTCTCTATTACGAGGACGGATATTTCAATATTGGATTGAATATTGAAACAGAAGATAATGGTAAAATCACCTCCCCTCCAACAGTTATTACGGAGTATGTTTCCGTCAATTTTTCCGATGAGACAGCTACTGCATGGAAAGAAAACTATATCGTAAGCAGCCATCATAATTATTCCCTCAGGGAAAATAAAGTAAAACGTTTCCCTTCGGAACTGCAAGACAATGAAAATATACAGCTTCAGGATTCCCAACTGGCTTCAGATGATAACCTGGTTTCCCTCCCTCCCAAAGATGAATACACCAAATGGCAAGATTTTGCCCTGTGGCCAGGATATTTTTTTATCAACGCTGTTACCGACATCGTTAATTCGGCCGATATGATTGAAGCAGCAGTAAACTTAATCTCTGATACGGGAATAACCATACTGAATTGTAGTTTATCTGCCAAAGCGACCAATGACGACTATGAAGACAAAAATTTTAAAAAGGGAATCTATACAGACGACAGAAAAAACGGTGACCGCATCCATCCGTTCAGTACATCAGAGAGCGTTAAAAATGCTTTGAACAGTTACGTCACCTTCAGCCTGGAATTTTATGAAGCCGTCCGCAAGGGAATAGAAGCGAACGAACGGTCACGTATCCAAATTGCATTGGGCGACCATTTCTACCCCCTCACGCTGGGCAGCTTGATAGAGCTGGACGGAGAACAATACATCGTTGTCCAGATGAACGGGTGCGCCAACAGCAATGCAGAGACCCTCGACATCGAGGCCATCCCATACAAAGAGAATGAGTTCGTATTCCCCCCTGCCGCTCCTGTCAGCCCCATCCGAGAGGCCAAAGCTCAGCGTGCCTTTATCACACACAATGCGGACCCACTGAAAATGAACCGTGTAAGGGTGCGCTATCCGTGGCAAGGCAAGACCGAAAAAGATGAAGACCTGGAGGCATCCGAAGACTCTACACCGTGGATCCGCATTGCCCTGCCCATGGCTTCGGACGGCAGCGGCTTCAACTTCCTTCCCCAGATAGGCGACGAAGCCATCATCAACTACGAGAACGGAAATATTGAGAAGCCTTACGTAGAAGGTATGCTCTATACAAGAGCTGCAAAAGAAGACGAATCAACGGTCCCATACGCCCACAAGAAAGACAAAGCCCGCGTCATCTCGTCCGTAAACGGTCATTCCATCATTTTCTCCGACCCATCAGCCAGTTCAGACGCTTTAAATTCATTGTCCCCATTGATGAGTACCATTAAAAGTTTCTGCCCAACCAGTTTTATCAGAACTGAACTTACTTTACAGGACAAGGACAAGGACAAGGACAAGGACAAGAAACTGGATAAACTCCCAGATTCTTTCAAGAAAGCGATGGGAGGCATCGAGTTTACAGACGAACACGGGTTGTACTCCATATCCATGTCGTCGGACAAACGTGCCATCTCCATCGACAGCCCTTTGGGTAAAGTAGATATCAATGCCTTTACGGGCATCACCATCAGTGCGCCCAACGGGAATGTCCGTATCGAGGGAAAGAACATTGATATCGTGGCGGGTAATAACCTTTCCATTTCTTCCGGAAACAATATCGTATCCCACTTTTGGCCAACCTCTGTTCAGCTTTTAAAAGAAAGTTTAAAAGACACCGCGGCTAATGCGCTCAAGAAAATACAACCCATTGATATGGGCCTCATACGTACTTTTATGGAAACTCTACTTCGTCCTATCGGTGGCACGATGCTCATCAAGTCCAACAGATATTTATGCATTGAAGCAGGTAAGGGAGAAGCAAAAATCCCTGGGAGAAACTTACAATTACATGGGACGGCATTATGGACCGGTGGATTTAAGCACAAAGAAACTGCGTCTTTCTTTGGCGACATCGTTGCTGCTCATCATTTTATTATTGATTTATTTAACACATGTAAAGCAAATACTGTAGCAATTAATGCACAAAAGGTAGAATATGAAGGTGCACAACGTAATGCGATACAGCAGAATTCGGTCTACCAATGCAATCCTGTTCCCAAAAACTTTAATAATCTCATTAGTGATATATTAAACAATATTTCATATCAACCATCAAAACCTATAAGAAAAGATGGAAAGGACAATGCAAAACAGTTAAACGATGCAGCAAAAAAACTCTATAAATTAGTGAAAAAATCCGTATGGAATAATGTCATAGAATCACTTAGCAAGTCGCTTAGCGATACCTGTAAAAATGCACTCGACCAATGTGACAGAGAAATTAAACGCCTTTGCGAAAATATCTATTTTCTAGATGCACAGAACGCATACATTCAGAATTTCGATGCCAATGCCACAATTGATATAGAAGTGTTCAGAAGTGTGATCCTATATTTTATATTTCATCTCAATACTCATAATCCATACCATATTACTATCAGCAACCTACCAGCACAAATAAGCAATAATTATCCACAAAACACTTGGAATAGCCTTTTCACCAATGATGATCCACAAAATCCACATCCAATTTTAACTTTAGATTTGACAAATAACCAGTTCGACGTTCCCAAAATCCCAACAGATTCAAAGCTGAGGCTCCTGACAAAAGCTTGGGGACTCAACGGTTATTACGACCAATACAATTGGGATCACGCAAGTGGAGGAGATATATTATTCTCAAGGGAAGAAGGTAAAACACTTTATCTTGACAATAATACAATAAACGAGTATACTTTAGCAAACAAAATGCAGCAAATAATAGATTTCCTAAGAAACATATAACAACCCACTAAACCAGCAAAAACAGATCATACATATGAGAAAAGACATAACAGAACAATTCACGGATTGGCAAAGCGCATTAGAAAAGTTCCAGCAAAATGTAAAAAAAGATATTGAAGAGATCCGTTCTCAAAAAGACGAAATCCAACGGATCAAACAGGATATTCTTGACAATCTGGAAAAAGGACGCTACATCCGGGATGACAACCGAATAATTATCTCCGCTCCCGAAATCATTATCGGTAATGTGGACAAAAGCGGTATATTATGGGGTGGAGGTTCAAAGGTTGTCATACGGGCAACCAACATCGATCTGGAAGGGGTAGGAACCGGAACATCGGGAATCGGCAGTATCGTAAGCCGCGCTCCCAGCATTCGCCAGATTGCGGTAGATCCAGGTAAAGACGGTATAGAACAGGTCGTAAAGCCTATTTCTGAGATTGTTTCCCAAGCCCAAAACATCGTTTTGCGGGGTGAGAATGCCGATGACTATTTCCCCCAAAGCAGTCTATCCAACAGCGGCAGCGGAATTCATCTCTCCACCAACGGGCAAATCAGCATCGATGCCACACTGCCGTGCGACACGCTTTCCGAAAGTTTGGAGCAGGAAGAAAAGGCATTGAACACACAAATCAATGACCTCAACCAAACAGCAAGCCAGGCCAAATCGACAGTGGCTTCGTTAGTATCCCACATGAACGAACTGATTGAGAAAGACACGCTAAACAGTTCCGAAATAGAGACCCGAACCAACTTCCTGGACATTGACGAACTGCATTACGAATTCCAACAAGTGACGTCCACTCTTTACAATGCGTTGACTCACTACTTCAATTCCCTCTCTCTCCTTGCCGAGAGCAACCGACAATTGGCTGCCGTCAAGGAACAAAAAGAGGCAGCCAAGCAACTGAAATCGTCGTTCAAGGAGCAAACCACCGATACATTCATCTCGCTCCGCTCCGAAAATATCAGCCTCACCTCGGCCGACGGCGACGGCAACCTGCGCACCAACGACGGCGCTGGCATCGGCCTGGCAGGCAAGGAAATCAGCTTCACCTCCTACGGCAACGACGGCGCACTGATCAAGGACAGCAGCATCTACATGGGCTCACAGGACGTGGAAATCAACACCGCCAACCCCAAGATAGCGGACAAGAACACCGACCTGCCGGCCGAAGGCAGCGTACGAGTGGTCTCGAAGGCAATCCAGGTGGAAGCCGTGGACTACGAGATGAAAGACAACAAGACCGAAGAGAAGAGCCTGACCCAAGAAGGCTCGTTCACCCTACGCGCCGAGAAAATCAACCTCAACGCCACCGACACCGAAGGCAAGGCTACCGGAACGATTGCCGCCAACGCCAAGACGGTAGAAGTGAAGGCAATGGACGTGGACAAAGAGAAACGTACCGACAAGGAGCTGGCCGCAGGCAGCAGCCTGCTCCTGCTGGCAGAAAAAGTCTATGCGGGAGCAAGGGACAAGAAGGCGCGGAGCAAGAATGTGCAGGTGGCCTCGGACAAGGTGGGCCTCTTCGGCGACACTACCGTCGAGCTGCAACAGGACGGCAAGGCCATCCTGCAACTGAGCGGCGGCGACGCCGCGCTCTCCGGCAGCAAGACTACCCTCTACGGCGAGATGACGTCGCAAGGCAAGACGACGTTCAAGTCCGACGTCACCGCCGGAACGGTCGAGATGAAGAACCTGAAGGTGGATTCGTCGTTCAAGACCCCCTACACCACCGAAGGCGTCTCCGTGCCCGGCGCGCCGTCTACCGCCAAGCTGGGTGCGAAACTGAGTGAAGAAGAACTGAAATCGAACAACGGATAAAAACAGAAAGATTATGGCAAAATATGTTTGCATGGGCGCCACGCTGAAGTGCACGTTTGGCATGGCCCCTTCCTCGTTGATGGTAACGGTCCCCTTGCGGCCGATGATCCAGAACAAGCCGAAAGCCACCATCATGGATTTCGCTCCGCTGGTTAATATTCTGCCCTTCGGCATGTGCCAGTCGTTGAGCAACCCTATGGTGGCCTCCGCCACCTCGGCTGCGATGGGCGTCCTGACGCCCATGCCCTGCATCCCGGTAATCGTGGCTCCCTGGGCACCGGGCGGCAAGCAACTGATCACCAACATGCCGGCCCTGCTGGACAACTGCAAGCTGATGTGTGCCTACGGCGGCAGCATCTCCATCAACATGCCCGGCCATACGTGCGACTCGCAGGGGAAATAATCCCCTGCCCGCCGTTACAGGCCAGGCACTTTTATTCTTCGCCGGTAAACTGGCTCAGATCCAACTTCAAGCCCTTGTCTTCACCACGCGCGGCCTGACGCTCGCTCTCGGCTTGTTCGGCCTCAGCCTTCTTCTTCAGATAATCCTGATAAGCCTCCTCTATCTGCTTTTCCTTCTCCTCTCGATAGGACTTGCATAGATCCTTTATCTGGTCATACACCTTCTGGAGCTCCTCCTTCGCCTCGTCCATCTCCTCGGGCTTGGCACCGGCCAGTTGCTTGGCGATTTTCGCGCCATATGCGGCATTTACCGCATCAACCTTGGCCGTCATCTCCTCGTAAATGGCCTTCACGTAATCCATGCCTGCATCGTGCCGGTCGTCGTTCACTTCGGGCATCGTGCACAGGACGTACCGATCCTCTTCTCCGTCCGAGGATTCCTCCTCTCCGCTCTCTTCGCCGTCCTCGTCCATCGGTTCCTGTTTGATCTTATAGTCGGGATGTGCCTGGGCCACAGCCTTGCAGATGGCAAACAGGTAATCCTGCTCCTTGGGAATCAAGGCAAACTGGTCGTCCTGGGGTAACGCCACATCGGCCACGTCTTCCAGATTCATCCGTTCACCGCCCACTTCGACTTCGACCGTCAGGAGGGCGGCCGGCTCGGCCTTCACACCGAAATGCATGAACTGATAGTTCATATACACCGCATATCCGTTCATTTTCTGCTGGGCTTCCTGCAACAGCTTGTACACAGTCATTCTCATCTGTTTTCCTTTTGGTTATTTATTATTTCAGTTTCAATTTCACGTTCACAATGTCATTTCCCTTCAGGCGGATGAGTGTCTCGGCTGCTTTACGCCCTTTTACCAGCCGGACTCGGTAGGTGCGGTCGACCGGCAGATTGCGCAGTACGCAAGGTGCCGAGCCCGCCACGAGGCCGTTCAGGAAGACGGTCGCATCCACCTCGTCGCACGACACGTTCAGCAGTCCGTAATCGGCCAAAGGCGAAATGAGGTTCAGCTCCACGCTTTTCCCCGCATCGACCCAGAAGAAGTCGGTGCGTGAGTCCAGTCCCTCCTTTTTTGAACTGACGGCATAAAAGCCCGGAGCCAGCTTTCCCCGCCATTCGCCATGTGCCACCCGCTCTCGGTTGAGCCAGATTTCTGTGTCGGCATCGAAGGCGGTAATATGCACGTCGGCCCATTGCTCCGGCTGTATCTGAAGGCTGTCCGAAGCCAAGGAATCTGCCAAAACCTCATTCGGGAACCCAAGCGCCTCTATGGTCTGTCCTGGCTGCGGAAACGGACGTAACTCGATGCCATGCAGGTCGACCACCTTACGCTCTGCGTTGGCCAATTCCAGCCACTGTTCGTAATAGAGCGAATCGCCTTGGTCGACGGTCAGACGATATCGACCGGGCATCAGACGGGACGTCTCGATGCGCTGCATCCCCAACGGCTGCCCGTCCAAGCAGATGCGGGCATCGGGCCAGTCGGTCTCCACAGTCAGATAGGCGTAAAAAGGCTGCAATACGTAACGTTTCTCAAAGCGAACAGAGTCAGTCAGTTCAATGGTGTCATTCAAGGTCTGGTAGAAAGGCGACTCAATACGGCAAGCATGCCGGCCCAGTGGCAAGTAAAGGGAAAGGGTGCCGTCCAAAAGAGGATGGATAACGGTATCTACATAGACGATGGCATGTTCGGGCACCGTCGAAATCAGCGCCCACTGCTTCTGCTGACGGAACTCTTTCTCCAGACTTTCAGTATGGAGATAGGCATGATAGTGCTTCTTTTTTTTCAGTACGCCTTCAGGCACCTTCCAGGCCAACTGCCCGTAGACGGGATGCTTGATGATGAGGAAAGCGGTGCGATGGGGCAGGGTTAGGGTGACCATTCCTTCTCCTTCGGCAGCAGGCACGGGCGTGTCGCCCACGAAAAACTGGAAGCCTTTTTCGTTAGTGAAAAAGTCCAGCAGGGCTTGCCGTTTGTCTGTTGTGAAAGGCGTCTTTTGCAGGAACGGCCTCTTGTAGCGTCCGAAATCCTCGACGCGCATCCGCTGTGCCATCACGGGAAAGGCCGTCACGCACCATAGAATTATGATCCACCCGTATCTCATGCGTACTGTTTCTGAAATCATGCCTTGCAAACATACGGAAAAATAACGGAATAACCGACGCTGTTCTCCGATTTTCTTTACAAAGTATCGGTATTATACCTGCGCCAAATGCCACTTTATGCGTATAACTATGGACTTTAGATTTCTCAAGTAGATAGTCAGCAAGCTGAAGAGGGCAATTTCCAGGCTGGGGAAAGCAGTCGTTTGCCCCGCTAAAAGCATCGCTTTGTCCAGCTTAAAGCACCGCTTTGCTCAGCTTAAAGCACTGCTTTGCCCAGCTTAAAACTTCGCTTTGAAGACAATTGACTTTTCCTGATTTAGCTAGACAGTTTTTTGTTTTATAAACTGAAGCAGTAGACACTCCACAGAATGGCCTCCTAAGAAGGTAGACGCTTTGCGAAAAAGCTCCCTAAAAGGGTAGACATAATGTAAAGGTCATACTGTTTTTCTATACAATCAACAGTTCCGGCCTGTACTTTCACCGGGGAGGGGTGTCGTTTGACTCTGCAATGATACCTTATTTTTCTCATCCGATGCCGTTTTTCCGGCATA
>CATXSD010000032.1 GCA_958402075.1 Mediterranea massiliensis | reverse complement strand
CCTGCTGGGTTCCTATCTGGTGAACAACGCCCAAGGCCAGTCGCTGCCCGACTTTCTGGACACGCAGGTGTTTGCCGGATATGCCGGTGTCGAAGTGGCGCCGGTGCCCGAAGATGTGGCCGGCTTCAACGCCTACATCGAGACCTATAAGGCTTGCCTGCCTATTGAGGAAAAGGCGGTAGCCTGCAAAAAGTAAGAATAGTGATGGACGATGCCCGCCATCACGCACTTGGTGCGGAGTGACGGGACACCGTCCGTTTTTTCCATATTATATCCACATTCAAACCTTTATGAACCCCATGACAAACAAACTTTTGATGGGCGGTCTGCTGCTGACCGCTTCGCTTTCACTTTTCGCACAACGCAGCGCGACCCTAACCATCGAGGCCGACCGCGGCACTCAAATCATCCCGAAAGAAATCTACGGCCAGTTTGCCGAGCACCTGGGCACTTGCATCTACGGCGGCCTGTGGGTAGGCGAAGATTCTTCAATTCCCAACATTCAAGGCTACCGCACCGATGTGTTCAACGCCTTGAAGGAACTGCATGTACCCGTCTTGCGCTGGCCCGGTGGCTGCTTTGCCGACGAATACCACTGGCGGGACGGCATCGGCCCCAAGGAACAGCGGCCCAAGATGGTGAACAACAACTGGGGCGGCACCATCGAAGACAACAGCTTCGGTACGCACGAGTTCCTGAACCTCTGCGAGATGCTGGGTTGCGAGCCCTACATCAGCGGCAACGTGGGCAGCGGTACGGTGGAAGAACTGGCCAAATGGGTGGAATACATGACCTCCGAAGGCGACTCGCCCATGGCCCGCCTGCGTCGCCAGAACGGACGCGACAAGGCCTGGAAGGTGAAATACCTCGGCGTGGGCAACGAGAGCTGGGGATGCGGCGGCAGCATGCGTCCCGAATATTACGCCGACCTGTACCGCCGTTACTCCACCTACTGTCGCAACTACGACGGCAACCGCCTGTTCAAGATAGCCAGCGGCGCCAGCGACTACGACTACAACTGGACCGACGTCCTCATGGACCGCGTGGGCGGACGCATGCAGGGACTTTCGCTGCATTACTACACGGTGGCAGGCTGGAGCGGCAGCAAGGGCTCGGCCACGAAGTTTACCGATGAGGATTATTACTGGACGCTGGGCAAGTGTCGCGAGGTGGAAGATGTCATCAAGAAGCATTGTGCCATCATGGACCGTTACGACCCCAAGAAGCAGATTGCGCTGATTTTGGACGAATGGGGCACGTGGTGGGACGAGGAGCCAGCTACCGTTTCAGGCCACCTCTATCAGCAGAACTCCCTGCGCGATGCCTTCGTGGCTTCCCTTTCGCTCGACATTTTCCATAAATATACCGACCGCCTGAAGATGGCCAATATCGCCCAGATAGTCAATGTTCTCCAGTCCATGATTCTGACGAAGGACGACCGGATGGTGCTGACGCCCACGTACTACGTCTTCAAGATGTACCGTGTGCATCAGGACGCCACCTATCTGCCGCTGGAACTGAGCTGCACCACCGTCGACGTGCGTGACGGCCGGCGCTTGCCCCTGCTCAGTGCCACCGCTTCGCGCGACAAGGAAGGCCGTGTCCACCTCTCGCTTTCCAATGTCGACCTGAATGAGGCGCAGGAAGTCACCGTCCGCCTGTCCGGCATTACGGCCCGGAAAGCCGTGGGCGAGGTGCTGACCTCCGCCGCCATTACCGACTACAATTCGTTCGAGGAGCCCGACCGCGTGCGGCCCGTGCCGTTCAAGGATGCCAAGATTGAGAAAGGAGTCCTCCGCCTGACGCTTCCGGCAAAGTCCATCGTGACGCTGGAACTGCAGTAAAGCAGCTTGGTGGCGACTTCCGGCCGACGGACAAATTGATAGGAGTCTATGCGGAAATGGTATCGAAAAGATGCCGTTTCCGCATTTTTCGTATCTTGTCCTGTTGCTCGTTTGGGTCGAAACAGGAAGAAAACAAGGACGAAAGGCGGCTTTCAGATGGAAAACAATGCTTTTCCTGGCTCTTCACATCCTACTTTTTCCCCTCAGACATCGGATGTTTTTCTTCTGAAACGTGTATGTTTTGCCGTTTTCCTGCCTATGTTTTGTCTCCTTTTAGTGCATTTTTTGCCGGATGGGGTCGTTTGCCGGTGGTTTCACGGGCTTTTTTTCCCATTTTTTCTTCTATTTCAAATGTAAGGATTTTGCTATTATGCTGTGGATTAGTGGATAAAGTTGTTCGCTCTTCATTCTTTTCCATCGGCCGTGTCTTTGGTTTGAAACAGGCGATTCTCGCGCGTTTCGGTCGTCAAAGTGTCAATCTGACAAACCGTTTCTTCCGTTTCTACTGCTAACTTTAGTTAATCTACTACTATTATTAGTTGAATAACTAATATAAATAGTTGTTTGTATGGAAATAATCACTATATTTGCAGCAGACAATGCTGATAAAGCAAAATGATTATGAAACGACTGACCGTAAAAGAAGAAGAAATCATGCGGATGTTTTGGGAGCATGGCCCCATGTTTGTCCGCGAGTTGTTGGCTTTCTATGAGGAACCGAAGCCGCACTACAATACCGTGTCCACGCTGGTGCGCGGGCTGGAAGAGAAAGGTTTTGTGGGCTACAAGGCCTACGGCAATACCTATCAGTATTATCCGCTGGTGTCGGCGAAGGACTACAAACGTTCTGCACTGAACGAGGTCGTGGCCCATTACTACGACAACTCCTTTGCCAACGTCGTCTCCGCCTTTGTCGAAGAGGAGGGGATGCCGCTCGACGAGCTGAAGGAGCTGATTGCGCGGATTGAAAACAAACGCAAGGCCTGACGGGGATATGGGTGCCTTTCTGTTCTATCTGTTCAAGTCCACGCTCTGCCTGGCGGTGCTCTATCTGCTCTTCCGGCTGTGCTTCAGGGGCGATACGCTGTTTCGCACCAACCGCTTTCTGCTGTTGGGCGGCACGGCTGTCTGTCTGCTGCTGCCTTTGGTGCAAATGGACGTACCGCAAGATAGTCTGTGGCAACGGCCTGTGGCGGCAGTGGAAGCTGTACTGACGGAACCCTTTGTGGAGGAAACCTCGGCAAGCGGGCCGTTATCGGAGGCTGAGGCGGTCTTGATGGTCCCTGACAGAATCGGAGGGGAAGCAATGACACTCCGCTCGGGAACGTCGTTCGGCTGGGTGCATCTGCTGGCGGCGCTCTATGCAGGTGGGGCGGTGCTGACGCTGGTCTCCTTTCTGCTCTCTCACAGGCGGATGCGGCAGTTGGTGCGCCGTTGTCCCGTCAGGGAGTATGGCGGCTGTCGGCTGGTCATTGGCCCGCGCGGACAGCAATCCTTCAGTTGGGGGCGGACCGTCGTCCTCTCGCAGGAAGACTATGAGCAGAACCGCGAAACGGTGCTGCTGCATGAACGTATGCACCTGCGCTACTGTCACACGGCCGATCTGCTGTGGATGGAATTGCTGATTGTGCTCCACTGGTTCAACCCTGCTGCCTGGCTGCTGATGCGCGAACTGCGCGAGGTGCACGAATTCGAGGCAGACAGCGGCGTACTTTCTCATGGCATCGATGCCACTCAATATCAACTTTTGCTCGTGAAGAAATCCGTCGGCACAAGGCTCTACTCTATGGCCAGCGGCTTTGGACACAGCAAGCTAAAACAACGTATCAACATGATGTTAAAGAAAAGAACCAACGGACTGGCACGACTGAAGCTGTTGCTCTTCGTGCCGGTGGTGTCGGGGACGCTCTATGCGTTTGGCCGGCCCGAAGTAAAGAACGCGGTGGAACAGGTGGTGAAGCCGCAAGTCTGTGAACCCTTGCAGGACACCGTCCGGCAGGATGAACGCGAACTGTTGGAGCAGTATTTCGCGCGGAAGTTCAGAGAGGGCGGAGGTACCGTAGCTCCTGCTCTGGGAAAGGCTACACACACGCTGTTTGTTAACATGAGAAATCAGATTATGATAGACCAGCAAGGGGCAAAGACTGATTGTGTCGACTTTATCCGCAAACACCTGACCGACGCCTTGCGAAAAGACTATCAACAGGCAAAACAGTCGGGACAGCCGTTCCGCTCCGATTTGCAGATACGCTACGACCGCGGAACGACTACCGAAGCCATGCGCCTCTATCTGCGTACGGTGAAGGAAGTCTATCAGCAGCTTCGCCGGGAGGTCGCTGTCGAGCTGGGCACGGCGGATGAAGCCGCTCTGGACAAGGCGTTTCCCATCCTCGTCACGTTTGCGGAGCCGAAGCAATACAAGAAAATAGTGGTAGACGCTACAGAGAAGCTGCCGCTGGAAGTGACGCTGCTGGCTTCCGGCCAAAGCAAAACGCTGAAGAATTTCTCCTTGGACGAACTTCGGAAAGAAATGAATTCCTTTCGTTCCGGCAAGTCCGATATGACCATCTCGCTGAAGGTGGAAGGGAACATCCCGATGGGTGTGGTACAGGATGTGAAGGAAGAGTTGAGGAAAGGATTTAAGTATTAGTCTTGGGGTATGAGGTAACAGGTATGAGGTGGTATGAAGCTTTCTTCTTTTTGCCGGTAAAATCTCATACCTGAAACCTCTTATGCCTGATTTATTCTTTGATGCGTATCAGCGCATTCGCCACGATGGCGGTCAGGCCGCCCGTGGTGATGCCCGATGCGAAAATGTTGTGCAGCGTTTCGGGCAACTGGCACAGGATGTCGGGCACCAGTTCGACGCTCAGCCCCAGCGAGAAGCTGACGGCAATGACCAGTGTGGCCTTGCGGTTCATCTCCTGCGCGGCAATAATGCGGATACCCGCTGCTGCTACTGTACCGAACATCAGCAGCGTGGCACCTCCCAGTACCGGTTCGGGCATCAGTGAGAACACCAGTCCCACGGCGGGGAACAGCCCCAGCACGACCAGCATGCCTGCTATGTAGTAGCCCACGTAGCGGCTGGCTACGCCCGTCAGCTGTATCATGCCGTTGTTTTGTGCGAACACTGAATTGGGGAAAGCACAGAGCATGCCCGAAATCATGGAGTTGAAACCGTCGGCAAAGATGCCGCCCGACGCCCGTCGGATGAAGACCTCACCCTCGACCGGCTCGCCCGAAATCATGGAGTTGGCTGTGATGTCGCCGTACGCCTCGATGGCCGTGATGACAAAAATCAGTGCCAGAGCCAGTACGGCAGACAGGCTGATGTCCAGTCCGAAGCGGAAGGGGTGGGGGATGGTGACACCGCCGAAACTCTGTACCGAGCCGAAGTCAATCATGCCCATCAGCCACGCCACGACATAGCCCGTAGCCAGTCCGATGACGATGGAGCTCATGCGCAGGTAGCGGTTACTGCTGCGGTTGAATATCAGGATAAGTACCAGTACTAGGGCTGCCAGCCCCACGTAGCGCAGGCTGCCGAATGTCCCGTCGGCTTGGGCTGCCGCACCGCCTCCGCAAGCCGTGATGCCCACCTTGATGAGGCTCATGCCGATGAGGGTTACCACGATGCCCGACACGAGCGGGGTGATAATCTTGCGCGTATATTTCAGCAGGCGGCTGATAATCATTTCTACCGAAGCGGCCGCCATGCACGATCCGAAGACCAGTGCCAGTCCGCCCGTGGTACCTGCAGCGATGATGGGGCCGATGAACGAGAAGCTGGTACCTTGTATGCACAGCAGCCCCGTACCGATGAAGCCGAAACGGCGGCATTGCACGAAGGTGGCGATGCCCGAGGCGATGAGGGCCATGGAGACCAGATAGCCCGTCGTTTCGGTGTCGAGTTTCAGGGCGCCCGAAATGATGAGCGGTGGTGTGATGATGGCCACGAAGATGGCCAGCAGATGTTGCAGGGCAGCGAAAAAGGCTTCGCGGAAAGGCGGTCGGTCGTTCAGACCATAGATGAGTCCGTTTTGGGGTGTCGTGTGGGCTTGTTCTTCCATGTGTCAAACCTCTTTTTAGGTTTATCTGATTTTGATTTCGCAGTTGTCCAGACTTTCGATGATGGCCAGGCTCTCTACGTGGATGCCTGCCGCACGCAGTTCGTCGCCTCCGTGCTGGAAGGCCTTTTCGATGATGAATCCCATGCCGACCAGTTCGGCACCAGCCTGCTTCACCAGGTCGATGATACCCTTGGCTGCGTTGCCGTTGGCCAGGAAGTCGTCGATGAACAGCACCTTGTCGCCCGGGCAGAGGAAGTCGCGGCTGACGCAGACGTCATACGTGCGTTGCTTGGTGAAGGAGAAGACAGAGGTGGCCAGCATATTCTCCATCGTGCTGGGTTTCTTCTTCTTGGCAAAGACGACGGGCAGTTCGAGCAGATAGCCCACCATGATGGCAGGGGCAATGCCGCTGGCCTCTACCGTGATGACTTTGTTGATTTGGGTCGATGCGAAACGGCGTACGAATTCCACGCCGATGCTCTTCATCAGGATGGGGTCCATCTGATGGTTGATGAAGTTGTCCACTTTCAGGATTCCTCCGGGGAAGCAGCGTCCGTCGCGAAGGATGCGGTCTTTCAATGTCTTCATTGTCTTATTCTTTTTTTATTGTTTGATCTGTTTCGGCTGTCCCGTCCGTCGTTTCCTGTTCTTCTTCGGCCGGCAGGAGGCGGGGAGAGATGCGTTTCTTGGGTGTCAGGCTCATGCCGCGCAGCTGTTCGGCCTGGCGGACAACGCTGCCCGCTCCGTCGGAGAGCTGGTTCAGTGCCTTGTCGTAGTCTTTCTGGAGGCTGCCCAGGCGGTCGCCCAGCGTGAGGAACGTGTCGGTAAAGCCGGCAATCTTCTCGTAGAGTGACGTACCCCGCTTGATGATGGCCTGCACGTTCTTTACCTGGTTTTCGCGTTTCCACAGGTCGAGCGACAGGCGCAGGGCACTGATGAGGTTAGTGGGGCTCATCAGCACGACTTTCTTGTTGTAGGCATATTCCCACAGATTGGCGTCGCTCTGTATGGCCAGCAGGTAGGCTCCCTCGGTAGGGATGAACATCATGACGAAGTCCGGCGCCTTGACATCGTAGCGCGAATAGTCCTTGCGGCTCAGCTCGTCGATATGGGCCCGGACGGATTGCAGGTGTGCCTTCAGGCAGCGGGCTTGTTCCTCCTTGTCTTCGGCAGCGGTATAGGCGGCGTAGGCCGAAAGGGAAACTTTGGAGTCTATGATCATTTCGCGGTCGTCGGGATAGCGGACGATGATGTCGGGCTGCATGCGCTGGCCGCTTTCTTCGTTGGTCAACACTTCGCCCCGTTCGTCTCGCAGGAACTCTTGACGGAAGTAATGCTCGCCTTCGATGAGTCCCGATGCCTGAAGCAGGCGTTCCAGAATGGCCTCCCCCCAGTTGCCCTGCATCTTTGAGTCGCCCTTCAGGGCACGGGTCAGGTTATTGGCTTCCTCGCTCAGGCGGTTGTTCAGCTCCACAAGGTCCTTGATGCGTTCGCTTAGCGAGAAGCGTTCCTTGGCTTCCGTGCTATATACCTGTTCCACCTTTTCACGAAAGTCCTTGAGGTTTTCGCCCAGCGGGCGGAGCAGGTTGCCGATGTGTTCGGCGTTGAGCCGTTTGAAGTCGTCGGCCTTGCTTTGGAAGATGCGGTTGGACAGGGCTTCGAACTCGGCATTCATGCGTCGGTGCAGTGCTTCGGCCTCTTCGTGCTGTTCGGCCAGGCGCTTCTCCAGTTGTTGCCGTTGCTCAGTCAGTCGTTCGTTGAAGTGCCTTTCTTGTTCGGCGAAGCGTTCTTCGGCCTGCTGCTCGGCGGCTTTCAGCCGTTCGTCGGCAACGGCCTTCTCACGGGTGATTCGCTCTTCGGCGGTATGGTTCAGCAGGTCTTCACGTTGGCGGGCAGCTTCGAGCTGTGCTTTGACGGCGGCCGTTTTTCGGCCGGCAGCCAGCCAGCCGATGGTGCCTCCCGCAACCAGTCCTGCGACGAGTGTCAGTATATCCATAGCTGAGGCGGGGCTTATTCGGTCAGCACTTCGTTCCCGCTCTCAGTAATCAGCACCATGCTTTCCCATTGGGCCGATGGCAGGCCGTCGTCGGTGCAGACGGTCCATCCGTCGGCTTCGTCGATGAAGACCTCATAACTGCCCATGTTGATCATCGGCTCGATGGTGAAGGTCATGCCCGGCACAATCATCATGCCTGTCCCTTTTTTGCCGAAGTGTTCTACGTCGGGCTCTTCGTGGAACTTGATGCCACATCCGTGTCCGCACAGGTCGCGCACCACGCTGTAGCCGTTCTTCTCGGCATGTTCCTGGATGGCGGCACCGATATCTCCCAGACGCGTCCAGGGCTGGGCCATGCGGACGCCGATGTCGCGGCATTCGCGGGTCACTTCCACAAGACGTTTCATTTCGGGGCTCACTTCACCGATCAGGAACATGCGTGAGGCGTCGGAAAAATAACCCTTGTAGATGGTCGACACATCGACGTTGACGATGTCGCCGCTTTTCAGGAATTCTTTGGTACTGGGGATGCCGTGGCACACAACGTCGTTGATGCTGGTGCATACGCTCTTCGGATAACCTTCGTAGAGGAAGGGGGCAGGGATGGCATCGTGGTCGGTGGTGAAGCAGTAGACCATGTGGTCTATCTCTGCCGTCGACATGCCTTCGCGGATATTTTCAGAAATATAGTCGAGCAGGGCGGTGTTGATTTTGGCACTTTCGCGGATGCCGGCCAGCTGCACTTCCGTGCGGAGCAGGTGGCGTTGCGGCAGGCGGACGCCTTCCCGTTTGTATTGTTGGATTTTCTCTTCCACTTCATTGGAATAGTTTTTGGGAGTGAAGCGGGCTCCCTTTATCAGTTTCTTCATGACGAAAACTCCTTTATTTTTATTAAGTGTTGCAAAAGTACGCAATTACTTTGGGAAACGACGGACTTTCGGCCGGAAAATGTGGAAGAGTCGGGAAGCGTCTTGCAGCCTGCGTCTTTTGTCTCGCCTTTTGTTTTTCTTAGCAGATTTGTAATGCCGCCTCAATACTCTTGCAACATGTAATGGCCACTTTTGCAATGCCAAATAAAAAAAGGAGGAACTGATTATGAAACTGAATCCGAACGATTACACGGTAGAGGCTGCTGCCGGAGGTGGATATTTTGCCTATTATATGGACAACTTGTTGTGCAGCGCTTATGGTGAGACACCCGATGAAGCTTGCGAGAACCTGGAACGTATTGTAGACGATTTTGTCAGTGATATGTTTATGGTCGAAGAATATGTCTGACACTTGTATGCAGAAAACATTTCTTACGTAAATTCATATATTCTCTTGAAGTCCCGCATCTGCGTGATGCAGGTGCGGTTGGTTTTTTGAATCATTGTGAAACACATCTTATATATATTATTGCAAGTCCTATGAAAGTACTGTTTGTCATTCAAGGCGAAGGGCGGGGGCATCTCACCCAAGCCATTACACTGGAGAGCATGTTGCGTCGCAACGGTTACGATGTGGTCGAAGTGTTGGTCGGGCAAAGCAAGTCACGCCGTCTACCCGGATTTTTCAACCGTAGCATCCAGGCACCCGTGAAGCGATTCTTGAGTCCCAACTTCCTGCCGACTCCGGCCAACCGCAGGGTGAGCCTTGTGCGCAGTGTGGCTTACAACCTGATGCATCTGCCGGCCTACGTCCGCAGCATGTGTTACATCCGTCGCCGCATTCGGGAAACCGGTGCCGATTTGGTCATCAATTTCTATGAGCTTCTGACAGGACTGACCTACCTGTTCCTGCATCCTGCGGTGCCTCAGGTCAGTATCGGCCATCAGTATCTTTTTCTGCATCCCGATTTCCGTTTTCCACACAAGAGTAGGACCTCTCTCTTCCTGCTTCGTTTCTTTACCCGGCTGACCTGCATCGGAGCTTGTCGGCGATTGGCTCTGTCTTTCCGTCCGATGTCCGATGTTCCGGCTTCGCGCATTCGGGTTGTTCCGCCCTTGCTGCGGCTGGAAGTTTTGACCAGCGAAAGCCGGAAGGGCGATTATTTGCACGGTTATCTGCTCAATGCCGGTTTTGCCGAGGACGTGTTGGGGTGGCATCGTCGTCATCCACAGGTGCCGTTGCATTTCTTTTGGGACAAGCCCGACGAGGATGATACTTGCAGGGTGGACGACACGCTGACCTTCCATCAGATAGACGACGTGAAGTTTCTGCGCTATATGACGGGTTGCCGGGCTTATGCGACGACGGCTGGATTCGAATCTGTGTGCGAAGCCATGTATTTGGGCAAACCTTTGCTGATGGTGCCGGCCCATATCGAGCAGGACTGTAATGCCTATGATGCGGCTTGTACGGGGGCAGGAATCGTGGCTGATTCGTTCGACTTGCAGAAGTTGCTCGACTTTGAACGGAAGTACCGGCCGAATGTTGAATTCCGATATTGGGTACGGAGCAGTGAGCGCGTCATCCTGAATGCCTTGGAGGAAGCCATGCATTCCAGCCATTGTCCGCTTGATGCACCGTATGAGTATTGTAACGGAATTGAAATGTAAATGTAACAACCGTGGCCTATTTTTGCAGAAAAATTGTAAATAGACTATGGCTAACAAGACGGTCAATAAGAAAGTCCTTTCAGAAGCGTATGTAGAGCGGGATTTGAGTTGGATGTATTTTAACCGCCGCATTCTTCAGGAGGCAACGAAGCATCAGGTACCTCTGTTGGAGAGACTGAGCTTTCTGGGTATCTACTCCAATAATCTGGATGAGTTCTTCCGTGTGCGTATGGCGACCTTGAGCCGCATTGCCGAATGCGAGGACCGGAGCGTGCGGGCCGAGCGCGAACATGCCCGGCTGCTCATCAAGCAAATCAACAAGCTGAACAACAAATACGCCAAAGAGTACGAGGAGACAATCCGCGAAGTGACGAGGCAGCTGCGTGCCGAGCATATCTGTCTGTTGAAGGAAGATGAACTTGACGACGAGCAGCAACAGTATGTCCGTACGTTTTTCCGTCAGAAGCTGAGCGGGTTTGTCAGTCCCGTATGGATTTCGGCTGTGAAGCAGCTGGCCGACGAGACTGACGAAAATATCTATTTGGCCGTCAAGATGCATGCCGACGGCAGGAAGAATAGCGATTACGCCCTGATAGAATTGCCTGTTGCTGTCTGTGGGCGTTTTGTCCGTCTGCCCGACAAGAACGGCAACAATTACCTGATGTATCTGGACGACGTCATCCGCTTCTGCCTCCCGATGATATTCAGCGGGCTGGATTACGACCATTTTGAGGCGTATGCGTTCAAGTTCACGAAGGATGCCGAGATGGAAATAGACAACGACCTGCGCAACGGTATGTTGCAGAAGATTTCCAAAGGGGTGAAGAGTCGCAAGAAAGGTGATGCCCTGCGGGTCATCTACGATGCTGCCATGCCCAAGGACCTGCACAAGCGCGTGATGAACATGCTGAACCTCGACAAGCTGGATACGGTGCAGGCCGGAGGACGTTACCATAATCACAAGGACCTGATGTCCTTCCCCGACTGTGGTCGGAAGGATTTGAAATATCCGCAATGGCCCCCTCTGATACGTCCTGAGCTGGATAGCAACGAAAGTCTGTTGAAACTGGTACAGAAGGGCGACCGCTTCATCCACGTGCCTTATCACAGCTTCGACTACTACATCCGTCTTTTACAGGAAGCTGCCATACACAAGGAGGTGAAGAGCATCAAGACCACGCTTTATCGCCTGGCCAAGGATTCCAAGGTGGTGCGTGCCCTGATTTGTGCCGCTCGCAACGGCAAGAAAGTGACGGTAGTCATCGAACTGCTGGCACGTTTTGACGAAGCTTCGAATATCAGCTGGTCGAAGAAGATGCAGGATGCCGGCATCCACGTCATCTTCGGTGTGGAGAACCTGAAGGTGCACTCCAAGATTACCCACATCGGCATGAAGAACGGCCAGGACATTGCCTGTATCAGTACGGGAAACTTCCACGAAGGCAATGCGCGCATCTATACCGACTACATGCTGATGACGGCAGCCCGCAACGTGGTGCGCGACGTCCATTCCGTCTTTACTTTCATCGAGAAACCCTATATGCCCGTCTCCTTCAAGGAGCTGCTCGTTTCGCCCAACGAGATGAAAAAGCGGTTCATCAAGTTGATAGATACCGAAATCCGAAATCGTCAGTTAGGAAAACCCGCCTATATTCGCATCAAAATCAACCACATTACGGATGTGGATATGGTGAAGAAGCTCTATGAAGCGTCGGCCAATGGTGTCCCCATCGACCTGCTCGTGCGTGGCAACTGCTCGCTGGTCATCGGTATTCCCGGCGTAAGCGACACAATACGCATCTGCGGCATCATCGACCGTTACTTGGAACATTCGCGTATCTTTATTTTTGCTGCCGGTGGCGAAGAAAAATGCTTTATCGGTTCGGCCGACTGGATGCCCCGCAACCTGGACAACCGTGTGGAGGTGGTTACACCCGTCTACGATCCCGCCATCAAGGCCGACCTGGCTCGTGTCATCGACTACGGTTTGCGTGACACGATGCAGGGGCGTATCGTCGACGGCAGGGGAGGGAACGAGCCCTGGACGACAGGTGAGGAGAGTCCTTTCCGTTCGCAAGAGGAATTGTATCGGTATTATGAAGAGACGAATCAGTCTCAAGAGAAAGAGAATAAGTAGATTTAATATGTGCAAGAAATGTTATGCCGCCATCGATATCGGCTCGAACGCCGTGCGGCTTTTGATTAAGAAAGAGGAAGAAAACGAGAACTTGGTCAGCCGCCGTTTGTCGAAGGTTCTGATGCTCCGTGTGCCCCTTCGTCTGGGCTTTGACGTATTTTCCTTGGGTGAGCTTTCGGACAACAAGGCCGTGAAGTTGCGCCGCCTGATGAAGGCCTTCCGTCAGCTGATGAAAATATACGAAGTGACCGACTACCGCGCTTGTGCCACCTCGGCTATGCGCGACGCCCGCAACGGCAAGGCTGTCATTAAGAAGGTATTGAAAGATACGGGCATCCGCATCGAAATCATTGATGGGCAGGAAGAGGCTCGCATGATTTACAACAATCACATCGAATGCCTCGAAGACCGTACCGGCAACTATATCTACGTTGACGTGGGCGGTGGCAGCACTGAGATCAATCTCCTGACCAACGGTGTGTTGGTACAGTCACTTTCCTACAACGTAGGAACCGTGCGCATGCTGAGCAACGCTGTAAAGGATGAAGTCTGGGAACAGATGAAGGACGACTTGACCCGCCTGACAGCCGACTTTGCGGACATCAATATCATCGGTTCGGGCGGCAATATCAACAAGCTCTACCGTCTGGCCGACAAGAAGGACAAGAAACTTCAGCGGATGTCCATTGCTTCCTTGCAGGAATTGTATGACCAGCTCAGTCCTCTGACGCCCGAGCAGCGCATGAAGGAGTTTAACCTCAAGGCCGACCGTGCCGATGTCATCGTGCCTGCCGCCAAGATTTTCCTGACGATTGCCGAAACGGTGAAGGCAAAATATGTTCATGTGCCTGTTATTGGTCTGGCCGATGGTATTATCGACAACCTATATGCAAGCAATCAGCCTGTCGAATAAGGGACTTGTGGAGTATAAACATAGAAAAATCAGCTTTCACAGAGACTTTTCGTCCGATGTGAAAGCTGATTGTTTTTTATAAATTCAAACTTTAGAATACGTAGTGGAAACCGATGGAGAGGTCCTCGCTGCTGAATGAGAATCCATAGCCATCCTGATTGCCAAGCATATAGTCGTCTCTATATCCCAGAAAACCATACTTGGCAATGAAGTTGAAATGTTTGTTCAGCTTGATGGCAATGCCGGGCTTGACCCCCAACTCAAATCCGGAAGTGGCATCTCCTCCGTCTTTTACTTTATAGGTAGAAACGCCGATACCTCCGTCGACAAACAGGCGTACGATTTTACTGTTAAAGAAGGAATATCGTGCATAGGGAGCGAATGCAAAGCCATTGGTTATGCTTTTTATTTTTTCTACTTTCGTCTTGCTGTGTGTGAACGCCAGTGTCGCACCCACTGACCATGCTTCGTTCAGTTCATATCCCACTTCCGGGGCCAGTGTAAATGATGTCCTGTCGGCATCGTCGTTGTGCCACAATCCGAGTGAACCACCTACATACACTTGTGCTTTGACAGACAATGAGGCTGCCAGAACAAACAATAAAATTACAAATTTCTTCATCATTGATTCTTTATTAGTTAAACATAATTTGGATTAGGTTCTTTTCTTTACAATCAATTCAGGTCAAGGCAAATGAAAATAAAATGTCTTCATTTCAAACGTTGAATGACGGCACAAAGTTAATGGCTCTTTCAAGAACGACAAAAGAATATTCCTTTTTTCAACCCAGTGCCATTACATTTTGTGGAGCTGCAATAAGGAATATCATTTATCCAGGTCAAGGGATGGGCAGGAAGCCTACAATCTGGAATTTTATTCCTTTGGGGTCGGGGAGCGGCTTGTAGAGAACATCGTCAAATACATACAATGTTTCCCCTTTCTTTTTGATTTTGTATACGCCGCTGGCGGGGAGGAGGGGAACAATCATACCGATTTTTGGACGCACCACGACATAACCGGTTCGTTCCGGCCTGTAAAATATGCCGCCGGCATAGAAATAGGGAGAATGATTGAACATAATCTCAATGCAGTGGGCCGGTCTATTCTTGTAATGAGTCCCAACGGGTGGAGCCGGTCTCTTTTTATGATGTGGTCTGCGTTTTTTGTCAGGCTTGTCGGATTTGTCAGGTTTATGGTGCTTGTGATGTTGGGGGTGTTGGTCCATTGACAAGGGGATTTCCGTGACTTTCGGATTGGCGGCATAGGATATGTCTATCGTACAGATTGCCGCTAATAGAAGAATAAAGGTTACAGACTTTTTCATAATTTCATGTTTTAAGTTTCATGTTTTTTAGACCGGGCGATGAAACAAAAGTTTAATCCAACTGTTATTCTTTTTACTAAAATTTAGTTTATACCGACATTTTTCTGTATGTTTGCCGACAATAATAACGTTAAAAAGAAAGAATATGAGAATTTTAGATTTTGTGAAAGTCTTGACACTTTGTATATTAGTCCCGGTAATGGCTTCCTGTGGTGATGATGTGGTGTATGAAACCATTCAAAATACCGATGAAGGTTTGTGTGCCCATACATGGACGGAGACGTATGAAATGACTAATGAAGAAAATCTTGCGGTAACCTGTGTCCATCAGCTGAAATTTGCGAAGCTTGATTATAGCGGTCAGGAAATCTATGAATATTATTATGTGGGCCAAAGCCGTCCTTACAGTTCGTTGACCCGTAATTTTGACTGGGAATGGATGGATAGTGCCAAAGAAGGTCTGCGTCTTGATTTCGGGGCAGGGAATATTGTCTATTTTGAGAATGTCTGGGTGCGCGAGCACTATTTGTCTGGCAAGCTGGATGGTGTGGAGGTTACCTTTGCTGATGCGGACTGCAAATGATACCTCTCTATTGAAACTATAGAACAAATGAAGCGCGGAATGTTCAGTTGTGGCATTCCGCGCTTCATTTTTATGGTAGGTTCTATTTCTTGAGAAGCAGGTTCTTGAATTCTGAAGGATAGGGCGTTTCAAACTGCATCTTTTCGCCGGTAACGGGATGGTAGAAGCAGAGCTTGAAAGCGTGGAGAGCCAGGCGTCCGATTGGATTCAAATCTTCGATGCCATACCGTCCGTCACCGATAATCGGATGTCCCAGGTCTTGCATGTGAACTCGGATCTGGTTTTTTCGTCCAGTTTCCAGATGCAGCTCTACGAGTGAATAGCCGTTGGCCCGTTTGATGGTCCGGTAGTGGGTGATGGCTTCCTTGCCTCCATCGTCCGTCGGACTGGAGTATACGTACAGTTTGCGGTCGGTAAGCCATGAATGTACGACACCCTGGTCTTTTTTCATCTCTCCGGCCACTACGGCTACATATCGGCGGTCGAAAACGATCCGATGCCAATTGTCACGCAGGGTGTGCTGGGTCTTTTCGTCTTTGGCAAACATCATGAGTCCCGATGTGTCCCGATCCAGGCGATGGACCACATATACCCGGTTGTTGCGTCCCGAGCGTTTGAGATATTCGTTCAGGATGGTGCAGGCTGTGCGTTCTTTTTGCCGCTCGGTGCTGACCGAGAGCAATCCTTGCATCTTTTCTATCACAATGAGGTAAGCATCCTCGTAGACAATCTTCAGCAGCTTGTTATGGAATTCCTTGTTGCCTTTATCCCGGCTTATCTGGACCTTCATGCCCGGTTTCAGCGGAAAATTGTATTGGGTGGTGATGACGTTGTCGACAAATACGACGCGTTTGCTCAGCAGCATCTTCAGTTTGGTGCGGCTGGCTTGCGGCATTTTGGCTGCCAGGAACTCCATCAGCTCCATCGGTTCTTTGACCAGATAGTCCGTATATTGGGTACGGGCCCGTGCGGTTATTCTTTCTTTTGCCACGGCAATTTCAGTTTATAGGTTTTCGGATGCAGGTTGTTCTTTCAATTCCAGGAGTACGACATTTTCTACATGGTGGGTATGGGGGAACATGTCGACCGGTTGTACGGCGGTGACCCGATACTTCGTGTCCAGCAGTTGCAAGTCGCGTGCCTGGGTTGCCGGATTGCAGCTGACGTAGACGATGCGTTGTGGCTGGGCTGCCAGAATGACGTTGATGACATCGGGGTGCATGCCTGCGCGGGGTGGATCGGTTATGATGACATCCGGCCGTCCGTATTGCCCGATAAAGTCCTGCGTCAGGATGTCCTTCATGTCGCCGGCGAAGAAGAGGGTATTGTCTATACCGTTGATTGCCGAATTGACCTTGGCATCCTCAATGGCTTCGGGTACATATTCGATGCCGATGACCTGTCTGGCTTGGCGGGATACGAAGTTGGCAATGGTGCCTGTACCTGTGTAGAGGTCGTATACCAGTTCGTTGCCTGTGAGACCAGCAAAGCTTCTTGCCACTTTGTACAGTTTGTAGGCTTGTTCGGAATTGGTCTGATAGAACGATTTGGGACCTACTTTGAATCGCAGCCCTTCCATTTCTTCAAAAATATGGTCTTTCCCTTTAAACGTCAGTACATCGAGGTCCGTGATGGTATCGTTTACTTTATTGTTTACTATATATAGTAAGGACGTGATTTCGGGGAAAGTGTCGGCCACATGCTGCAACAGTTTTTTGAACAATTCCATCTCTTCGTCTCGTTCAATGCGGCAGACAAGAATCACCATTAGTTCGCCCGTCGATGATGTGCGGATGATGAGGTTGCGCAACATGCCTTCATGCGTACGGATGTTGTTGAAAGTATAGTTGTGTTCGTAGGCGTAGTTGCGTATGGCATTGCGGATGCGGTTTGAAATGTCGTCCTGCAGCCAGCATTTTTCAATGGCTAGTACTTTGTCGAATGCATTGGGGATGTGAAATCCTACGGCGTTCATTTGGTCGTATACCACGTCTCTTTCCACTTCTTCGGCTGTGAGCCATCGTTTATTGGAGAAAGTGTATTCCAGTTTGTTCCGATAGAACCGGGTCTTGTCCGATCCTAATATGGGGGAAATCTCCGGCAGTTCGATTTTTCCGATGCGCGTCAGGTTGTCAGTAACCTGTTTCTGCTTGTACTTGATTTGTTCCTCATAGGGAAGCACCTGCCACTTGCATCCGCCGCACACGCCATAGTGCTGGCAGAAGGGAACGGCTCTTTTCGGCGAGTATTCGTGAAATTTTACTGCTTCCGCTTCGGCATAATGATGCTTTTTCCTTTTGATTTGCAAATCGACTACATCTCCGGGAGCTACGTATGGTACGAATATGACGAGGTCGTTGACTTTTGCTATGGCTTTTCCTTCGGCAGCCACGTCTGTTATTGTTACTTTTTCCAGCAGGGGAAGTTCTTTTCTTTTTCTTGCCACTTTTACACCAGTCTAATAAATTCTGCTGCAAAAATAGCTATTTTTTGCTAATTATTGGTGTTTTGGGGAAATAATAAAGATTGCAATGTCGAAATTGCATTTTTGCATAAAATTTCTCTGCAAAAAGTTTTATAGTATGCGAAATATATTTAGCTTTGCGGGCAAGAAATGAAAAAATCACAATCAAAACCTTTTCAATATTATGGATAGAAAAAGAGTTTATACTTTTGGAAATGGCCATGCGGAAGGCAAGGCCGACATGAGAAACCTGCTGGGTGGCAAGGGCGCCAATCTGGCTGAAATGAATCTGATAGGTGTACCGGTTCCCCCCGGATTTACCATTACAACGGAAGTGTGTACAGAATACTATGAAATGGGGCAGGAAAAGATTGTGGCCCTGTTGAAAGAAGATGTCGAAAAAGCTATTGCACATGTGGAGACCTTGATGCGTTCCAAGTTTGGTGACGTCGAAAACCCGTTGCTGGTTTCTGTCCGTTCGGGTGCGCGTGCTTCCATGCCGGGTATGATGGATACCATTTTGAACCTGGGACTGAACGATGACGTAGTGGAAGGATTGGCTCGCAAGACTGGCAATTCCCGCTTTGCATGGGATTCCTATCGCCGTTTTGTACAAATGTATGGTGACGTGGTGCTGGGCATGAAGCCTACCAATAAGGAGGATATCGATCCGTTTGAAGCCATTATAGAGGATGTAAAGCATGCCAAAGGCGTGAAGCTTGACAATGAGCTGGAAGTAGAGGATCTGAAGGAGCTGGTAAAGCGCTTCAAGGCTGCTGTCAAGGAACGTACGGGCAAGGATTTCCCGACTTGTGCTTACGAACAGTTGTGGGGCGCCATTTGTGCTGTCTTCAATTCCTGGATGAACGAACGTGCCATCCTGTATCGCAAGATGGAAGGTATACCCGACGAATGGGGTACGGCTGTCAGTGTACAGGCGATGGTGTTCGGTAATATGGGCGATACTTCGGCAACAGGTGTATGCTTCAGCCGTGATGCCGCTACGGGTGAAGACCTGTTCAATGGTGAATACCTGATCAATGCACAGGGCGAAGACGTAGTAGCCGGTATCCGTACGCCGCAGCAGATTACCAAGATCGGTTCGCAGCGCTGGGCCGAACTGGCTGGTATCAGCGAGGAAGTGCGTGCTGCCAAATATCCTTCCATGGAAGAGGCCATGCCCGAAATCTACAAGGAACTGGATGCCCTGCAGACGAAGTTGGAAAACCACTATCGTGATATGCAGGATATGGAGTTCACGGTACAGGAAGGCAAGCTCTGGTTCCTCCAGACTCGTAACGGTAAACGTACAGGTGCCGCGATGGTGAAGATTGCCATGGATTTGCTCCGTCAGGGTATGATTGACGAGAAGACGGCTCTGATGCGTTGCGAACCCAACAAACTCGACGAGTTGCTCCATCCCGTATTCGACAAGACGGCTTTGAAGCAGGCCAAGGTGTTGACTCGTGGTCTGCCGGCTTCTCCGGGTGCAGCCTGCGGTCAGATTGTTTTCTTTGCCGATGATGCGGCCGAATGGCGTGCTGCCGGCAAGCGGGTCGTGATGGTGCGTATTGAGACGTCACCCGAAGACTTGGCGGGTATGGCTGTGGCCGAAGGCATTTTGACAGCCCGCGGTGGTATGACTTCGCATGCAGCCGTTGTAGCCCGTGGTATGGGTAAGTGCTGTGTTTCGGGTGCAGGCGCATTGAATATTGACTATAAGGCCCGTACCGTAGAGGTAGACGGCATTGTTCTGAAGGAAGGCGATTTCATTTCTCTGAACGGTAGTACGGGTGAAGTGTACAAGGGACAGGTTGAAACGAAAGCTGCCGAACTTTCCGGTGACTTTGCCGAACTGATGAAGTTGGCCGACAAATATGCGAAGTTGAAGGTGCGTACCAATGCCGATACGCCTCACGATGCTTCTGTGGCCCGTAGCTTTGGTGCCGTAGGTATCGGTTTGTGCCGTACGGAGCACATGTTCTTTGAAGGTGAGAAGATCAAAGCCATGCGCGAAATGATTCTGGCAGAAGATGCAGCAGGCCGCAGTAAGGCTCTGCACAAGATTTTGCCTTATCAGCAGGCCGACTTCAAGGGCATCTTCAAGGCTATGGCCGGTTATCCTGTTACCGTCCGTCTGCTCGACCCGCCTTTGCATGAATTTGTACCCCACGATCTGAAAGGCCAACAGGATATGGCTGATGCCATGGGTGTAAGTTTGCAATACATCCAGCAGCGTGTGGAAGCCCTTTGCGAACACAATCCGATGTTGGGACACCGCGGTTGCCGACTGGGCAATACCTATCCTGAAATCACTCAGATGCAGACGCGTGCCATCTTGGGTGCCGCTCTTGAACTGAAGAAAGAGGGAGTGGAAACGCATCCTGAAATCATGGTTCCGCTGACAGGTATCCTTTATGAGTTCAAGGAACAGGAGAAGGTTATCCGCGCCGAAGCTGCCAAGCTGTTCGAAGAAGTGGGTGACAGCATTGATTTCAAGGTAGGTACAATGATTGAGGTGCCTCGTGCTGCTTTGACGGCCGACCGCATCGCCTCTTCTGCCGAGTTCTTCTCCTTCGGAACGAACGACCTGACGCAGATGACCTTCGGCTATTCGCGTGATGATATCGCTTCCTTCCTCCCCGTATATCTGGAGAAGAAGATTCTGAAGGTCGATCCCTTCCAGGTACTCGACCAGAACGGTGTAGGTCAGCTCATCCGTATGGCTACAGAGAAAGGACGTGCTGTTCGTCCCGACCTGAAGTGCGGTATCTGCGGTGAGCATGGCGGTGAGCCTTCGTCTGTGAAGTTCTGCCACAAGGTTGGTTTGAACTACGTCAGCTGCTCTCCGTTCCGTGTGCCTATTGCCCGTCTGGCTGCGGCGCAGGCTGCTATTGAAGATTAATGTGGACGTTGGTCCGTTAAACATAGAGGGGTGCATCCATGGATGCACCCCTCTTTTAGTTTTCAATCGGGTGAACGTTTCTTTTGAGCTGGGCAAATGATTGCTTTAGGCTGGGCAAAGGTTGGTTTTAAGCTGGGTAAACGGTTGCTTTAAGCTGGACAAACGGTCGCTTTAGGCTGGGCAAACGGAAGGCTGTCCGAGGGCGTGACACGATGGCTTTTTCAGTCGGCCATTTCCTTCAAATGCTTGAAGTGGCGGATGACGCCCGTATAGTCGCGGTCGGTACAGGCGTTGAACTTGTTCCACAAGTCGCCCATCACGACGGCTCCTCCAAATCCGAAGTCTTTCACTTCGAGGATGTTGTCGGGTGTAATGCCTCCGAAGGCCATGACCTTGCTGTCGATAATCCGCTCTTTGCCGGCAGCGCGCAGCTCTTCGGGGGTGAAGCCGGCAGTCACTCCTGCCTTGGTGATGCAGTCGAATACAGGGCTCAGGAACACATAGTCGTAGAAGTGTTTCTTGTTTTTCAGCTCGTCGATGGAGTGACAGGTGCAACTGACGTTTCCTGCATAGTCGTGCGGCTCCTTGGGGTTGCGGGCATTCAGGTGGATGCCCAGCAGGTTGAATTCGTTTTGCAGGTAGAAATGCTCGTGGGTGACGATGCGCCGATGATATTTTTCGGGAATGAGGGTCAGCAGACGTTCCGAGTACATGGCCGGCGTTTCCGGCTTCCGCAGGTGCAGGATGTCCAGCCCTTCCTCGAAGAGGGCGGTGATGATTTGGTCTTCTTCCACAAAAAATGTGGGTGGTGTCACAACGATAAGTTTCATGTCCTTTGCCGGAATTGTTAAGTTTAGCAAAGTTAATGAATCCTTGCTGGAGAAGCCAATCTTTTCCTTTAAAATATGTTAGATGGTATGGAAACAGAAACGCATCCGCCGCGTTTGTGTCCGGCGGATGCGTCAAGTGGGGATGGAAGTCCCGTAC
This sequence comes from Mediterranea massiliensis, assembly GCA_958402075.1. GTDB lineage: Bacteria > Bacteroidota > Bacteroidia > Bacteroidales > Bacteroidaceae > Bacteroides > Bacteroides massiliensis_D. The sequence goes on along the minus strand of CATXSD010000032.1, from coordinate 4,638 downwards.
GGACGGGGAAGCAGGTCATTTCAGTCTCTTTTCTACGGCTGGCCAGTCGATGATGTCCCATAATGCCTGCAGATGGTCGGCTCGGCGGTTCTGGTAGTCCAGGTAGTAGGCATGCTCCCATACGTCGAAGGTGAGCAGGGGCGTGAGGCCCGCACGGAGGGGGTTGCTGCCGTTGGCTTCCTTGGTGATGTGCAGCTTGCCGTCCTTGTCGGCCGAGAGCCAGGCCCAGCCGGAGCCAAAGAGGCCGGTGGCGGCTGCTGTAAATTCTTTCTTGAAATTGTCGAAGCTGCCGAAGTCGCGGCGGATGGCGTCGGCCAGCGGGCCTTCGGGTTCGTGACGGGCAGGAGAGGGGGTGAACTGGAGGAAGTAGAACGTGTGGTTCAGTACCTGTCCGGCATTGTTGAATACAGGGCCGTCGGGAGCGGTAGCCACAATTTCTTCGAGTGTCTTGCCCTCGAATTCAGTGCCGGGGACGAGGCTGTTCAGGTTGTTGACATAGGTCTGCAGATGCTTCCCGTAGTGGAAGTCGATGGTGGCCTGACTGATTACAGGTTCCAATGCGTTGTGGGCATACGGAAGTGTGGGCATGTTGAACATCATAAGCGTTGTGATTAATGTAATGAGTGTCATACGTGGTATGGTTAAAAGGTTAATATTTCTTCTTTGCATACAAATATACAAAGAATGCTTTGTAATATCAACACTTCGGCGGGGGAAATGTTCGGGGCTTTTCCGTATCTTTGCACCATCTTTGTATCATAGTATATAATATAGTATATAATAAGGAAGAATAAGACAACGCATATATATGTCCGACTATATCAACGAACTGAACGAAAGCCAGCGTGCCGCCGTGCTCTACAACGACGGGCCTTCGCTGGTGATTGCGGGGGCGGGATCGGGGAAGACCCGTGTGCTGACCTACAAGATAGCCTGGCTGCTGGAGAACGGTTACCAGCCGTGGAACATCCTGGCCCTGACCTTTACCAACAAGGCGGCGCGCGAGATGAAGGCGCGCATCGCCCGCCAGGTGGGCCCCGAACGGGCGCGCTGGTTGTGGATGGGTACGTTCCACTCCCTGTTCCTGCGCATCCTCCATACCGAGGCCGATGTGCTGGGGTTCACGCATCAGTTCACCATCTACGACACGGCCGACAGCAAGAGCCTGATACGCTCCATCGTCAAGGAGATGCAGCTCAACGAGAAGGTGTACAAGCCGGGCTTGATACAGTCGCGCATCTCCAACGCGAAGAACCACCTCGTGTCGCCCGCCGACTATGCCCGCAGCAAGGAGGCATACGAGTACGATTGCGCGGCCCAGGTGCCCGCCCTGCGCGATGTGTACCGCCGCTACTGGGAACGTTGCCGCCAGGCCGATGCGATGGACTTCGACGACCTGCTGTTTTATACCTTCCTGCTCTTCCGCGACCATCCCGACGTGCTGGCCCGCTACCAGGAGCAGTTCCGCTACATCCTCGTGGACGAGTATCAGGACACGAACGTGGCCCAGCACAGCATCGTGCTCCAGCTGGCCAAGAACCATCAGCACGTCTGCGTGGTGGGCGACGACGCACAGAGCATCTACTCCTTCCGCGGGGCGGACATCGACAATATCCTCTATTTCACCAAGACTTTCCCCGGCACGCGCGTCTTCAAGCTGGAGCAGAACTACCGCTCCACGCAGACCATCGTGTCTGCCGCCAACAGCCTCATCAGCAAGAACCAGCGGCAGATACACAAGGACGTGTTCTCCGAGAAGGACCCCGGCGAGCCCATCGGCGTCCTTCAGGCCTACAGCGACGTGGAGGAAGGCGAGATGGTGGTGAACAAGATAGCCGCCCTGCGCCGCCAGTCGGGCTATGGCTATGCCGACTTTGCCGTGCTCTACCGTACCAATGCCCAGAGCCGCATCTTCGAGGAGGCCCTGCGCAAGCGCAACATGCCCTACCGCATCTACGGCGGCCTGTCCTTCTACCAGCGCAAGGAAATCAAGGACGTGATAGCCTACTTCCGCCTCGTGGCCAATCCCAACGACGAAGAGGCCTTCAAGCGCATCATCAACTATCCCGCCCGCGGCATCGGCGACACGACGGTGGGCAAGATTGTGGCCGCGGCTACGGTGAATAATGTCAGCCTGTGGACCGTCCTCTGCGAGCCGCTGGCCTACGGCCTGAACTTCAACAAGGGCACGGCGGGCAAGCTCCAGGGCTTCCGCGACCTGATAGCTTCCTTCATGGACGACTTGGGACGGAAGAATTCCAGCGAGCTGGGCGAGGACATCGTGCGGCAGGCGGGCATCATCAACGATGTCTGCCAGGACAACTCGCCCGAGAACCTCAGCCGGAAGGAGAACATCGAGGAGCTGATGAACGGCATGAGGGACTTCTGCGCCGAACGGCTGGAGGAGGGCAACGAACACATTGCCCTGGGTGACTTCCTCTCTGAAGTGTCGCTGCTCACCGACCAGGACTCGGACAAGGACGATGACGGCGAGAAGATTACGCTGATGACCGTCCATTCGGCCAAGGGACTGGAGTTTCGCAACGTCTTCGTGGTGGGCATGGAGGAGAACCTCTTCCCCAGCGCCATGACGGTCGATTCGCCCCGTGCCCTGGAGGAGGAGCGCCGCCTGTTCTATGTCGCCATCACCCGTGCCGAGGAGCATTGCTTCCTGTCGTACGCCAAGACGCGCATGCGCTACGGCAAGACTGAGTTCGGCAGCCCCAGCCGCTTCCTGCACGACATCGACGCGCGCTACCTGAGCCTGCCGCAGAACGCTTTGTTGGGCCGGCGGGTGGACGAGGGGGCCGAACGCTTCCGCCGTTCGTCGGACGACCTGTTCCGTTCCGCCTCGCGTCCCCAATATGGCACGTCGGCTTCATCGCCCGCAGGCGAACGGAAGTTCTCGCGCGAACCGCTCATCGCCTCCACCATGCCCCGCAAGCTGAAGCGGGTGGAGGCCGCGACCAGCGCCGCTCCGGCTCCGTCGGGCGGGGGAGGCCTGCAGGCAGGGCAACTGATCGAGCACGAACGCTTCGGCCGCGGCGAGGTGCTGCGGGTGGAAGGCGCGGGCGACAACGCCAAGGCTACCATCCGCTTTGAGCATGCGGGCGAGAAGCAGCTGCTCCTGCGCTTTGCCCGCTTCAAGGTCGTCGGATGAGGCCTGGAAAAGCATTGCTTTTTTCGAGGGAAAACATTGCTTCCTTTGCCCGAAAACATTGCTTTCTCTGGGGCAAAACATTGCCCGATTCCGGGCGGCGGAAGGCCGCTTCCGGATGAACTGGATGAATTGTTGATTATCAATGAAGTAATTGAATTTCAAGAACATTAAATAAAGACAGATACATGATAGACTTTACCCTTTTCCCTTCTCCCTGCTACATCATGGAAGAAGAGTTGCTGCGCAAGAACCTGACACTCATCAAGAGCGTGGCCGACCGTGCCGGCGTGGAAATCATCCTTGCCTTCAAGTCGTTTGCCATGTGGCGCTCGTTCCCCATCTTCCGCGAGTACATCGACCACTCTACGGCCAGCTCCGTCTACGAGGCGCGTCTGGCGCTCGAGGAGTTCGGAAGCAAGGCGCACACCTATTCGCCGGCCTATACCGAAGCCGACTTCCCCGAAATCATGCGTTGCAGCAGTCACATCACGTTCAACTCCCTGTCGCAGTTCCGCCGCTTCTATCCGATGGTGGAGGCTGGGGGGAGCGGCATCTCGTGCGGCATCCGCGTGAACCCCGAATATTCGGAGGTAGAAACCGAGCTCTACAATCCCTGCGCCCCCGGCACCCGCTTCGGCGTGATGGCCGAGCAGCTGCCCGACCGCCTGCCGCAGGGCATCGAAGGCTTCCACTGCCACTGCCATTGCGAGTCATCGTCCTACGAGCTGGAGCGCACGCTGGCGCACCTGGAAGAGAAGTTTGCCCGCTGGTTCCCCCAGCTGAAGTGGCTCAACCTGGGCGGCGGCCATTTGATGACCCGCAAGGACTACGATGTGGAGCACCTCATCGGCCTGTTGCAGGGCCTCAGGAAACGTTATCCCCACCTGCGCATCATCCTCGAGCCCGGCTCGGCCTTCACGTGGCAGACAGGCGTACTGACGTCCGAGGTGGTGGACATCGTGGAGAACCGTGGCATCCGCACCGCCATCCTGAACGTGAGCTTCACCTGCCACATGCCCGACTGCCTGGAGATGCCCTACCAGCCTGCCGTACGCGGTGCGCAGATGGGAGCGCAGGGACCGTATGTCTACCGGCTGGGCGGTAATTCCTGCCTGAGCGGCGACTATATGGGCGACTGGAGCTTCGACCACGAACTGCAAATAGGGGAGCGTATCGTCTTTGAGGACATGATACACTATACGACCGTCAAGACCAATATGTTCAACGGAATCCACCATCCGGCCATCGCCATGTGGACCGAAAAGGGCGAGGCCAAGGTCTTCCGTGAATTTTCTTACGAAGATTATCGTGACAGAATGGACTGATAATCAGAAGTCTGTTTGTCAACTTGAATTTATTTGCTGAAAAAAGTAGCTGGAATGTTTGCAGGTTTGCAGAAAATACCTACCTTTGCAACCGCAAACGCGGAAATAGCTCAGTTGGTAGAGCACAACCTTGCCAAGGTTGGGGTCGCGAGT
>CATXSD010000031.1 GCA_958402075.1 Mediterranea massiliensis | reverse complement strand
AGTTCCGCGAAGACTTTGGTGATTTCGTACATCGGTATGGAAGAGCAAAAAGTAACTATTCGCCCTAATCTTAAAGTAATGATGAAAGCGAATACGGAACTCTTGGATGAAGTTGTTGTTACAGCTTATGGAACGGCCAAACGTTCTTCGTTTACTGGATCTGCAAGTGTTGTTTCCTCCGAAGAAATAGGAAAAATACAGAATAGTAACGTAGCGAATGCGTTGAATGGAAAGGTGTCGGGTGTACAACTTAATAATGCTTCTGGGCAGCCTGGCTCAAACTCTCCTTCTATCCGTATTCGTGGTATCAGTTCTATTAATGCAGAGAGTGATCCTTTGATTATTTTGGATGGTGTGCCTTATGATGGTGATTTGAATAATCTTTCATCGCAAGATATTGAATCCATGACCGTATTGAAAGATGCAGCTTCCAATGCTTTGTATGGTGCACGTGGTGCTAATGGTGTTATCATGATTACGACCAAGAAAGGAGGAAGCGGACAGGCTAAAGTGACTGTCGATGCCAAATGGGGAGCCAATTCACGTGCTACCCGTGACTATGACATGATAACAGATCCGGGACAATATTATGAGATGTATTACGGAGCATTAAACAGCTACGCCTTGTATCGGGGAATGGATGCTGCTACTGCATATCAGTGGGCTTCATCTAACCTGACAACATATAATGACTATGGATTGGGATATAATGTTTACAGTGTACCTAATGGGGAAAATCTCATTGGCGAAAATGGTAAGTTGAATCCTAATGCAACCTTAGGGAACCTGGTTGAAGTGGGTGGACAGCAATTCTTGGTAAGACCGGATAACTGGATAGACGAGACATATCGCACCAGTCTCCGTCAGGAATACAATATAAGCGTGACAGCCGGTAATGACAAATCTTCATTTTATACGTCTGTAAACTATTTGAGTAATGACGGCATTACAGCCAATTCTGATTATGAACGTCTTACTGGTCGTCTGAAAGCTGATTACCAGGTTAAGGAGTGGTTGAAGGTCGGTGCAAACATGGCTTATACGCATTTTGATGCGAATTCTTTGGACGAAGATGGTAGCAGTGGCTCATCGGGTAATGTGTTTGCTATTGCTACTCAGGTAGCTCCTATTTATCCGTTGTATTTGCGCGATGGGAACGGAAATATCATGCACGATTCCAACGGTTTTGTTTGGTATGACTTTGGACAAGGAGAAAATGCCGGCATGGGGCGTCCCGTTTTCTTCGGCTCAAATGCTATTGCCGAATCTCAATTGAATACGAACAATTACGAGGGAAACTCTATCAATGCTACAGGTTTCTTTGAAGTGCGTTTCTTGAAGGATTTCAAGTTTACGTCAACGAATAGTGCGTATGTTGACGAAACCAGAACTTCACTGGTAACTAATCCTTATTATGGACAATATGCCAATTCAAATGGTATCTTGTATAAATATCATACACGTGTTTTTTCTTATAACTTCCAACAGTTGTTGAACTGGAAAAGAAGCTTCGGACAGCATAACATGGATGTTATGCTGGGGCATGAATCTTATAGGCAGAAATACTATTATGTATTGGCTAATAAATCAAATATGTTTGACCCCACTAATATAGAATTAGCCGGTGCCATTACAAACGGGAATTCTGATTCTTATGTTACAGACTATAATACAGAAGGTTATTTTGGTCGTATACAATATGATTTTGCAGAGAAATATTTCCTGTCAGGTTCTTATCGTCGAGATGCTTCTTCCCGTTTCCATCCGGACAATCGTTGGGGTAATTTCTGGTCGGCGAGCGCTGCTTGGAATATATCTCATGAAGAGTGGTTCGATATAGATTGGGTTGATATGCTGAAGTTCAAGGTTTCTTATGGTTCACAAGGTAATGACAAAATCGGTGATTACCGCTACGTCAATACATATAATATAGTAAATTCATCTGGAAATCCGGCTGCTGTGCCCAATACTTTAGGAAACAAGGATATTACTTGGGAAACCAATGCCAATTTCAATGTAGGTTTTGATTTTGAACTTTTCAAGAGACGTTTGACTGGTACCATTGAATTCTTCAACCGCAAGACTACAGATATGTTATTCTCATTCCCGTTGCCTCCTTCATTTGGTTACACTTCATATTATGCCAATGTGGGTGATATGCGTAATCTGGGACTTGAGGCTGAATTCAAAGGTACTATTCTCAAAACGAGAGATTTGCAATGGGATCTGGGCCTCAATTTGACCCACTACCGGAATAAAATTACGTATCTGCCAGAGGAACGCAAAACGATGGAGGTTGATGGAGTAAAGGGATATAGTAGCGGCAATAAATATTATGGTGAAGGTGAATCTTTATATACATTCTATACTTATAAGTATGCTGGCGTTAATGAAGAAGGTGAAGCCCTGTATTATCGCAATGTAAAAGATGAAAATGGTAATGTTATAGGAAAAGAGACAGTTACTAATCCTTCGGAAGCCGATTTCTATTTGTGTGGAACGGCATTACCGGATGTGTACGGAGGTTTTAATACATCATTAAGCTATAAGGGCTTTGATTTCTCTGTAGATTTTGCATATCAGATTGGAGGTCAGGTCTATGACAGTGATTATGCGATGATGATGTCTTCTCCCACTGCACAGAATAAGGGAAAAGCCATACATAAAGATATGTTTGATGCATGGACAGCCGAAAATACTTCTAGTAATATTCCACGCTTCCAGTATGGAGATGAATATTCAGCCGAGGCTTCTGACCGCTTTCTGACAAGTGCTTCTTATTTGAGCCTGCAGAACATCAATGTCGGTTATACGCTGCCGGCCAATATTTGCCGTACGTTTGGAGTTGAAAAGTTGCGTGTCTATATGGCTGCAGATAATGTTTATTTGTGGTCGAAGCGTAAGGGTATGGACCCCAGACAGAGTATTTCGGGTTCTACCACAGCATCATTCTATGCTCCTATGCGTACGATTTCCGGTGGTATCACATTAACTTTCTAACAGATTAAAATTGTAACATATGAAGAATATTTCAAAAATATTATTGGGCATTTGCTGTTCTGCTTCTTTGTCTTTGAGCAGTTGCATTGACGAAACAATGCCCACCAATGTAGCTACTACTGACCAATTAGGCTCTTCTGCCAAAGCAACAGAAGCCTTGTTATGGGCTATGCCTGCTTTTGCCAACGAAGTTGAAAATGTAGTAGGAAATGACTGGGAATGGGGATATGGTTCGTTAATCCATATACGTGACGTTATGACCGGTGACCTGGCTATAAATGCCAGCGCATATCAGATTTGGTATCAGTTCTGGTTTACCAATACCGGTATAGGCCCTAATAGTGCGGCCAGCCAGTTTATATGGAACTATTATTGGCAATTTGTACAAACTGCCAATAACATGATTGGTGCCGTAAAGCCGGAAAGTGCTTCAGAAGTTCAGTTGGGATATCTGGGAGCCGGCTATGCTTTTCGTGCCATGTTGTACCTTGATATGGCACAGTCTTTTGAATTCCTTGAAAACGACAAAACTTCAGCTACCAACAAAAGTGGAAATAACGTGCTGAATCTGACTGTGCCTATTGTTACTGAGGCTACAACAGAAGAAGAAGCCCGTAACAATCCCCGTGCTACACGTGAGAAAATGGCTGAGTTTATCTTGGGCGATTTGAACAAGGCAGAAGAATATATTCCCTATCTGACTATTGCTACCAAGACTTTGCCGCACTTGGATGTCGTTTATGGATTGAAGGCCCGCTATTATATGTGGCTGGGAGAATATGCAAATGCTAAAACTTATGCGCGCAAGGCTATTGATGCTACTGCAACTTCTCCTATGACAGAGGAGCAGTGGTTGAGTACAACGAGCGGATTCAATGACATTTCCTGCTGGATGTGGGGCTCACAAATGCAGGCCGAAGATGCGGCTGTTCAAACAGGTATTCTGAATTGGGCCTCTTTTATGTCGCCTGAAGCTCTGTATGGTTACGCGTGGGCCAATGGTGGAGGAATCATGAGTAAGATAGATGCCAGCTTATATGCTAAAATTAAGGATACGGATTTTCGCAAAAGAGTGTGGAAGGCACCGAAAGGTAGTGCTCTGGAAGGAATGACCCCGTATATTGATCCCAGTATAGACAACTATCTGCCTGAATATACAGGTGTGAAGTTCCGTCCGGGCAGTGGTAATATGAGTGATTATACAGTGGGTTCTGCATCTGCCTATCCGTTGATGCGTGTAGAAGAAATGTATTTTATCGAGGCTGAGGCTGCTGCGCATGATAATGCGGCCGAAGGTAAGGCGTTGTTGGAGACATTCATGAAGAATTATCGTGATGCGTCTTATGTGTGCGAGAATACCGATGTTATTGATGAAATAGTATTGCAGAAGCGTATTGAGTTGTGGGGCGAAGGAACGACTTTCTTTGATGTCAAGCGTTTGGATATGTCTGTTACACGTGGATATACCGGAACAAACTGGAGTGATGCAGCACGTCTCAATACAGATGGTAGACCGGCTTGGATGAACTTCTGTATCGTTATTACCGAAGAGAATAATAACGAGGCATTACGTGGTTATGAAAATCCTGATCCAAGTGGATTATATCAAACCTGGCTTGGACAATAAATGGATTTTGAAAAGATACAATATCAGGAAACCTAATATTGATTTTACATAAATACTTACTCAGGCTTACGATCCTACGTATTCCTGAGTAAGTTTTTTTATGGGTGGTTTCGTTTTAATTATTGTGTTAATTAAATGGTCATTCTACAGGTCATTCCCGATAAATCCCTATATTTGCCGTCACGATTGTATCTATATAAAAAGAAAGAGAGACAAACATGGCAATGAAAGAATTTGTAATTTCCGAAGCGCAGGTCGAAACTGCGGTGCTGGTGGGACTCATTACGAAGACGCAGGACGAGCGGAAGACGAATGAGTATTTGGACGAACTGGCTTTTCTGGCTGAGACAGCCGGAGCGGAAGTGGTGAAACGCTTTACACAGAAACTGGACCAGGCTAACTCGGTGACGTATGTCGGCAAGGGGAAGCTGGACGAAATCAAACAATATATCAAGGACGAAGAGGAGGCGGAAAGGGAAATCGGTATGGTGATCTTCGATGACGAGCTGTCGGCCAAGCAGATCCGTAACATCGAGGCGGAGCTGAAGGTGAAGATTCTGGACCGTACGTCGCTCATCCTCGACATCTTCGCCATGCGTGCACAGACGGCCAATGCCAAGACGCAGGTGGAGCTGGCACAATATAAATACATGTTGCCGCGCCTGCAACGACTGTGGACGCACCTGGAACGCCAGGGAGGTGGTTCCGGTGCCGGTGGCGGTAAGGGTTCGGTAGGTCTTCGCGGCCCGGGTGAAACCCAGCTCGAAATGGACCGCCGTATCATCCTGAACCGCATGTCGCTGCTGAAGGAGCGTCTGGCCGAGATTGACAAGCAGAAGGCTACGCAGCGCAAGAACCGCGGACGGCTGATTCGTGTGGCACTGGTGGGATATACCAACGTGGGCAAGTCTACCTTGATGAACCTGCTGGCCAAGAGCGAGGTGTTTGCCGAGAACAAGTTGTTTGCCACGCTCGACACTACCGTGCGCAAGGTAATCATCGACAACCTGCCGTTCCTGCTCAGCGATACGGTAGGATTCATCCGCAAGCTTCCTACCGACCTGGTGGACTCCTTCAAGTCGACACTGGACGAGGTGCGCGAAGCCGACCTGCTGCTGCATGTGGTGGACATCTCGCATCCCGACTTCGAGGAACAGATAGACGTGGTGAACAAAACACTGGCGGACATCGGAGCGGCCGGAAAGCCGATGGTGCTTATATTCAATAAAATAGATGCCTATACGTATGTGAAGAAGGATGAAGACGACCTGACTCCGCGTACCAGGGAGAACTTGTCGCTGGAAGAACTGATGAGAACGTGGATGGCGAAGATGGAAGACAACTGCATGTTCATCTCGGCACGCGAGAAGACCAACATCGAGGAGATGAAGACGATGGTTTACCAGCGCGTCAAGGAACTGCATGTGCAGAAATACCCGTATAACGATTTCCTTTACCAGACTTACGACGAGAACGGAGAAGTGTAGGGGAAATGTTCGATGGTGCCTCTTGGGAGGGACCGGATAGGAATCTCTATGAAACGTAGGTGGGCGGAGCTGCTCCAAGCTCTCGCCTGCCTGCGTTTCATGCGTTTATAAAAGGAACTTAACAACTGTATCATGGAGAATTACAGAAACTTGACCGAAGATGAAATCCTTCGGCTGAAGAGCCAGTCCTGCCTGGCCGACGATTGGGAGAAGGTTCGCGTGGCGGACGGCTTTTCGACAGAATTTGTGCATCATACCCGTTTCTCGGGTGAGGTGAAGTTGGGAGTCTTTCAGGGGGAGTTCATCTTGCCGGGAGGCATCTGCAAACATTCCGGCCTGCGGCATGTGACGTTGCACAACGTGACGGTGGGCGACAACTGCTGCATCGAGCATATTCAGAACTATATTGCCAACTACGAGATTGGACATGACACGTTCATCGAGAATGTGGACATCCTGCTGGTGGACGGTGTGTCAAGGTTCGGCAATGGGGTGGAGGTGTCTGTACTGAACGAGACGGGCGGCCGTGAGGTGGTAATCAATGACAAGCTGTCGGCCCACCTGGCCTATATCATGGCCCTCTACCGCCATCGTCCTGAACTGACTGTCCGCCTGAAGGAAATTGCCGATTATTATGCAGGCAAGCATGCTTCGGCGGTAGGCACCATCGGCAGTCATGTGACCATTCTGAATACAGGCTCGGTCCGGAACGTCCGTGTCGGCGACTATGCCCGCATCTCGGGTACCTGCCGTCTGTCCAACGGCAGTATCAACAGCAACGAAGCCGCCCCGGTGCAGGTGGGTGACGGAGTCATCTGCGACGACTTCATCCTTTCCAGCGGTTCGCATGTGGACGACGGTGCCATGCTGACGCGTTGTTTTGTGGGTCAGGCCTGCAAGCTGGGGCACAACTATTCGGCTTCGGATTCCCTGTTCTTCAGCAACTGCCAGGGCGAGAACGGTGAGGCATGTGCCATCTTTGCCGGTCCTTTCACCGTGACACACCACAAGTCGACGCTGCTCATTGCGGGCATGTTCTCGTTCATGAATGCCGGTTCGGGTTCCAACCAGAGCAACCACATGTACAAGCTGGGACCCATTCATCAGGGGACCCTGGAGCGCGGAGCCAAGACGACATCCGACTCCTACATCCTCTGGCCGGCCCGGGTGGGAGCTTTTTCACTGGTCATGGGCCGGCATGTCAACCACGCGGACACGTCGAACCTGCCGTTCTCGTACCTGATAGAGCAGAACAACACGACCTATCTGGTGCCGGGCGTCAACCTGCGCAGCGTAGGAACCATCCGCGACGCACAGAAGTGGCCCAAGCGCGACGGACGCACGGACCCCGATAAGCTGGACTTCATCAACTACAACCTGCTCAGCCCCTATACCGTGCAGAAGATGTTCAAGGGGCGCGAGACGCTGCTCAATCTGCGCCATGCCAGTGGCGAACTGTCCGACATCTACTCGTTCCACAGTGCCAAGATACGCAATTCGTCGTTGGTGAACGGCATCAGGTTCTACGAAATAGCCATCCACAAGTTCCTGGGCAATTCCGTCATCAAGCGGCTCGAAGGCTTTGATTGCTGTACGGACGATGAAATCCGTGCCCGTCTGGTGCCGGACACTTCCATCGGCAGCGGCGAGTGGGTGGATATCTCGGGACTGATAGCGCCCAAAAGCGAGGTGGACACATTGACGGACGCGATAGAACAAGGCACGGTGAACAAGCTGAAGGAAATCAACGCGGAGTTCGAACGGATGCACCGCAACTATTATACCTACGAATGGACCTGGGCCTACGGAAAGTTGGAGGAGTTCTACGGGGTGAAGCCCGAAGACATGACCGCTGCCGACATCATTCGCATCGTGGAGAAGTGGAAGGAAGCCGTCATCGGCCTGGACCGCATGGTTTATGAAGATGCCAAGAAGGAATTCTCCCTGGCTTCCATGACGGGCTTCGGTGCCGACGGCTCGCGGCTGGAGAAGGAAATGGACTTCGAGCAGGTGCGCGGCGACTTCGAGAGCAATCCGTTTGTCACCGCCGTGCTGAAGCATATCGAGGTGAAGAGCGCGCTGGGCGACGAACTGATAGAGCGGATGAAGAGGGTGGGTAACTGATGCCTGCCTTCTTCTTCACGATTCATTCTCCTGCCGTCTGCAGTTCGTTGTCGCGCAGACCTGCCTCGATGTCTGCCAGCACTTGGCGTATGTCGGTGAGGAGGGGATGAAGCCTCGTCTTTGCAGTGGCAAATATGACTTGGGGATCAATGGACAGGTATTCATGCGAGATGATATTTCTCATTCCTATCACTTTCTTCCATGGGGTTGAAGGATAGCGTGAGAAAGTTTTCCACAGGTACGGTCGTCCACTTGCTTGATGGTTTCTCCAATGCTTTGCAGGCACATGCAAGTAGAGTTGAACAGAACCATAGAGTCCTGGGATACTAAAAAATCATGATAAGTGTTGACTTTTCGTGTTGTCTCAAGGGTAAAGACAATTTGCCGTTCCACAAACTGAAGCATATCAGTAATTTGGTCTTTAGATATAGATTGCATCGCGTTCAATGTTTTGACGGAACAGGCGGCGCATGTTCTCGTGTAGGGTTAGTAAATCAACTTTCAGATGGAACAGTTTCTCCAAGTCTTCTTTTATGTCTTGCAGGGTGAAATAGTCAATGGCTCGCGAAGGCTTCACACACACGTCAATGTCGCTTTCCTCCGTCTGCTCTCCGCGGGCAACGGAGCCGAACAGGGCGAGTTGCTCGATGCCATACTTCTCGGCCGAGGTACGCTTGAATTCGCGCAAGATTTCGATTACTTCTTCTGTCGATTTCATAAAGACGTCTCCTTTCTCCGATACAAAGCTAATAAATTATTCCTAAAAACCTCCCTCCCCGCCGAAGAAAACGCTTTCGATTAAAGAAATATTTCGATAATACTTCTTACCTTTGCATCAATCAAGATTGAACAACCTTTTAAACAATTTGTAATTATGGCAACAACACCTCCGTTCAAGTATCAGCCCATGTTCGAGAAGGGCAAGGATACGACTGAGTATTATCTGCTTACCAAGGACTACGTGTCCGTAAGCGAGTTTGAAGGAAAACCCATCCTGAAGATCGAGAAGGAAGGATTGACCGCCATGGCCAACGCTGCCTTCCGCGACGTGTCGTTCATGCTGCGCCGCTCGCACAACGAGCAGGTGGCCAAGATTCTGAGCGACCCCGAAGCCAGCGACAACGACAAGTACGTGGCACTGACCTTCCTGCGCAATGCCGAAGTGGCTGCCAAGGGAGTGCTCCCCTTCTGCCAGGACACCGGTACGGCCATCATCCACGGCGAGAAAGGCCAGCAGGTGTGGACGGGCTACTGCGACGAAGAGGCCCTGTCGCTGGGTGTGTACAAAACATATACGGAAGAGAACCTGCGCTACTCGCAGAACGCTCCGCTCACCATGTACGAAGAGGTGAACACCCGCTGCAACCTCCCTGCACAGATTGACATCGAGGCTACCCAGGGCATGGAGTACGAGTTCCTCTGCGTGACAAAGGGCGGCGGTTCGGCCAACAAGACATATCTGTATCAGGAGACCAAAGCCATCCTGAACCCCGAAACACTGGTTCCGTTCCTCGTGGAGAAGATGAAGACGCTGGGTACGGCTGCCTGCCCTCCCTACCACATTGCTTTCGTCATCGGCGGTACGTCAGCCGAGAAGAACCTGCTGACCGTGAAGCTGGCTTCTACCCGTTTCTACGACAATCTGCCTACGACGGGCAACGAATATGGCCGTGCCTTCCGCGACATCGAGCTGGAGAAGAAGGTGCTCGAAGAGGCCCACAACATCGGCCTGGGTGCACAGTTCGGCGGCAAGTACTACGCACACGACGTGCGCATCATCCGTCTGCCGCGCCACGGTGCTTCGTGCCCCGTCGGTCTGGGTGTATCGTGCTCGGCCGACCGCAACATCCGTTGCAAGATCAACAAGGACGGCATCTGGATCGAGAAGCTGGACAGCCATCCGGGCGAACTGATTCCGGCAGAACTGCGTCAGGCCGGCGAAGGCGATGCCGTGAAGATCAACCTGAACCAGCCGATGGCCGACATCCTGAAGGAGCTGACCAAGTATCCGGTTGCCACCCGTCTGAGCCTGAACGGTACCATCATCGTAGGCCGTGACATTGCGCACGCCAAGCTGAAAGAGCGTCTGGACCGCGGCGAAGACCTGCCCCAGTACATCAAGGACCATCCCATCTACTACGCCGGTCCGGCCAAGACGCCGAAGGGCATGGCCTGCGGCTCGATGGGCCCCACGACAGCCGGCCGTATGGACCCGTACGTTGACCTGTTCCAGAGCCATGGAGGCAGCATGATCATGCTGGCCAAGGGTAACCGCAGCCAGGCCGTGACCGACGCCTGCAAGAAGCACGGCGGTTTCTACCTCGGCTCCATCGGCGGCCCGGCAGCCATCCTGGCCCAGAACAATATCAAGAGCATCGAGTGCGTGGAATATCCCGAACTGGGCATGGAAGCCATCTGGAAGATTGAAGTGGAAGACTTCCCCGCCTTCATCCTCGTGGACGACAAGGGCAACGACTTCTTCAAGCAACTGAAGCCCCGCTGCTGCAAGTAAGTGACGGTATAGATAGAGATAAAAAAGGATGCGTCCGGTTGGGGCGCATCCTTTTTTTGTTGTCCGGCAGGGCATGGAAGCCGCTTGTCTTTGTTCCCCGGAAGCGGGGAATGTGGGGCGTTTCCTGCGAGGAAACCATAGTTCCCCTACGAGGAAACGCTCGTTCCCCTATAAGGAAACGGGAGTTTCCACGCACAGGGAACGCCTGTTTCCTGCACGGGGAACGTGCGTTTCCGTGTACTGGATACAGGCGTTCCCGGTACGGGATACGGGTGTAAGGCCGTAGAACTTCCGGTCGTCCGACCGTTTCCGGCCGTTTGACCGGCACGGGGGCGGGTGCTTATTTGGTGCGTACCTGGTCCCACGACGGCGGGGTGACTCCCATCAGGTGGCGGACAAAGAAGTCATACCGCTTGTGCTCGCCGAAGTCCTCGCCCATCGTGTGGTGGGCGCCGGGGATGACTACCAGGTCGAAGTCCTTGCCGGCCTTGATGAGGGCGTTGACTACCTGCATGGTCGAGGCCGGGTCCACATTGTCGTCCAGCTCGCCTACGACCAGCATCAGGGGGCGGGTCAGCCGGTAGGCGTTGTCTACGTTGGAGCAGGCGCTGTAGGACTCGTCCACGGGGTAGCCCATCCACAGCTCGTTCCACCAGATTTTGTCCATCCGGTTGTCGTGGCAGCCGCAGGCCGAGTAGGCAGCCTTGTAGAATTCGGGATGGAAAAGTACGGCACCCGTTGATTCCTGTCCGCCGGCCGAGCAGCCGAAGATGCCTACGCGGTCGATGTCCATGTAGGGATACTTCTCGGCGGCAGCCTTGATCCAGGCGATGTGGTCGGGCAGGCCGGCATCCTTCAGGTTCTTGTAGCAGACCTCTTCGAATTCCTTGGAGCGGAAGGAGGTGGTCATGCCGTCCACCTGCACCACGATGAAGCCCAGTTCGGCCAGCGAGGTCATCCACCAGTTGTAGGGAGTGAAGGTCTTGGGCACATACTGGTCGCCCGGGCCGGAGTAAATATATTCGATGACGGGGTATTTCTTGTTCGGGTCCAGGTTGGAGGGGCGGTAGATGAGGCCCCACATGTCGGTCTTGCCGTCGCGCCCCTTGGCGGTGAACACTTCGGGGGCCTGCCAGCCGTTCTGTACCAGGGCCGAGATGTCGGCCTGTTCCAGCGGCATGCGTATGCTGCCGTCGGTGGCGTTGCGCAGAACGGCTACGGGAGCCTGGTCCACCTTGCTATATACATCGACCAGGTATTGATGGTCGGGCGAATACCAGGCCTTGTGCATGCCTTCTTCCGGCGTCAGGCAGGTCAGGCCGGAGCCGTCGAAGCCGATGCGGTAGTAGTGGATGAGGTACGGGTCTTCGTCCTTGTTCATGCCGTTGGCCGAGAAGTAGATGGTCTCGTTCTGCTCGTCCACGTACTGCACTTCACGGACGTACCATTCGCCGCGGGTAATCTGGTGGAGGGGCTTCCCTGTCGCGCGGTCGTACAGGTAGAGGTGGTTGTAGTTGTCGCGCTCGCTCGACCAGAGGATGCGCTTCCCGTCGCTCAGGTAGTGGCGGTAGATGCGGGGATAGTTGACGTATTTCTCTTCCTTCTCCTCAATCAGTGTGCGTACGCTGCCGTCGGTTGCCGACATCTCGAGCACGCGGTAGACTTTGTGCCCGCGTTCGTTGTACTCGAAGGTGATGCCCTTGCTGTCGGCGTTCCAGGTCGGTCCGTACAGGTCGTACTGGTGGCTGAAGAGTTCGGTCGAGGGAATCAGCCGGCGTCCGCTCTCCACTTCGAAGATGCAGGGCACCTTGAAGCGCAGCTCGTCGCCGGGCTTGGCGTACTCCTGCTTGTGGAGTTTGGGCTGGAGCTGGTCGGCAGGCGACGACTCCACGTAGTACACATACCGCTTTTCGGCGGGACGGATGCGGCAGGCAGCCAGTGCCTTCGAGTCGGGCGACCATTGGATGTAGGACGAATAGTAGTTGCCTTTCGTGCCGTCGATGCTCAGTTGCTTTTCTTTCCCGCTGGCGACGTCGCGCACGTAGATGTTGTCGTTCTTGATGTAGGCGGTATATTTCCCGTTGGGCGAGGTGACAGGTCCGCGGCCTTTCTCGTCGTCCACCTCCATCCAGTGGGGCTGCGGTCCGCGGGGCTGTACTTCGCCTTCCGTCACGAGCGAGTTCTTCTTGATGGCATAGGCCCAGTATTTGCCGGCCGACTCGAAGCGCAGGGTGTCGGCCTTCGGGTTCAGGCGGCACTGGTTCAGGGGCAGGTTGTAGGCATCGGTCTGCTTGCCGGTCTGTTCGGCCAGTCGGCGGGCCAGCTTTTCCTGGTCGAACAGGGCAGAGCGCTTGGACTGTTTCGCGTCGACTTTGATGTATTCCTTGCCACGGGCCGTGTTGCGGATGTACCAGAAGACATCGGTGCCTTCCACCCAGTGGGGTACGACATTACTGTACAGCACGTGCTTTGCGCTGTATTTCTCACGGAGGCTATACGCGCGGTTATAGTCTTCCACCGTGCCCTGCGGATAGGCGGGCACACTCAGCAGTCCTCCCAGACAGAGGGGGACGAGGATGTTTTTCAATGAACCAAACATAGTTTTTAGTTTTATCAGTATTTATTCGTTGACTTTCCATTCGAGGATGCCGCCTGACGCATTTTCCTGAAGTTGGGCGGCTATCTTCAGTCCGGTGGTTTCGACCGGCTTGAACTTCAGGGTATTGTAGCAGTCTTTCTTTATGCCGTATTCGCTCTGGGCTTCCACTTCCTTCCATGCCTTGCCGGCCTTGTAATAGAGCTTCCAGCTCTGGGGCACCCGGAAGTTGCCGTCATAGTGGTCCAGGTCCAGCCAATAGACCGATACGCCGGACACCCGGTAAGGGCGGTCGAACTCGTAGGCCAGTGTCTCGAGGCTTCCCTTCTTCAGCCACCAGTAGAAGTAGGGTTTGGAGATATCCGAAGAGGACTGGGGTTCCCACTGGTCGTTGACTCCCCAGGCCCATACCTCCTGGGCGGCCGACTCGGGGGCATCTTTCTGGATGGCGGCCTGCAGGCTGAAAGTCCGGGCGCGCGAAGCGATGGTAGGCTCCGGAGTAGGGGTGGCATATTCTTTGGCGGAGGCAATCCAGACTTCCATCTGGTCGGCTCCGCGGTTGTTCCAGGTGGAATAGGGGATGGCCCTGAAGGGAACGGCGGTGACTGTTCCGTCGGCACCGACTTCTTGGGCCGTACCGTCCAGCACGACGACTCCGTTCAGGAGGCCGGCATCATAGCGGGCGGCGACGGGGGCAGTGGGGGCGATGAACTTGTTGAATACCGTACTGTCCGGTTGGTCTTTCCCTTCCAGGCAGTAGACGATGGGGCCGCGTTCCAGGGCCAGGAACCCTACGTCGGTCTTGACCTGCTCGTTGGCCTGGATTCTGCGGACTTCCATCGGCAGCTCCAGTTCGATGACGTCTCCTGCTTTCCACGTCCGCAGGAGGGTGGCATAGCCGTGGCCGGTCAGATAGTCTGCCGCCTGGCCGTTCACCCGGATATGGAAGTCCTTCGGCGCATCGGTGTAGGCGTACAGGCTGGAGGCGACGGGCCTGTCTGTCAGCCAGCCGGGGATGCGCAGGCGGACGGCAAATTCACGCTCTTTCTCGGGAGTGACTTGGATAGACACCTGGCCGTCCCAGGGATAGGTGGTGGTCTGGGTCAAGGTGACCTGGTTGTCTGTTGTCGTCAGGTCGGCTTTCCCTTGCATATAGAGGTTGACGTAGATGTCGTTCTGCTGTGTGGCATACTGGTAGCCCGATACGGAGGCCAGGAAGCGGGTGATGTTGCCCGGGCAGCAGGCACAGCCGAACCACTTCTGGCGTTCGTGTTCGCCCATCGATTCCAGCGGATTGTCGTAGAAGAACTTGTCGCCGCTCAGCGATACGCCGGAGAGGACGCCGTTGTACAGTGCCCGTTCGTAGACGTCGACATATTTGGACTCGCCGGTGGCCAGGAACATGCGGTAGTTCCAGAATACGTTGGCGATGGAGGCGCAGGTCTCGCAATAGGCCGTGTGGTTGGGCAGTTCGTAATTGGGCCCGAAGCCTTCGCCCTGGGCGCGCGAGCCCATGCCCCCCGTGATGTAGAGTTTCTTGTCCGCCAGGTTGTTCCACAGGCGTGTCATGGCATGGAGGTAGACCGTGTCGTTCGTCTGCATGGCCACGTCGGTCACGCCCGAATAGAGGTAGCCTGCGCGGACGGCATGTCCCGCCATTTCGTCCTGTTGCAGGATGGGTTTGTGGTCCTGGCTGTATTCGCTCAGCTTGTGGCCGTCGGTTCCGCGGCCGGTCTCCTCGATGAAGTATTGGGCCATCCGCAGGTATTTCTCGTCGTGGGTGACCTTGTAGAGCTTGACCAGTGCCATTTCGATGATGGGGTGTCCGGAGGGCACGTGCTTCTGTCCTTCGCCGGGGCCGAATACCTGGCATACCAGGTTGGCGTTCTTGATGGCTACGTCGAGCAGGGTACGTTTGCCGGTGGCCCGGTAATGGGCTACTGCCGCTTCGTAGAGGTGGCCGCTGTTATAGAGTTCGTGGCTGTTGAGCTTTTCCCATTTGGAGCGTCCCCACCAGCCGGACAGGCGGTAACACTTGTTGGTGACGCAGGTTGTCAGGTAGCCGTCCGGCTCCTGGGCGGCAGCGATGAGGTGGATGACGCTGTCCAGATACTGGTCGAGCTGCGGGTCGTAGCGGACGGCCAGCGAGTAGGACGCGCCCTCTATCACCTTGTAGGGGTCCGTGTCGTCGAACGAAAAGTCGCCCCGGTGTTCACCTTCCTTCAGACCGGCGGCGATGGCAAAATTGTCGAAGCGGCCGTTCTTCTCGCATTCGCGGAAGGCTGACGGGATGGATACCGTCCGGTTGGTTTCAATTCTGGGCGACCAGAAGCTGTCGGTCAGATGGACTTGGGTAAAGGATACTTCCTGGATGGGAGCCTGCGGCTGTTGGTATGCAGCCTGCCGGCAGGAAGATACGCTGAGCAGCGTTGCCATGCCCAAGCTTAGACAAATGCTGTGTTTCATATGGGTAAGATTCATTTGTTGGATAGAGTTCATGTCGTTTTTCAAGGGTTGCGCCTGCAAAGTTAAAAAGATATGTGAAATAAAACGACAGCTCTTTCAAAATAAATCTTACGAATGGAAGCGGGTTTTACAAGTCCAAGTATTTTGTCACTTTTCCGCTGATTTGCAGCAGGGAGATTTCGCAGAGCTTGGTGTTGTACTCGGCTGTTAGGATGCGCTCTTCGGCGTCGAGCAGGCTCTTCTGTGCTTCGCGCATCTCGATACCCGAAAGGTTGCCCAGCATGTAGCGTTCCATGGCGATTTCGTGGTTGTCCTTGGCGGCGACGAGGTTCTGCCGCTCCAGGTTCAGCATCTCCAAGTTGTTGCGGTAGGCCTGCCACAGGTTGCTCAGGTCGGCCCGCAGGGAGAGTTCCAGCTCGTCGCGTTGCAGGCGTGCGTTCTTCACGGCGATGCTGGCGTTGCGCCGTTCGCGCTTGCGGTTGCCGTCGAAGATGTTGAAGCCGATGGTCACTCCGCCGCTGAATCCGAAGTTGTTGCGCTGGCTGTAGCTGTTGATGTCGTATTTATTGAACGTATAGCCG
The DNA here is from genome assembly GCA_958402075.1 of Mediterranea massiliensis. GTDB lineage: Bacteria > Bacteroidota > Bacteroidia > Bacteroidales > Bacteroidaceae > Bacteroides > Bacteroides massiliensis_D. The sequence goes on along the minus strand of CATXSD010000031.1, from coordinate 10,618 downwards.
TATCCGGCGTTCAGGCGCACGTAGGGATAGTTGCGCGAGTTCACCTTCTTGTAGTCCATCTGTGCCAGCCGGGTGTTCTGGTCGGCCTTCAGCAGGGACGAATTGACTTTCAGGGTGGCTTGCCAGAGCTCCTCGAAATCGAGCGAAGAGTTGACATCGATGACGCTGTCGTGCGTCAGGATGAGCTGGTCCACGTTCTCGTTGCCCATCAGCTCGTTCAGGTTGATGCGCGAAGTGTGGAGCAGCTCCTGCTGCTTCATGTACTGGGCACTGTCGGCGTTGAAGTCCACCTTGGCCTGTTGGTAGTCCAGGCGCGAGAAGTTGCCCACATGGTAGCGTGCCTCCACGATGCGCAGGCGTTCCTTGGAGAGCCGGACGGCATAGAGCAGGTTCTTCATGCGGATTTTCTGCTGGATGAAGTTGTAGTATTCGGCGGTGAGCGAGGCGATGAAGTCCTCCAGCGCGATGCGGGTATTGGTCTCTCCCTGTTCGCGGAGCAGCTTCAGCTGCTGGTAGGTGGTGGAGATGTTGAATCCGTCGAAGATGGTCCAGTTGAGGTCGATGCCGGCATCGATGGTCTGGTCGAAGACGTTGTGCTGCTTTTCCGTCAGGCCGGTGCTTCTCACCTTGCTGCTGGTATTGTCCAGACTGGCCTGGTAGCCGCCCGTCAGGTCGACGGTAGGCAGGGCACCGGCATTGGCCAGGGTGGCGTTGTTCTGGCTGATCTGCTCCTCGTTGTGCGTGATGCGCAGGGAGTAGTTGTTGAGGAGCCCTTCTTCAAGGCACGACTTCAGGGTATAGGTGACTGCCTGCTGTGCCTGTATGGCAGACAGGGCACAGAGGACGACTATCGTAGACAATAGGATGCGTTTCATATCTTTCTTACTTTACTTCGGTTGGTGGATACATAACTGTAGATGGCGGGTACGATGTACATGGTGAGCAGGGTGGACACCAGCATGCCGCCTACGACGGCCGTACCCATGGCAATGCGTTGGTTGGCGCCTTCGCCTGTGGCAAAGGCCAGCGGGATGAGGCCGATGATGGTCGAGGCACTCGTCATCAGGATGGGGCGGAGGCGTTGGAGCGAGGCGTCGCGGATGGCCTGCATCTTGTCTTCGCCCGCTTCCTGCTTCTGGTTGGCAAACTCGACAATCAGAATGCCGTTCTTGGCCACCAGGCCGATGAGCATGATGATGCCGATCTGGCTGAAGATGTTCATCGTAATCCCGCCTATCGACATGAAGATCAGCGCGCCCGCAATGGCCAGCGGCACGGTGAGCATGATGATGAGCGGATCCTTGAAGCTCTCGAACTGGGCTGCCAGAATCAGGTAGATGAGGAAGATGGCCAGGATGAAGGCGAACATCAGGCTGGAGGCGCTCTCGCTATAGTCCTTCGAGTCGCCCGCCAGGGCTGTGCGGAAGGTTTCGTCCAGCACCTCGTCGGCTATCTTGTCCATCTCGTCCAGTCCCTGTCCGATGGTCTTCCCTTCGGCCAGGCCGGCAGAGATTGTGGCCGACACGAAGCGGTTGTAGCGGTACAGCTTCGGGGGAGCCGTGCCGTAGACCAGTTCCACGAGGTTGTCGAGCTGGATCATGTCGCCTGCGTCGTTGCGGATGTACAGGCCCACCAGGTAGGCCGGCCGGTTGCGTTGCTGGCGGTTGATTTCTCCCAAGATCTCATATTGCTTGCCGTTCATGTAGAAGTAGCCCATGCGCTGTCCGCTCAAGCCGTATTGCAGGGTTTGGGCAATGTTCTTGGTGCTGACACCCATGGCACCGGCCTTGTCGCGGTTGATGCTGATGCGGGCTTCGGGTTTGCTGAACTTCAGGTCGACGTCGGCCATCTGGAAGACATCGTTTTCGTAGACACGTTCCATGAACTTGGGTAGCACTTCCTGCAGTTTTTCAAGGTTGGTGGCCTGCAATACATATTGTACAGGCATGCTGGCGCGGCGTCCGCCGAAGGACGACGACTGCTGTACGAAGGCGCGTGCCTGCGTTTCCCGCTTGACGGCCTGCGACAGCTTTTCGGCCACGTCCATCTGTGAATAGTCGCGGTCGCGGATGTCCTTTAGCGTGATACGGATATTGCCGCTTCCGCTGGACACGCGGGCTGTGACGGCGGCTGCATCGGGAATGATGGAGTCAACCACATCGTTGATGTGCTCCGTGTAGTCACGGATGTATTCGTAGCTGACGCCTTCGGCACCGATGGTGTTGATGTTGATTTGTGAACGGTCTTCCAGCGGAGCCATCTCGGCGGGGATGCGGTTCCACAGGACGAAGATGACGCCGAAGGTGATGAGGGTGAACACCAGGGCAATCCAGCGTTTGCGCAGGAAAGCCGCGAGCGAACGGCTGTACAAGCGGTTCAGCCCGTCAAAGAAGGGTTCCGTCTTGCGGTAGAACCAGTTCTTCTGTTCCTGGCGTTTCAGCAGCTTGGTGGCCAGCATCGGCGTGAAGGTGAGGGCTGCAAACGAGGAAATGATGATGGAGCCCGAAATGACGAAGCTGAATTCACGGAAGAGGCGGCCCGTCGTCCCCTCCATGAAGACGATGGGGAAGAACACGGCCACCAGCGTGATGGTGGTCGAGATGACGGCAAAGAAGATTTCCTTGGCACCCTCGATACCCGCTTCCTTGGGCGGCATGCCCTTCTCGATGCGGACGTAAATGTTCTCGGTCATCACAATCGCGTCGTCCACTACCAGACCGACGGAAAGGACGACGGCCAGCATCGTCAGCACGTTGATGGAGAAACCTGCCACGTACATTACGAAGAAGGCACCGATGAGCGACACGGGGATGACGATGCAGGGCACCAGCGTGACGCGCCAGTCGCGCAGGAAGAGGAAGATGATGATGATGACCAGCACGAAGGCCTCGTACACGGTGCTTTCCACCTCACTGATGGAGGCGCGGATGAACTTGGTGTTGTCGAAGCCGTAGCTGTAGCTGACGTCTTCGGGCAGGTCTTTCTTCATGCGCTCCATGCGCTCGTACACGGCATCGGCTATCTGGATGTGGTTGGCACCCGGCTGGGGAACGACCACGACGCCCACCATCGGCACGCCGTTCATCTTCATGTAGCTCTTGATGTCGGCGGCTCCCAGTTCGGCACGACCGATGTCGCTGAAGCGGATGATGCGGTTGGCATCTTCCTTGATGATGAGGTTGTTGAACTCTTCGGGCGTGTGCATCAGTCCCAGGGTGCGGATGGTCAGTTCGGTGGTGTTGCCTTCGATGCTGCCCGAGGGAAGTTCGATGTTCTCGCGGTCGATGGCATCCTTGACGTCGACGGGCGTGATGCCGTAGCCCGACATCTTGGTCGGGTCGAGCCACAGGCGCATGGAGTATTTCTTTTCACCCCAGATGCTGACGCTGCTCACGTCGGAGATGGTCTGAAGCTGTTCCTTCACGGTGAGGTCGGCTATCTCGCTCAGTTCGAGCAGGGAGCGTTTGTTGCTCTGCAGGGCTACCATCAGGATGGGAACGGCGTCGGCATCGGCTTTCGATACGGTGGGCGGGTCGCAGTCGCGGGGCAGGTAGCGCTGGGCACGTGACACCTTGTCGCGTACGTCGTTGGCGGCAGTCTCCAGGTCGACGGACAGCTCGAATTCGACGGTGATGCGACTCTGTCCCTGCTGGCTTACGCTGGTCAGGGAGCGGATGCCGGGGATGCCGTTGATGTTCTGCTCCAGCGGTTCGGTAATCTGGTTCTCGATAACGTCGGCGTTGGCACCCGTGTACGAGCAGGACACGGAGATGATGGGATTGTCCACCGACGGATATTCGCGCACGCCGAGGTAGGTATAACCGATGAAGCCGAAAAGCAGGATGATGATGGTCAGTACCGTTGACAATACGGGGCGGCGTATGCTTAGTTCGGATATGTTCATTTCAATGAAGAGTTAGAAATTAGAAAAATAGGAATGACGTCTGACGAATGAAGATGGAATCGATTGAAGTGGGATTCCTTTGTGAATCTTCATCCTTCGTTCTTCATTCTTCTTTTATTCGATGTGGTCGATGGTTACGTCCATACCTGTGCGGAGCTGCTGGGTGCCCGATATGATGACGGTGTCGCCAGCAGCCAGTCCCTTGACGGCCTGTACCAGTGCGTCCGTGCGGATACCGGTAACGATTTCCACCGGTTCGGCCTTGCCCGAACGGTAGAGGAACACCTTGTCCTTGCCCATTTCGGGGACAATGGCCTGCGAGGGAATGGCCAGCGCATCCTTGTATTCCTGCCTCTTCAGGGTGATGGAAGCATAGCGGCCGGGCATGATGCCGCTGGGGTTGGGGTAGAGGGCACGCACGGTCAGGGTGTGCGTGTTGATGTCGAGACTCGACTCGCGGGCGTAGACTTGTGCGTGGTAGGTGTCCAGCGAGCCTTCCAGCGTAAAGGTGAGGTTGGTGCCCACCTGGATGTCGCGGGCATAGCGTTCGGATACGGAGAACTCCAGCTTCAGGGGAGAAATTTTGGTGAGCTTGGCCACGATGGTGGTGGGCGAGGCGTAGGTGCCGACGCTCACCTGGCGCAAGCCGATGATGCCGTCGAAGGGGGCACGCAGCTCGGTTTGGGCTATCTGTGCCTCGACGCTTTCGATGTCGGCGTTCAGGGTGGCCAGTTCGGTCTTGACCTGCTCGTAGGCTTCTTGGCTGACGGCATCGCGCTTCAGCAGGGCGTCTTGGCGGAACACACGGTCTTCGGCCAGCTTCAGTTGCGAAACCAGTCGTTGCAGCTGGGCTTGCAGGGGACGGTCGTTCACCTTGGCCAGCAGCTGGCCTTTCTGCACGGTGGTGCCTTCCTCGAAATTGATTTCAACGATTTTGCCCGAGGTCTCGAAGGACAGGTTTACTTCTTCGTCGGGGATGAGGCTGCCGATGATGGGCACTTCATCGGTCAGGATGCGGGGACGTACGACGACGGCGTTGATGTTCAGCGCTTTCTTTCCCCGACTTTGGGTGGTCATTACTTGATCGGCTTCCGCCAGTTCTTCGTTCGGTTGGGGCATTTGCGAATAGACACCCCATCCTATCAGCCCGGCACCGACAAGGGCGACGAGGCTCCATTTTACTCTCTTCTTCATTCTTTCAGTTGTTCGTGGTATTAGTATATAAATCAGCCTTTCGATAGGACAGCTTTGATGCGTGAAGGTTTAATGAAGAAAAAATGGATTATGCTTTGTTAACATAAAGGTACGGCATTATTTCAGTAGCCTGTCCGATACTTGCTTTCTTCCTTGTCCTCGAGCATGCTGAGATACGACTGGTAGCGCGACTCGCTGATGTAGTGTTCCTCGACAGCGCGGCGTACGGCACAACCCGGCTCGTGGCGGTGGGTGCAGTTGCCGTAGCGGCAATCGGCCGAGGCTTTGAATATTTCGGGGAAATAGTGTCCGATTTCTTCCTCTTCCATGTCGAAGGTGCCGAAGCCCTTGATGCCCGGCGTGTCGATGAGGTAACCGCCGCCTTCGAGGGGAAACATTTCGGAGAAGGTGGTGGTGTGCATGCCCTTGTTGTGGGCGGTGGAGATTTCGCCCGTGCGTGCGGCAGCATCGGGTAGGATGGCGTTGAGAAGGGTGGACTTGCCCACGCCCGAATTGCCCGACAGGAGGGTGACGCGGCCGCTCAGTTCAGCCTTGAGGAGGTCGATGCCTGTGCCTTGCGTGGCCGATACCTTGAAGCAGGGGTAACCGATGGTGGTGTAGAGGTGGACGAGGCTGTCCAGGTAGTGGAGGTCGTCTTCATCGTAAGCATCTATCTTGTTGAAGATGAGCTTCACGGGGATGCGGTAGGCTTCGGCCGAGGCGAGGAAGCGGTCGATGAAGGTGGTCGACGTTTCGGGATAGTTGACGGTAACGATGAGCATGCACTGGTCGAGGTTGGCGGCGATGATGTGCGACTGCTTCGACAGGTTGGACGCCCGTCGGATGATGTAGTTCTTGCGGTCTTCGATTTCGCTGATGAAGGCGGTGCCTTCCTGGTTGAGAATGATTTGCACGTAGTCGCCCACAGCTACCGGGTTGGTGCTGCGGATACCCTTCAGGCGGAAGTTTCCTTTGATTTTGCATTCGACACACCGCCCGTCTTCTGTCTTGACGAGATACCAGCTGCCTGTGTTCTTGATGACGAGCCCCTTCATTGAATTGAGAATTGAGAATGGATAATGGAGAATTGATAATTGAGAATTGAACTTTGCCAATAAACACCCTTATCCATTCTCCATTATCAATTATCAATTGTTATACAGTCATGATTTCCTTGTCCTTGGCGGCCAGCATTTCGTCAATCTGCTTGATGTACTTGTCGTGTACCTTCTGCAGCTTCTCTTCGCCGCCCTTCTGTGCATCTTCGGCGAGGCCTTCCTTGACGGCTTTCTTCAGCTGGTCGATGGCATCGCGGCGGGCGTTGCGCACGCTCACCTTGGCTGTTTCGCCTTCGCCCTTGCACTGCTTGGCCAGCTGTTTGCGGCGCTCTTCCGTCAGAGGTGGGATGCCGATGCGGATGATTTCGCCGTTGTTCTCGGGCATGATGCCCAGGTCGGAGTCGATGATGGCCTTCTCGATGATGCGGAACATCGACTTGTCCCACGGCTTGATGGCGATGCTGCGTGCATCGGGAGTGGTCACGGCGGCCACGTTGTTGATGGGCACCATGCTGCCGTAGGAGTCTACGCGGATGCCGTCCAGCAGGCGGATGTCAGCCTTGCCGGCACGGATGTGGGCCAGTGTTTCTTCCAGATACATGATGGCCATGTCCATTTTCTCCTGCGCTTCGTTCAGGATGTCTTTTACGTCTTTCATATCGCTTCGTTCTTTATGGAATGATTGTTTTTTTAATTAGTAGAGCAAATGTAGCGTATTATTCCTTCTTTTGCAACATTGCAGGTCTTTTTTTGATTCGGAAGACCGTTGTCCGTCTGAAGGAAAACATCGCTTTCCCTGGTGCAAAGCATTGCTTTCCCCGATGGAAAGCATTGCTTTTTCAGTTGTGTACCAGCGTGCCGATTTCCTCGCCGGCCATGACTTTCTTCAGGTTGCCCACCGTGTCCATGTCGAAGACGATGATGGGCAGGTTGTTCTCCTTGCACATGCAGGTAGCGGTGAGGTCCATCACCTTGAGGCCGCGGCGCAGCACTTCGTCATAGGTGATGTCGTGGAATTTCGTGGCCGTCGGGTCCTTTTCCGGGTCGGCGGTATAGATGCCGTCCACGCGTGTACCCTTCAGCATCACGTCGGCTTCAATCTCGATGCCGCGCAGCGAAGAACCTGTGTCGGTGGTGAAGAACGGGTTGCCTGTGCCGGCAGACATGATGACCACTTCGTCAGCCTCCATGCACTCGATGGCGCGCCACTTGTTGTAGAATTCGCCGATGGGCTCCATGCGGACGGCGGTCAGCACACGGGCCTTGACGCCGGCGGCTACCAGGGCCGAGCTCAATGCCAGGCTGTTGATGACGGTGGCCAGCATGCCCATCTGGTCGCCCTTCACGCGGTCGAAGCCTTTTGAAGCCCCGCTCAGCCCGCGGAAGATGTTTCCTCCGCCGATGACGATACCTATCTGCACGCCCATCTGATGTATTTCCTTGATCTGTGCTGCATATTCGGCCAGACGTTTTTCGTCGATGCCATACTGCTTCTCGCCCATCAAGCTCTCGCCGCTGAGCTTCAGTAAGATTCTTTTGTACGTTGCCATAATTTGTTTTGCTAAGTTTTTGATGTTTTTTCTCTTGGGGGACAAAGATAAAGTTTTCAGAGATATTTTGCTCGCTTTCTTGGGGAATATATCTTCAGATTTTGCTGATGAACCGTATGGCAGTATCTGTACGTCTGTTTTTTGTCGGGTATGGATTTTTTATTTTGAATGAAATGTATATTTTTGTAGCTCGAATGGTTGTATGAAGATTATTAATTATAGACAGGGCATATATGATGAAACACATTATCTTTTTTATCACATTTACTTTTCTGTTCAGCCTCCGGCTGGAAGCGCAGGTCTCTTTCGGCAAGGCTGCGAACTTCAACGACGGATGGCTTTTCCAGTTGGCCGACGATTCGGCGGCTGTCGGAGAGGGGTATGATGACAGCCGTTGGCGCAAGCTCGACCTGCCGCACGACTGGTCTATCGAAGGGCAGCTCTCGCCCGACCTGGCCAGCTGTACCGGTTATCTGCCCGGAGGAATCGGCTGGTATCGCAAGCATTTTCGGGTGATGGACGATGCGGCCCGGCATTACATTTATTTCGAAGGGGTTTACAATCGCAGTGAGGTGTATCTGAACGGCTATTTGCTGGGCAAGAGGCCCAATGGTTACATCTCGTTCATGTACGACCTGACGCCCTATCTGAAGGAGGGCGACAATGTGCTGGCCGTGCGGGTGGACCATAGCCGCTCGGCCGATTCGCGTTGGTATACGGGGTCGGGCATCTACCGCGATGTATGGATGGTATCGGCCCCCGACGTTCACTTTGCCCAATGGGGCATCGGGTGGCAGGCCACCTCACTGACCGACCGCAGGGCGACGATTGCCGTCGATGTGGAAGTGGAGAAGCATGTGGAGGCTACGGACCGCCTGGAAGTAAGGACTACGTTGCTGGATGCTGAGGGACGGCAGGTGGCACAGGCTTCCGGCCGTGTGTCCGATGGTAAGGTTGGTCTGACCAAGCGGACGCTGACGTTGCAGGTGAACCGCCCGAAACGTTGGGACCTGGATACACCTTATCTATATACGTTGAAAACGGAACTGCTGGCCGACGGCAAGCGGCTGGACGGGAGCGAAACGAAAGTCGGCCTGCGCATGCTGGAGTTCGACCCGGACAAGGGCTTTGCCCTGAACGGCCGCTGGATGAAGGTGAAGGGTGTCTGCCTGCACCACGATGCCGGTGTGCTGGGAGCCGTAGTGCCGCCCGAAGTGTGGGAACGCCGTCTGACGAATCTCAAGAAATACCTCGGTGCCAATGCCATCCGTATGAGCCATAACCCGCAGGCTCCGGTTGTCTACGACCTGTGCGACCGCCTTGGCTTGCTTGTGATGGACGAGGCTTCGGACGAATGGGAGTTTCCCAAGCGCAAGTGGATCAAGGGATGGAACAAGGGCGACCCCGGCTATCAGGGTTCGTTCGATTTCTTTGAAGAATGGATCGAGCAAGATGTCACGGACATGGTGCGCCGAGACCGCAACCATCCTTCCATCTTCCTGTGGAGCATCGGCAATGAGGTGGATTATCCGAACGACCCCTATTCGCATCCCATTCTGGACGGAGCCGGAGCAGCCATCAACCAACCCATGTTCGGCGGCTACAAGCCCGACGCGCCCGATGCCATGCGCATCGGTGTCATTGCCCAACGGCTGGCGGCCTGCGTGCGGGCGGTAGACAAGAGCCGTCCCGTGACGGGTGCCCTGGCCGGCGTGGTGATGTCCAACCAGACCGCCTATCCCGAGGCCGTGGATGTAGTGGGCTACAACTATACGGAGAACCGCTACGATGAAGACCATGCCGCCTATCCCGGCCGCGTCATCTACGGCAGTGAGACGGGTTCGGGCATCGGGGCCTGGCAGGCTGTGAAAGACAGGGATTTCATCTTCGGACAGTTTGTCTGGACGGGCACTGACTATCTGGGTGAAGCGGGTGCATGGCCTTCGCGCGGACTGGGTACCGGTCTGCTCGATTTCGCCAGCCTGCCGAAGCCGCGCGGCCATCATCGCGCAGCGTTGTGGAGCGAGAAGCCCGTCACCTACATCGGTACCTATCCGAAGCGCGACTATCTGTCGCCCGATGCCTGGGACATCTGGAACTATGAATCGGGGCAGCAGATACGGGTGGTGTGCTATACCAACGCTCCGCAGGCCCGGCTGCTGCTCAATGACAAGGTGGTGGGCGAGATGAAGCCCTACGATGCAAAGAGTGGCATCATTCATTGGGACATTCCCTACGAGGCAGGCGAGCTGCGTGCCGAGGGCTGCGATGAGGCCGGAAAAGTCTTGTCATCGTATGCTGTCCGTTCGTCCGGGCTGCCTTACGCCCTGTGTGTCACGGCGGATTGCGACACGTTGTCGGCCGACCGCCGGGTGGCCCATGTGCTGGTGGAAGTGGTGGACGAGCAGGGGATACCGGTTCGCCTGGCCGATAACGAAATCACCTGCCGCATCGAAGGCCCCGCGCGTCTGCTTGGCCTGGAGAACGGGAATAACAGCGATATGTCCGAACATCGCGACCACCGTCAGCGCGTGTGGCGCGGACGCCTCCTGGCTTATGTGCAGGCCACGGGTGAAGCGGGAGACATCCGCATCCGGTTCACTTCTCCGCTACTCCAAAAAGCTGAGGTCGTGTTGCGGGGAGATGCTTTCTCAAAATGAATGTCAGTCCAGCCGCTTGCGCTTCAGCCGCAGGCTGTTTGTCACCACGCTGACGCTGCTGAACGCCATGGCCGCTCCCGCTATCATGGGGTTGAGCAGGAAGCCGCAGACGGGGTAGAGCACACCGGCGGCAACGGGCACACCTATGATATTATAGATGAAGGCCCAAAACAGGTTCTGCCGGATGGTGCGCACAGTGAGGTGGGAGAGGCGCAGGGCTTCGGACAGCTTGCCGAGGTCGCCCTTCAGCAG
>CATXSD010000030.1 GCA_958402075.1 Mediterranea massiliensis | reverse complement strand
GCCGACCCTCTGCTTGTAAGGCAGATGCTCTGAACCAGCTGAGCTAAACGCCCGTCACTTTCGTTTCAAAAGCGCTGCAAAGGTACGACTATTTTTGATATCTGCAAACATTCGGCGCACTTTTTTCGGGTTTTTATTTCGATACACACAATAAATACCCGAAAAGAAGAAAGGATAATCAAAAAAAGAGGCTGTGCAACAACTCACCACAGATTACACAGATGAACACGGATTCATCCAATCGGACAATCTGTGATAATCCGGGTAATCTGTGGTAAAATAATTCCTGCACAGCCTCGTCACCAAGAGTTTCAATGATCAATTACCCATTCATTTATACTCCTGCCAGCTCTTGATCTGGATATCCTCCAGCTTCATGGTGCAGAAGGCCTCGATGAAGGCACTGGCCAGGCGGGCGTTGGTGATCAGCGGGATGTTGTGGTCGATGAGGGGAACGTACACCTTTCATCGACCCAAAACGGCCATGGGCACTCTTTATTTTACCCATATAAACACCTGTCTATAAACAACTTGCATTGACAAATCAAAATAAGCACATTTTGGCATGCTTATTTGGATTTATCTAGTTATAAACCATAGGACGATTTCGTTTGATTAATTGTATTCTCACCTACAATATAAGCATAACATGCAGCCGGAATAAACTGCAAGGTAATATTATCTATACGCTTACTCCCAGTTTTATTGATACTGGTTACCAATGCGTAATCCATTTGGTTTCTCTCCATAAAAGTTCTAAGAGAGACCAACTCCCGCGGATTGTCATAATAACGATCTGTCCACTTAATTTCTACAGCCCAATTGGGCTTTTGCCGTGCAATATTCAATCCGACGATATCAACTTCCCCTTGTTGTCTACCAATTCTCCAATTAGCATAACGCAGTTCGACGCCCTGTCTTGGAATCCATTGCGCATATATCGCCGTTTCAACCATATCGCCGATTTCAATATCTTGTTCCCTAATGGGTTGAAACAAGGCACACCTCAACGATGGATTTGTAAGATAGATCTTGAATTGGGTTTCCCGCTGATATTGTTTGGCTGTGTCGTCTGTTCTACGTATCACTTTAATGAGGAAAGCGGCCTCCAGGTAATTAATATACTTTTTTAAAGTTTCTTTCTTCACGCCCGATTCTTTTGACAACCTTTCATAAGTAAATTGAACTCCCGAATGATACGCAATCATAGTAAATAAAGAATTCAGTTCCTGAACATCACTTATCCCATAAAGGCTCGGCAAATCACGTAGCAAAACTTTATCTATAATGTCATGTCTGATAAACTGCCCAGGGTTTTCTCTTATTTTATCCGAAAATACAACCTCAGGATATCCTCCATAATTAATATAATCTATAAACAGTTCATTCAATTTATCTATATGTATTGCCTGATAGACACCCGCCTGAATTCCATGCCAATCCAACGTTTCAGATATCATTATACTCGAATATCCTTTGAGATGTATATATTCATAAAATGTCAGCGGAGGCAAACTAAAATCCGTAAAACGTCCTGCACCACTTTCATCACTCCTCTTTTTAAGCTCTGCCGCAGCTGAACCTGAGGCTATGAACTTAACATTAAGATAAGTATCAACTAACGACTTCAAATCAACTTCCCATTCTTTAAGATATTGTATCTCATCATAAAACACATACATTTTCTCTTGTGTCGGATTTTTACCTAAAGTCTGACAAGCCAAGGTGAAAAGCTGCTCTAAATAGATCTTATTATATATTGGAGTTTCAACAGAGATATAAATAATATTTTGAGCCGGCACCCCATCATTTATCAACTGCTGTATAGCATGGAACATCATGACAGTTTTCCCCACCCTTCGAGGGCCCATAAGTATCAATGCCCTACGAGGATCTACCGCCTTAACCAAAGGCATAAATATGTTTAGATATAAACGAGGGGACATTTGATTGTAATAGTCTGGAATTTTCCCCTCCAACCACCACGGATTATCAACTTTTAATCGTCCTATTATTTGCTTTTCCAGCAATTCTGTATATTCCATACGCCAAATAGACATTATTCAATAGCACAAATATACACTAAAACAATGAAATAAGTATAATTACATGCCATTATTTTTCCAAATTAAGCCGGATAAGCAATATTTACACAAACAGATCAAAGTAACCGCCACGACCAAACGAAAGGCCAGTACAAGCGAAACGGATAAAAAAAGTCATCCCGCACTTGAGGCGGGATCCACAAAAGGCACGTATCATACCCCTCTATGGATCACGGCTCAAGGTCGGGATGACAGGCCGTAAAGGTTCAATGACCAAGAATCAATGATCAATTACCCATTCATTTATACTCCTGCCAGCTCTTGATCTGGATATCCTCCAGCTTCATGGTGCAGAAGGCCTCGATGAAGGCACTGGCCAGGCGGGCGTTGGTGATCAGCGGGATATTGTGGTCGATGGCCCCGCGACGGATCCGGTAGCCGTTGGTCAGCTCACGCTTGGTGTGGTTCTTCGGGATGTTGACAATGAGGTCGAACTTGTGCTCGGAAATCATCTTCATCACGTTGTTCTCGGCATGGGGACGTTCGTCGGGCCAGAACACCGGGATGGTGTCCACGCCGTGGGCGTTGAGGAAGGCTGCCGTACCGGCCGTGGCATAAATCTTGTAGCCCTTGGAGTAGAGCATGCGGCTGGCGTCGAGCAGGTCGACCTTGGACTTCATGGCGCCGCTGGAGAACATCACGCCCTTCTCGGGAGAAGGAATCTTGAAGCCGGTGGCAATCATGGCGTTGAGCAGGGCCTCGGAGAAGTCGTCGCCCAGACAGCCCACCTCGCCGGTAGACGACATGTCGACACCCAGCACGGGGTCGGCCTTGTGCAGACGCGAGAAGGAGAACTGCGAGGCCTTCACGCCGATCCAGTCGATGTCGTAGGCCGACTTGTCGGGCTTGGTATAGGGGGCGTCGAGCATGATGCGGGTGGCGGTCTCGATGAAGTTGCGCTTCAGCACCTTGCTGACGAAGGGGAACGAACGCGAGGCACGGAGGTTGCACTCGATGACCTTGACCTCGTTGTTGCGGGCCAGGTACTGGATGTTGAACGGACCGGAAATGTTCAGCTCCTTGGCTATCTGGCGGCTGATCTTCTTGATGCGGCGGGCCGTGGCGAAGTAGATCTTCTGGGCGGGGAACACCAGCGTGGCGTCGCCGGAGTGTACGCCGGCAAACTCGACGTGCTCGGAGATGGCGTATTCGACAATCTCACCGTTCTGTGCCACGGCGTCGAACTCGATTTCCTTGGTGTTCTGCAGGAACTGCGACACGACGACGGGGTATTCCTTGGACACCTCGGCGGCCATCTTGAGGAACTCCTGCAGCTCGTCTTCGTCGTAGCAGACGTTCATGGCCGCTCCCGAGAGGACGTAGGACGGACGCACCAGGACGGGATAGCCCACCTTGGCCACAAAGCCCTTGACGTCTTCGAGGCTGGTCAGCTCCTGCCAGGCGGGCTGGTCGATGCCCAGCTGGTCGAGCATGTGGGAGAACTTGTTGCGGTTCTCGGCACGGTCGATGGAGACGGGCGACGTACCCAGCACGGGCACCGACTGACGGTAGAGCTTCATAGCCAGGTTGTTCGGTATCTGGCCGCCCACGGAAACGATGACACCGCGCGGCTGCTCGAGGTCGATGACGTCGAGCACGCGCTCGAACGACAGCTCGTCGAAGTAGAGGCGGTCGCACATGTCGTAGTCGGTGGATACGGTCTCGGGGTTGTAGTTGATCATGATGGACTTGTAGCCCAGCTTGCGGGCCGTCTGGATGGCGTTGACCGAGCACCAGTCGAACTCCACACTGGAGCCGATGCGGTAGGCGCCCGAACCGAGCACGACGACGGACTTCTCGTTCTTGTAGTAGTTCACGTCGTAGCCCTCGACGGCATAGGTCATGTAGAGGTAGTTGGTGAGCTCGGGATGCTCGCTGGCCACGGTGTTGATGCGCTTCACAGCCGGCAGGATGCCCAGCTCCTTGCGGCGGGCGCGCACCTGGAGGTTCTCCTTCTCCATGTTGCCCGTGGGATGGAGCACGAAGCGGGCTATCTGGAAGTCGGAGAAGCCCAGCACCTTGGCCTGACGCAGCACGTCGGCGGGGATGTCTTCCACCTTATTATATTGGGAAAGCGTGTGCTTGTAGTCGACGATGTTCTTCAGCTTGCCCAGGAACCAGGGATCAATCTTGGTCAGCTCGTAGATGCGGTCGATGGCATAGCCCTCCTCCAACGCCTGGGCGATGGCAAAGATGCGCAGGTCGGTGGGATGGGACAGCTCGTGGTCGAGGTCGTCGAAGCGGGTACCTTCGTTGCCCACGAAGCCGTGCATGCCCTGGCCGATCATGCGCAGGCCCTTCTGGATAATCTCCTCGAAGGAACGGCCGATGGACATGATTTCGCCCACGGACTTCATGCTGGAACCGATCTCGCGGCTCACGCCGACAAACTTCGTCAGGTCCCAGCGGGGTATCTTGCAGATGAGGTAGTCGAGCTGCGGAGCGACGTAGGCGGAGTTGGGCGTGCCCATCTCGCCGATCTGGTCGAGCGTGTAGCCCAGGGCAATCTTGGCGGCCACGAAAGCCAGCGGATAGCCGGTGGCCTTGGACGCCAGGGCCGACGAACGGCTCAGGCGGGCGTTGACCTCGATGACGCGGTAGTCGTTGGTCTCGGCATTGAAGGCATACTGGATGTTGCACTCGCCCACGATGTTCAGGTGGCGGACACACTGACGCGACAGGGCCTGCAGCGTCTCTACCTGCTCGTCGGTGAGCGAACAGGTGGGCGCCACCACGATGCTCTCGCCCGTGTGAATGCCCAGGGGGACGAAGTTCTCCATGCTGGCCACGGTGAAGCAGTGGTCGTTGGCGTCGCGGATCACTTCGAACTCAATTTCCTTCCAACCCTTGAGCGACTCTTCCACCAGAATCTGCTTGGAGAAGGTGAACGAGCTCTCGGCCAGCTTCAGGAACGATTCCTCGTCGGGACAGATGCCGCTGCCCTGCCCGCCCAGGGCGTAGGCCGAACGCACCATGACGGGATAGCCTATCTCGCGGGCAGCCTCGAGGGCGGCCTTCATGCTCTCCACGGCATGGCTCTTGGGGGTCTTCATCGGGATTTCGTCGAGCTTCTTCACGAAGAGGTCGCGGTCCTCGGTATTCATGATGGCCTCCACGGAGGTACCCAAGACGCGCACGCCATACTGCTGGAGCACGCCTTTCCGATAGAGTTCCGTGCCACAGTTGAGCGCCGTCTGTCCACCGAAGGCCAGCAGGATGCCGTCGGGGCGCTCCTTCTTGATGATCTGTTCCACAAAATAGGGGGTCACCGGCAGGAAGTACACCTGGTCGGCGATGCCTTCGGAAGTCTGGATGGTAGCGATGTTGGGGTTCACCAGCACGGAGCTGATACCCTCTTCGCGCAAGGCTTTCAGCGCCTGCGAACCGGAGTAGTCGAACTCTCCGGCCTGGCCTATCTTGAGCGCACCGGAACCCAAGACAAGCACTTTCTTCAAATTATTCTTCATGGTTTCTCTTTATAAGTTGTTTTAAATCGTTTTTAAATCGCTTTTAAACCACCTTGAAGGTTGGTCTGAATAAAAAAAATGCGCCATCCGACAACGGACAACGCATCTTCCAAAGAACTAAATATCTTTCCGGAAAGGGAAAAGCCTTCGGCCGGCGAATAAAATTCGTCTGAACAATGATAAAAACCGGTTCCCGTTTCCCTTCCTTTCATAAACGTATGGATATTTCTACAAAGAAACGATTTATTCGGGAAACGAACAAATAATCAAAGAATGTTTTTAAACACAATACGAACGACTACTCAATATTCAAGCAATCAAGAAGAATATACTATCCTATGCCTAAATAATATAAAATGGGTCATGATAACAAAATAATTTTCGCTTTCGCATTATCCATCTTAGGCATCGTTGCCCCAACAGGAGCCCCTATATAAGTAGGATCGCATATCACATAACGCTTACCATTTATAGTCACATAATCACCTGTCACAACATCATCAAAATGTACAGCAGTTGCAAGATGGCCAGGATAATAGATTAATACGACCTCAAGTTCCAACAGATCTCTCACCAAACGTGAAAATAAAATTGAACGGTCTTCGCAATCGCAATATGGATAATAAAGGGTTTCGTCTGCAAAAAAAGCTCGATCGTACCCCCATACTTTATCATCATACTCATAAACGAAAGCCGTTTGAACAAAGTTCAACAATCTATCAACAGCTTCCAATTGTCCCTTACCTTGAATCGCCTTCTGCAATGATGGATACAAAGTAGACTTTGCCTGATTACTCAAAGGAGTATTGGCATACATAGCCCAACGCGTACCAAAATCATTATTGATAATTGAAGTTGGATAAGAATTTAAAAAAGCCAATAAATTCTCATTACTTACGACGTTAGCCTTCATATCTCCATACCTCTCCGATTGCAATTTTCTAACAGTAGAGCTCTTAACACCAAATTTTTGTTCTGTCTGAATCTGCAAAGAAAGAGGTTTTTCCTCCGGGAAAGCCGCATCACAAATATAAAGCTGTTCCAAAGTACAATTAAAAGGATAGAACATTTCTCCGTCAATTGTCCAATATGGTTTATCATAAATCATATGTTTACTAGCATACAATAAAAACAATTGTTCTCCGGAACTGGCAAGCCTCATTTTGTACCCAGACTGACAATACAAAAAAGCAGTCAACAAAACAGCTTCATTGTACCTGCCCTTAAAACAAGATTGAGACAATTCATTCAACATAAGCAAGTAAGCCCAATCACACAATTCATAGCGTGAACGAATTTCCAAACAATCATACAAAGTATTATCATATACGCCCGAAGCCAAATAATTCCATGCTTTTGCAATATCACGTTCTTCACAGCGTTGCAGGACAAATTGGTTCTTACTATCCAACCGAACCTTCAGCTTTGTATTAAAAAACGTAAAATCAAACCATGTATCCACCGGTTTCAGTCTTTCCTCAATCGGAGTAATTGGAGTGGGTTGAGGGTCAGGTTCAACAACAGGAATCACCTCATCAAACGGCAATGGACGGTCTTCCAAATTTTCATCCTTGTCTTCTTCAGGATAAACGATAGGAGGAACCAATTCATCTTCTTCAGGAACAGGCACGCCCTTTAACGCATTAAACTCGCGCCAGCTTTTTTCCAGCAATGCAGCATATTCTTCATTTATGCGTTTTCGAAAATTTTCAAAATCCTGTTCATGAGCACTCTTGAACAGAGAATACTCACTATTCAATTTGCTCTTAAACTCCTCAAAGCTTCCTTGTGCCCTCCCTTCAATGAAAGAAAAGACAAGTAACAGTATAAAAATAACATTTTTCATCTTCGCTTAATAGGAACTACCACTAAACATCCAAGAAATAGTCAGTGACAATTTGTTTTGAATAGTTTTAAACTCTCCCTGATCAGAATAAAACTTGTGATCACTTAATCCCTTTGAATACTGTGCATTCACCTGAATTTTACCTACTCGAAAGCCAACCCCAATTTCTGCCGATGCATTAAAACGCTTTGGCCAGCCATCCAAGCCATAATATTCGGTTGAAGGTTCAGAGTTTTCATATTCAGTAGAGTTGAAACTAGCATAAATTCCGTAATCAAGGCCAATACCGCCATGAATAGCCAAAGCCACCTTATTGGCAAAAGGTAAGCGATAGTAAGCATGGATTGGCATATACAAACAATGTTCCTGGAAATGATCCATATATCCTTGTTCTTTCATTTCTTCGTTCCAAGACATATAATACTCATAAAACAAACCAGAGTAGAGTCCCAATCCCCAACTGAAACAAGGCTGAAAGTGCAATCCCACCTGAAGACCATGCAACCTCTTATTTTCTCTTCCCCACACATCTTCTTTCAATCTGGAGCCCTCACCGCTTGTAACCCATTGCTTCGTCACATATCCCATAGAAAATCCCACAGGGGAAGCGTCATATTCTCTCTGCCAAGGCCATACGAACGAGTTTCTTGCAGGAATCTTAAATTCTTGCTCAACATCCATATTTCTGGAAACGCGGATTGTTCGTTTCTTGCCGTTTCCTCCATACGTCATATTCATGATATATTTTTTCCCTACAGGTTTGGTCAATTGATATGATGATTGCCTGGGTCCTTCCAATTCTCCATCAATATACAAATCAGCATCAACCTTACTGCCATTATAGGTCGCGAAAACCTCAAATGTTTTTTTCTCAATAGGTTCCAATACAATACGATCCTCCACCAGTTCATTTACAGTAAAATCTCTTGCATCCGTTTCATCTGCATTTAACCGGGCTTCCACGCGATACGAAGCATATTTCAAAGTAAGTTTCATTGGGGTTTTGCCGACATATTCATCATTCAAATACAAATCAGCACCGCTCGGATCACTTACAAATTCAATTTCTTTTTCTTTACGGAAATCATACTTAAACATCGTGCTGTAATCAGACACCTCTATGAGTGTATCTGCAACCATTTGACCGTCAATGCTAATAACGAGTTTATGAGTACCTAAAGGAACCCCACTAATCGTTGCAGGCGTAGTAGCACTTTTCTTTAAATCCACTAAAGATACCGTTGCTTTGTCAGGCTGAGTAATGATAGTTATAGGTAAAGTTTTATTATTTTTCATCACTACATCATAAATTCGCTTGGGCTCCAAGCGCAAATCAGACAAGCGATTACTTTTCCCATACCCATCCAGCGAAGCTTCCATGGAAGCTGCACTTGAAGGAGTTACAAAAATCCAAATTTCACTTTTCTGCTCATCCAACCGATTTACCCGAGAACGAATTGGAGCACTATAGCCAAAATCAAAATTCACCATTTGTGCATCAGCCTTCGGCATATTTTCAAAAGAAATTCTCACCAAAGCACAATCCTTATCTCCATTAACATCTTTAGGCCAACCATCAATAAAATGAGCACTCAAGTTATCCATTCCACCAAAAGACCTCGATTCGTTAAAAGAATGCAACACTAGTTGAGTCGTATTAGCCTCCTGACCCACTATGAAATTGGCCATAAGCACAAAAATGAAAAACAAAATATTTCTTTTCATACCACACATCATTTTTTAAAACTTAAATTTACTCATAAATTCTTCAACACTCATCATATCTGATTTGTCGGGTTGCCACATTCTGACATGAATAATAGGCAGTTCCTTGGATGCATCCAACACAAGCGTTAAATATCCCTGATCTGAATATACAGGAGAATTATAGATTTGACGAATTTGTATCACAAACGCTGTTGCGGGTGGTAAACTAGGAGCATTAATTACCTGCGTCACATTATCTTCAAAAGTCAGATGAACATATTCTCTTTCATTAAAATGCGTGCGAAGCTTTTCAATAAACTGTCTCTTGTTCAACCGCGTATACTGAATATCATTTTTCCCAAAATCAACTGGCAAACCTTCAACCTGTACCTTAGGTGCTGTTTTCAGCATAGTCCCAGTTATGATAATAGCATCATCTGAAAATATCTTGTCAAGATAATCTATACGTTGCAGCAAATAAGCAGTCTGATAATCCTCCATAAACTGCAAAATAGTATACCGAGACACTTCAGGCCATGTAGAAGCCGCATTAAAAATATCATCTTCGGCCTTTTTTGTCAGCGCCAATGCCAACGATTGAATTTTTTTAGTTTTCTCATCAAATCGGAACGTAAGTTTCTCCATAAAAGACCGGCCATTACTAAAGCGAATTTTCACTTTACAATCTTTCCCCACGATCTGCCCGTTCGCCCGTACAAAATGATATTGCTGATTGGAGCCGACTAATGAAATTCGCCCCGTATGCTTCAAAAGTTGATCAAAAAGCTTATAACCTTCCGGCGTAAAATAAGCAAATGCATGTTCTGGATTACATTGTTTAATAGCAGATTCCACAGCCAGCATTGCCGTTTGGAAAGGAGCATCATCCTCTACGCTTTCAACCTCAATCCGTTTTTTAATCTGAATGGCCTCCGTTGCTACAGCTGCAACAGAGGGTTCCAAAGCCGTTGAAGAGGCAAATCCCTCTTTCTCGTACTTCTTAGCCATCTTCACAATACCCTTTCGGGCATTTACTTTCACAGGAATCTCAACAAAAGCATTTTCTATTACAGGAGCACTCGTTTCAGAAAAAATTGTTCTCAACTCTGTATCAAGATTCTCGCCTTGCTTACGAAAGCTGTATTCATAGCGGACCTGTACTTTTTCATTTACAGGCAACGACAATAATTCCAACTCCGCTGCTCCATCTCTTACAGTCAAAGGTCCCACGAAAGATTGCCCATCAAAATAATTCAACTGAAGGCTTGAAACAGCTTTACCATCGTAAGTAAAAGTTCCTTGTAAATAATAGCGATTATCCTGTTCTATACACTCTCCTATTTTTACCTTCAAATGTGATAAAACCGATTTAATTTTAATGGGTAAAAAAACAAGGCAATTTACACTTTCTCCATTAAAATCAGCATATACTGCATCGCGATTGGATCTGGCCAGCATCAACGCCCAATAATAATTACGAAGAGCATCATCTATTTGCAAATGTCGTTCTGCCAATTTACCAGTTTCCACAAAATCCAAGATTTTGTTCTTACGCCTTTCGAACATCTTATCAACTTCATCTCTTTCCACCCAACGGAACACCCTGGCACCTGGTTCAGGATGCAGCACCATCATATGTACATTTTGCAAAGAAGCAAATGAAAACGACTTAACACTCCCCTCCTGGGTATAACTAGAATAAGTCACGCCGTCTGCTGTCTGTCCGCTATTATCTACTTCCTGAGTTTTGGATGATACACTTACTGAAATCTGGTTAATAATCTGCGACAAAGCATCCCGACTAGCATCATCAATTGTAACTCCCTGCCCCTCAGCATACCAATAATTAGAACTAGATTTAATTTGTTGAATATCTACTTGTGCATGTCCGTAGACATGCACAAGTAGATAAACACAGACTAGCATAACAATCCTGCCTGCATTCATATCATTTACCCTTAGATTGTTTAGCAAGTTCTTCTTGAATTTTTTTCTCAAACTGCTGGAATTGATATTCCATCTTAATCCGCTCTTCATCAGGAATCTGTTGTCTAATTTTATCCACAATTTTATTAGCCATTTCACTTGCATCACCCTGATATTCTACACATACAAACACATGATATTGCCTATTGGGTTGCATGTATTGATTGGTCTTAATCACAACCGTATTCCCAATGACTTCTTCTGCAATCTGCAATACCATACCATCACCCTTCGCTCCTTCATCTACAACACTTTGACCTTCTACGGCATTAGCCGCAAATTTTTCCCATTGCAAATCGGATTCATTTGTAGCTGTCCGAACAATAGCACTCACAGCACGAGCCAAAGCAGCTCTTGCTTGCCCTTCGGCATAAGCCTTAGCAAATGAAAGTCTGTGATTTGTTGCTTCACCATAGGCACGGGTAGCAGGACTTTCCTCTGCCAAAATCTGACATTCATTTAATTTCAATTCAGTCCCCCATGGCGTTTGGGACGTTCCTTTAGTACTTCCACCCGGAGTTACCGCCTGTTTTGAACTACCACAACCAAATACCGATAAAACGATGGCAACAGCCATCAACATCTTAACAACTTTCATAGTAATTTCTTTAAAAATATTATACATTATAAAAAACATCCAGTTTAAGAGCAAGATTAATTTTTAGTAAAGTTATGAAAAGTTGCAAAAAACAAAACCGATAAAATATCAAAAATTCAACTATAAATAAAAATAAGAATACTATATAGGCAAAAAAAACTACTATTATGCACATTTTACATCCAAAGCATTAAGGAACATAAAAGTGTACGGCAGATATTTCTCAATTTATGCATATCGTGTACAAGAGAGACAGACAAGCAATCAATCTTTACATTTTTCATTAGTCGTATGCAAAAATTATCTCCATTTGCATATGTTCCAATCTTACAATCTATCACAAAACAAACATCATGGCAATATAACAATCTCAAAGAGGGAGGCTGAATTCCAAGCCCCTTCCAAACACGTGTACCGCATCCGAGACAGTTCTCTACTACGGATGAAACAAAACCTTATGACACTTTACGTGTCTATCATAACCAACGAATCTTGATTCATCAGACATTTGAAGGGCTTTCCAAACGCAGGAAATGCTCTGCAGGTTGGTCCTTCGGATTCAAATTACATCTGATAATCAATGACAAAGAGGAAATTCTCAATTTCATGTTCACTCCTATAGACATGGATGACCGTAAATCCCTTGAAACAGGGTAAGTCCCTGAAGGACATTAAAAGAAAACCATGTTCAGACAAGGGGTATATTGGCCAAGCTCTGTTTGAGAACCTATTCCCTAATGGCCTCTTTTGATTTTATATCGAACTCACCATTTACATTTACATTCATCTATGATATTGTAGGGGATACCTTCCAAAACAAGATATAGAAAACTATTATTCATATGAATCTATTTGTTTGTCGTTATTCAAAATGCACTATACATCAAGCAGTTTTCTCTAATTTATCACACCTAACTTTACTCTCAATTTCGAAAGATCGAGAAAAGCTCATATTAAGAAAGAGAAAAAACGTTTAATCAAATATCGAAACAGAAACAATCATAATTATTCAAACAAATAAATAAGGGGAAAAGAATTGGCCTATAAAGAAATTATCAAATATAAAAACACATAAGAAACTCTCCGAAAACAAACTTATCGTTTTTTCTTGGCTTACCAACAGATATATCTGAAAAAAAGGTTAACTTTACACCCCCAAAAGACGTACACGAAAACAAATAGTAATAAAGCAATATGGCAAAAGAAAAAATCATCCTCACAGGCGACCGCCCCACGGGACGCCTGCACATAGGCCACTACGTGGGCTCGCTGCGCCGACGCGTGGAACTCCAGAATGCCGGCGGATACAAGGACATGTTCGTCTTCATCGCCGACGCACAGGCACTGACCGACAATATGGACAACCCTGAGAAGGTGCGCCAGAACGTCATCGAGGTGGCACTGGACTACCTGGCCTGCGGACTGGACCCTGCGAAGAGCACCATCTTCATCCAGTCGCAGATACCGGAACTGTGCGAACTGTCGTTCTACTACATGGACCTGGTGACCGTGAGCCGTCTGCAACGCAACCCCACCGTGAAAACTGAAATACAGATGCGCAACTTCGAAGCCAGCATCCCCGTGGGCTTCTTCACCTACCCCATCAGCCAGGCTGCCGACATCACCGCCTTCAAGGCTACGACCGTGCCCGTGGGCGAGGACCAGGAACCGATGCTGGAGCAGGCACGCGAAATAGTCCGCCGCTTCAACAACATCTACGGTGAAACGCTGGTCGAGCCTGAAATCCTGCTGCCCGACAACGCAGCCTGCCTGCGCCTGCCCGGTACCGACGGCAAGGCCAAGATGAGCAAGAGCCTGGGCAACTGCATCTACCTGAGCGACCCGGCCGACGAGGTTCAGAAGAAGATACGCAGCATGTACACCGACCCCGACCACCTGCGCGTACAGGATCCGGGCAAGATCGAAGGCAACACGGTGTTCACCTATCTCGACGCCTTCTGCCGCCCCGAGCACTTCGAACGCTACCTGCCGGACTATCCCAACCTGGACGAACTGAAGGCCCACTACCGCCGTGGCGGACTGGGCGACGTAAAGGTGAAGAACTTCCTGAACGCCATCATGCAGGAGACGCTGGAACCCATCCGCAACCGCCGCAAGGAATTCGAGAAAGACATTCCCGCCATCTACGACATGCTGAAGAAAGGCTGCGAGACGGCCCGCAAAACGGCTGCCGCCACCCTGGACGAGGTGCGCCGCGCCATGAAGATCAACTACTTCGACGACGCCGAGCTCATTGCCGAACAGGCCAAGCGCTTCCGCGGAGAATAAAGATACAATATACAAAGACAGAGGCTGTATCGAAATGCACAGGCATTAACATCATGCCTGTCATCATGAACGAAGTGAAGGATCCCAATACATAAATTACTGCTTTTGAGATTCTTCGCTTTGCTCAGAATGACAAGATGTTAGTGTCTCTTCATTTCAATGCAGCCTCTGTTTTTATCGATAGCCTATAAGGTTGGTCTTAATCCCTTGGCAAAGAGTTTCTCAAGATCCTCGTCCTTCAACGTGGTCAGCACGGTACGCCCGTCGGGCGTGTAACCGGGAGTGGAACAAGCGAACAGACTGTCGACCAGGGCCGACATTTCTTCGTTGCTCAGCACCTGGCCGTAGACGATGGCGGCCGCACGGGCCAGCGTCAGTGCCAGCAGGGTCTGCACCTCTTCCTTGACATCGCTGCCCTTCTCCAAAGCCGTATGCACCATGTTGCGGACCAGCTCCACCGGATTGAGGCCCTCGATACCGGCAGGTACTCCGTTGATGGCATAGCTGCCTCCGCCCAACGAAGTCAGCTCGAAACCCACGGCAGACAGGTCGTCCTGAATGCTTTCGAGCATGGCCACTTCGGAAGCAGGAAACTGTACAATCTCGGGGAAAAGCACACCCTGGGCCACGCCCTGCTTCTGCCGAATCTGCTCCATATAGCGGTCGAACAGGACCCGGACATGGGCCCGGTGCTGGTCGATCAGCATCAGTCCGGACTTGACAGACGTCAGGATGTAACGTCCCTTGAACTGCCAGTGCTGTCCGCCCGCACTGACCGGCAACGACGCTCCGGCATCCGGAGAAGCCGGGACAACGACGGCCTGGACTTCTTCCTCGGCAGCCGGTGCCGGCTCCGTCACGTCATCGTTCATGCGACTGGCCTTCTCCAGACCGGCATAGAGTCCCTCCCACTCCACCGACTTGCGGGAATAGCTGCTTCCACCACCATAAGAGGAAGAAGAAGAAGACTTGAAGGGATTGAAGTCGGCGTTGTAGTGCACCTGGGGAGGTTCGACAGGACGCACCTGCTCGAAGGCGGGAATGTCGGGCAGTCCGTCGGTATCGAAATCGATGGACGGCACGGCACTGAACTTGCCCAGCGACTCCTTGACCGCCGCCGACAGGATCTGCCAAATGGCCTGCTCGTTCTCGAACTTGATTTCAGTCTTCGTGGGATGGATGTTCACGTCGATATTGGCCGGATCGACCTCAAAATAGATGAAATAGGATATCTGCTCGCCGACGGGTATCAGGTGCTCGAACGCATCCATCACCGCCTTGTGGAAATAAGGATGGCGCATGTAGCGGCCGTTGACAAAGAAATACTGGTGCGCGCCTTTCTTGCGGGCTGTCTCAGGCTTGGCCACATAGCCGGAGATGTGTACCAGCGTCGTATCCACTTCGACCGAGAGCAGCTGCTGGTTCAGCTTCTTGCCGAACACGGCCATGATGCGCTGGCGCAGAGGCATGACGGGAAGGTTGAACAGCTCGCTGTCGTTGCTGTACAAATAGAAAGCCACGTCGGGATGCACCAACGCGATGCGCTCGAACTCGGCCAGGATGTTGCTCAGCTCCGTGGAGTTGGCCTTCAGGAACTTACGCCGGGCCGGCACATTGAAAAAGAGGTTCTTCACAGAGAAATTGCTTCCCTTGGGACAGGAAACGGCCTCCTGACTCTCGACCTTCGAACCGGCAATGACCAGGCGGGTACCCAGTTCCTCGTCGGCCAGGCGGGTCTTCAGCTCCACCTCGGCCACCGCGGCAATGGAAGCCAGCGCCTCGCCCCGGAAACCCATGGTGCGGAGTGCAAAGAGGTCGGACGCCTCGCGTATCTTGGAGGTGGCATGCCGTTCGAAGGCCAGGCGGGCATCGGTCTCGGACATCCCCTTGCCGTCGTCAATCACCTGGATGGAAGTCTTTCCGGCATCGGTCACCAACACATGGACCTCCTTGGCTTCGGCATCGATGGCGTTTTCGACCAGCTCCTTGATGACAGACGCCGGACGCTGGATGACCTCACCGGCCGCAATCTGATTGGCCACCGAATCGGGCAACAAATGAATGATATCGCTCATGAAACAAACTCGTTAATTAAATGATACCGTTGCTGATGGCATACCAAAGATAAGCCAGCAGACCTATGAAAAACAGGATGACAATGAAGTGCAGCGGACGCTTGCCACTCTCCTTGCGGCGCTTCAGATGCGTAGTGGCCTCCACGAACTTGCCGCGGATGTCTTCGGGATTGAACTCCTTGGGAGGAAGCATGCCCAGTTCGCGCTTGGCGTTCTCCTTCATTTTTTCCAGCTTCTCCTTCCGCTCGTCCACATAAATATAAGAATGGTGGAATCCGCGCGGTTTTCTCATTGTAAACATACCCATAAAGCACTCTCCTATTTTTTAGTTCGTTCGATATGCATGTCGCGCGGCGAAACCGTGGGCCGTCGCGTGCTCTGCTTCAGCACGGCGTCGGCCTTCTTGCCGCGCCAGTTGAAAATGTCTTCTTTGTTCAGCGGCCGGATGTAATCGAGCCAGACGAACGACGGCAATCGGTACTTGTCGGCCGGAATCTGGTCCATGGGATAGGCCGTACCGCTGGCTTTCCCGATGAAAGCTCCCCGCTCCATGCGGCGGTCCTTCAACATCATCCGCAGGAAACCACCTTCGGAATAGTTCATCAGGATGAGGGAGCTGTCGCGCTCCTCGACCGGATAGAACACCACCAGCACATTGCCGTTCACATCGACCTGACGCATCTCACCCTCCCTGAAGTAGCCCATCATCTCCTTACCGGCCACCTGGTTGTAGTGCAGGGAGTCTTTCCGCTCGATGGCCAGCGCCTGGTTGATGATGTGGGCCCAGTCGATGGTGCTGTCGTTCATGTAGACCTTGATCTGCTCACCCAACAGCTGCTCCTGTCCGTACCACATGACGGGGTCGGTGTACATGGTCATGCAGGAGTCCTTGGAATTGTAGACCAGGGAGTCACATACGGCCTGTATGTCCGAACGGTAGGCACGCACCTTGTGGTAGACGCGCATCTCGCGGTACATGGAATCGGTCTTGAGGTGATAGGTCACCATCTGCAACGTGTCGCCGTGCATGAACAGGCTGTCGCCCTGCGAATAGTCTACAGCCACCGCCCGCCTGGTAGCCAGCGCACTGTCGGTCAGCTCGTTGTAGAAGCAATAATCTCCCATCAGCATATTGCGGTTCACGGTGTCGTTCATCACCACATGGTCGAAAGCTTCGCCATACCCCAGCTTGCGGTCGTAAAACAGGCTGTCGCCCGTCAGCCGCTTCCCCTGGTTGGTCAGCACCGAACGGTCGAGCAGTTCGGCCTGCTCGGAAGCCGTGTTGTAGACTCCCCGCTCGGAATAGATGTGATTGTTGTCGCTCACGATGTCCGACGGGCCGAGGATGGTGGCTATTTTGGTTTCCGTGTGATACTTCAGCGTATCGGAAGTCAGCACAAAACGGGGATTGGTGAGCGTCACGTCGTGGTTGAACACGGCAATCTTGGTTGCCGGACTGTATTCGCCCCAGACAGAGGTCAGCACATTCTGTTCGTCGGTCAACGTACCCCCCTCGAAGTAGTATCCCAGGTTGTAGAGGCGGTCGTAGTTCAAGCTGTCGGTCGTGAGCTCGGTATTGCGGTTGATCATCCGCACATGCTCACGCAGCATGGCCAGCTGCGTCATGCCGTCGTAGTAGAGGTAATCGCCATACACGAACAACGTATCTCCCTGCTCCATGTGTACATTGCCGAAGGCCTCCACCGAATTGATAGCCTTATAAATCAAGGCACTGTCGCAATAGATGTACATGCTGTCGTGCCGCAGCTTGACGGAACCGACCAGAATCTGGACATCAGGGCGGATACGGTCGTCGGCCCGTGCCTCGTCGGCGTAAAGCAAATCGACCCGGGTCTTCTTCTTTTCAGGCTCCTTCTTCCGGTCCTGCGCACTGAGCAGACAGATGCCAAACAGGCATAGAATACCTGTCAGAAGGTATCTATGCCTGTTCAGAAAATGGGAAATCGAATATCTCTTCTGCATAAATGTCTCTTAAATGTTCTCTCTCCAGAAGCCCGGACAGGCTCAGTCCTTGATCCAGCCGGGGTACTTGAACTCACAATTGTTCCACCCTTCCTTGATGCGGACATAGGTATGTCTCTGTTTCTCGCGAATCCACTCGTCCAGCACCTCGGCCCGTCGCTTCTCCAGCACCAGGTTCTTCAGGTTCTGGTAATCGTCGGTAATGGTGGCCTTGTGGCCGTTGATGCGGCTCTTCAGCTTGACGATGACACACTCTTCCTTACCGGTCTTCTCGGGAATCATGGTGAAGGCCTCGGAAATCTCACCCACCTGCATCTTGTCCACCACCTTGGCTATCTCGGGAGGAAGCTCCTGCATCTCGAATTTGGACGTGTTGGTCATCGGGTTGGGCAACAAGCCGTGGTTGTTGCGCGTATCCTTGTCCTGAGAAATGACCGCAGCGGCCTCCTCGAACGTGAACTTGTTGTTGCGGATGGCATCGGCAACGGAGTCCAGACGAGCCATGCCAGCTTCCAATGCACTTTCAGGAACATGCGGACGCAACAGGATGTGACGCACCTTGATGCGGTCGCCACGCTTCTCGATGAGCTGGATGATGTGGAAACCGTATTCCGACTCCACTACCTTGGACACCTTGGTGGGGTCCTGCAGGTTGAACGCCACATTGGCAAAAGCGGGGTCGAGCTGACCACGGCCATAGAACGGCATCTCACCACCATCCTTGGCCGAAGCACGGTCTTCCGAATACATACGGGCCAACGTGGAGAAACTGGTCTCGCCCTTGTTAATGCGGTCGGTGAAGTCGCGCAGACGCCGCTTCACGTCTTCCACTTCCTCGACCGGAATGCGGGGTTTCTGTGTAATAATCTGCACCTCGACCTGAGTCGGGATGTAAGGGATGCTGTCCGACGGAAGGTTCTGGAAATAACGGCGCACCTCGGCCGGCGTAATCTTGATGTCGCCTACCAGCTTCTGCTGCATGCGCTGCACCGTCAGCCCCTCACGGGCATTCTCGCGCAGGGTTTCACGAATCTGCGTAGCACTCTTGTTCCAGTATTCCTCCATCTTCTCCATGGATCCGATGCGGCTGACATACTGACTGATCATATAGTCCACCTGACTGACCACTTCGCCCTCGGACACTTCGATACTGTCGAGCTCCGCCTGATGCAGGAACAACTTCTGGACGGCAATTTCCTCGGGTATCACACAATAAGGGTCACCGTCGAACTGACGTCCGTTGTACACGGCGTCCAGACGCATTTCTTCCACTTCCGATTTCAGGATGGCCTCATCACCTACAACCCATACCACTTCATCGATGACATTGTCCTGTCCCCACGTCGGGAGGCAAGCCAACAGCATAGCGGCCAATCCCACTATAAACTTAACGTTCATACACTTTTTCATTCTGCTATCTTAATTCACACAATATTTTAATTTTCCATCTTCCACAGCTTCCTTGTACAGGTCGGCTTTCACCTGATTCAAGAATTCGACCTGCTTCCGGTTCACAACCATCTCACTGACGGCACTTCGGGCCGCCTCATAGGGTTCCTGTCCTCCCGTAGGGATATAATCGCTCACGTTCAGAAAATACCAGTAGGCCGTATCCTTGAGCTCGACATGCCGGTTTTTCGCAAAATAGGCATCCACCTTCTCTTCCTTGAGCGGCATCAGAGAAAGGATTTCGGACGCCGGAATCCACTTGTCGTAGAAGTACTCATACTTGACGGCATTCTGCAAACTGTATTTTTCCAGATGCTCCACCGCATTCTGCCGCTCGTCCTTGTACCACTGGCGCACGCGACCAATGCCCGGCGAGGTGAGCGGAACCTTGATGAACAGCCCCTTCATCAACGGGACTTCGGCCTTGAACACTTCCTTGTTCGTGTCGTAATAGGTCTGCAAATCGGCCTCCGTAATCTCTTCGGCCAATTTTTCCTGAATCAATGACTGCTGGTAGACATGCATAATCAACGCTTTCCGGTAGTTCTTCACCAGTTGTTCAATCTCGGCATTGTCCGGAATATTGTTCTGCGCCTTCTCGTACAACAGGATGTCTTCCGCCCAATTACGGATATAATGTTCAGCAAACAGCAGGCTGTCGTCCTTCGACTGCCCCACAGGCTGTACGGCCGCCAAGTCCTCCTGATAGAGGAAATTGCCGTCCAGCTCCACCAAAGGCGTGCGCCCCTTATGGTCGTACTGCGGCTTTCCACAAGCTCCTGCCAGGAGCAGCAGAAGTCCCAACAGACAGATATTTCGCATGGACAATATTTTTTCCTTCATTTAAAGTACGAAGATAGCGGTTTAATCGGTTGCATCAGTGATTATTAACGGTTTTTAAAACCTCTTGGTTAATTTCAACCTTAAACTTCCGGTGAAGTTCGTTCAGCCAACCGGCTTCCAAATGGCGGTAATAGTCGGTCCACAACCGCCTGCCCACTTCCTGCCAACACTCCGGTCCCTTGACTTTCCGTCCCAGCCAGGCCGTATAAGGGAAATCGGCCAAAGGCTGCGCCTCTCCCTTCCCGAACAGATGTTCGTCCACATAAGGATTGTCGCCGGCAGCAAACAGCCCCTGTTCGGCCCTGACGTTTACAACGCCTCCGGCATTCACTCCCAAGCGGATGGCTTCCTGCCACTCTTCAACCGGCAGTTTTTTCAGGAACTTGCGGGTGCGACGGGCGATGCGCTTCGTCCGGCAATGCAGGACGATGCCCTCGTAGCGAGGCTGGGGCCACTGATAGTGCTTCCGGTTGGCCTCAAAGTATTGCGCCACTCCGACCGTGTCGGCCGGTATCCGGCAACCGATGGCCCGATGCTCCATCTCGGCAGCCAGGAGGCTGTCGCGGAAGAGACTCAAATGGGTGGCAAACTCCGGTGACTGCTCCTCCAGGCCCCGGCTTTCATGGTCCAGTACCGTCTTGACCACAAACAATTCCAGCTGACGCTTCAACGCAGCCGGATGGGCCGCAGCAAATCGGGCAAAATCATCCCCCGAATACGGACATCCTCCCAACAGGAACAACGTCTTGTCGGTCTTGCCACGACGCAGCAGTTCGTTCATACCTGCCTTGTCGGGACGGTATCCATACTCCGCCTTCAGACGGGCGACCCTTGCACCGACCGCTTCGCTCCACTCGCCGCGCACCAGCCGCCTCTCCAGGCGTTCCTTCAGAACATCAAAAGAGGGAAGCTCCTTCCGGTCGAGCACCTTCACGATGTGAATGCCCTGCGGCGTAAAGAACGGACGGGAAAGCTGGCCCACCGGCAACGAAAACACGACGTCCTCGAACTCGACCGGCATCTGCAGATAATCCACCCAGAAAGGCGTTTTCTCCTCGGAGCAAGCCTCCACACAGGCCGTAAAATCGGCCTCTCCAGCCTCCAAAACCTGATAAAGGGAATCCATCCGCTGCTCTACACGAGCCAGAGCGGCTGCCGTCACATTCTGAGGAACGGACTGGAAAATATGACTGACCAGAACCCGCCCCGCGTACTTCCGGGCCCGCAATCTCTGATAATAGGTCCATGCGGCCCAATCGGCTTTTGCGCTATCAGTCAGACAGGCCTTGAGCCAACGGCTCCGGAACCGGTCTACAGCCCGACGGATCTGGGGCAAGGTATCCAGTTCGGCCTGCCGGGCAGCCAACGCCTTCAGCTTGAAATCCACAAAACGACGGACATCGGGCCGGGCATCGTTCTGGCGGTGACAGAAAAGCCGGAATTCGGCTACGTCTACCGCCTCATCGCCCACACGGGCACATACCCCCGTCTGCGCTTCCGCCCATACCGCCACTCCCAGCAGGAGCATGCACAACCAAACCCACTTCTTCATCTTTATTATTTTCCCGATTGAAACATTCACTGATAAATCCACAAAAAAGGCATGGACGATACTACGCTACAGATTTACGACCATGAAAACCCTACAAAAAACGTATCATCCATGCCTTGTATAATTTATGCTGCCGGCAGGAGCCTCATCCGCCCCTTCCGGCCTTGCCAGTCTTTACTCCGGACGGCTATAGTTGGGAGCCTCACTGGTGATGGCCACATCGTGCGGATGGCTCTCAAGCACACCGGCATTGGTGATGCGCGTAAACTTGGCATTGTGCAACTGCTCGATATTGGCAGCGCCACAATATCCCATACCGGCACGCAAACCGCCTACCAACTGATAGATCACCTCGTACAAGGTACCTTTATAGGGAACACGGGCAGCGATGCCTTCGGGAACCAGCTTCTTCACGTCGGTGGTGCTGCTCTGGAAGTAGCGGTCCTTCGAACCGTTCTCCATGGCTTCCAGCGAGCCCATGCCACGATAGGACTTGAACTTACGGCCGTTGAAAATAATCGTGTCGCCGGGAGACTCTTCCGTTCCGGCAACCAGCGAACCGATCATAACGCTGTAGCCGCCGGCAGCCAATGCCTTCACGACATCACCCGAATAGCGCAGACCACCATCGGCAATCAAGGGAACACCCGTTCCTTCCAGTGCCTTGGCCACGTCGTAGACGGCTGTCAACTGGGGAACACCGACACCGGCTACCACACGGGTTGTACAGATGGAGCCCGGACCGATACCTACCTTTACGGCATCGGCACCTGCCTCTACCAGCATCTTGGCTGCTTCGCCCGTAGCGACATTGCCCACTACAATATCAATATCCGGGAATGCCTTCTTGGCCTCTTTCAGTTTTTCAATGACATACATGGAATGACCGTGAGCCGTGTCGATGACAATGGCATCGGCACCGGCCTCTACCAGCGCCTTCATACGGTCCAGCGTGTCGACCGTCACGCCGACACCGGCAGCCACACGCAAGCGGCCCTTGGCGTCCTTGCAGGCCATCGGTTTGTCCTTGGCCTTGGTTATGTCCTTATAAGTAATCAGACCGACCAGCTTGTTGTCCTTGTCTACCACCGGCAGCTTCTCGATCTTGTGCTCCTGCAGAATCTGTGCGGCAGCCTCCAGGTCGGTTGTCTGGTTGGTCGTCACGATGTTCTCCTTTGTCATCACCTCGTCGATGCGCTTGCTGAGGTCTTTCTCGAAACGCAGGTCACGATTGGTCACAATGCCTACCAGATGGCCTTCATCGTCCACTACAGGGATACCGCCGATCTTGTATTCGGCCATCAGGGCCAACGCGTCAGAAACCGTAGAGCCTCTCTTGATGGTCACGGGGTCGTAAATCATACCGTTTTCGGCACGCTTTACGATGGCCACCTGACGGGCCTGCTCCTCGATGGACATGTTCTTGTGAATGACACCGATGCCACCTTCACGGGCAATGGCAATAGCCATCTTCGCTTCTGTAACCGTATCCATTGCAGCCGTTACAAAAGGAATTTTCAACTCAATGTTTCTTGAAAACTTTGTCGTGAGTTCGACAGTCTTAGGGAGTACTTCAGAATAAGCGGGAATCAACAGTACGTCGTCGTACGTCAATCCGTCCATAACAATTTTATCTGCAATAAATGACATAGGGCGTAAAAAATTTATTGCGTGCAAATATACGTTTTTTATTCCATTTTCGCATATCTGCACGCAATAAATTTTCTTTTTTTAAACTCAAATGCCGGGTTTAATTCGCCATTTCGGAAATGAACTTGATGCGAACCAGGCGGACTTCTTCTTCCGTATAGTCGTCGCCCAGTTCCTCGAGCGCATCATCTATGTTGTCCGTAGTCGATTCCTTGAAGTAGTCATAGATGTCCAGCATGTGGTCTTCGTCCATGATTTCGTCCAGGAAGTAGTCGATGTTCAGCTTGGTGCCCGAATAGACAATCGCTTCAATCTCGTCGAGCAGTTCGTCAAACTCAATGCCTTTCGACACGGCGATGTCGTCCAAAGCCACCTTCCGGTCGATGGCCTGAATGATGGAAACCTTCAGCTTCGACTTGTTGGCTACGGTGCGGACGCGCAGGTCTTCGGGACGTTCGATTTCATTCTCCTCGCAATGGCGCTTGATGAGCTTGCAGAATTCCTCGCCATAGCGCTTGGCCTTGCCTGCGCCTACGCCTGGAATGTTCTGCAATTCTTCCAGCGTAATGGGGTAGATGGTGGCCATCGCTTCCAGCGACGGGTCCTGGAAGATGACGTAGGGCGGCACCTCCAGATGCTTGGACAGCTTCTTGCGCAAGTCCTTCAGCATGGAGTAGAGCACGGGGTCGACCGCACAGGCACCTCCGCCGCGTGCAGGTGCTTCCTCCTCCACTTCGTCGAAATCGTTGTCTTCGGTTATCTTGAACGACTTGGGATGCTTGAGGAATTTCCGTCCGGCTTCCGTCACTTTCAGCAGGCCGTAGTTTTCCACGTCCTTGCTCAGGTAACCGGCTATCAGCGCCTGGCGGATCACCGCATTCCAAGTCTTGTCTTCCTCACCCATTCCGGAGCCGAACACTTCCAGATCCTCGTGCAGGTGGGCCTGCACTTCGGACGTCTCACGGCCCTGAATGACATCTACAATATAATCGGATTTGAAGTTCTCCTTGACTGCGAGAATGGTTTCAATCACAGTACACAATAAGTCTTGAGCTTCCACTTGTTTTTTCGGATTTAAACAATTGTCACAATTACCACAATTATCCTCCGTATACTCTTCGCCGAAATAGTGCAGCAGCGTCTTGCGGCGGCACACGGAAGACTCGGCATAGGCAGCCGTTTCCTGCAGAAGCTGCTTGCCAATCTCCTGTTCTGCCACAGGTTTCCCCTGCATGAACTTTTCCAGCTTCTGCAGGTCTTTGTTCGAATAGAACGTGATGCACTGTCCTTCGCCTCCGTCGCGTCCGGCACGTCCGGTCTCCTGATAATATCCTTCCAGGCTCTTGGGGATGTCGTAATGGATGACAAAACGCACATCCGGCTTGTCGATGCCCATACCGAAGGCTATCGTAGCCACGATGACGTCAATCTTCTCCATCAGGAAGTCGTCCTGGTTCTGCGAGCGGGTAGCCGAATCCATGCCGGCATGATACGGGCGGGCATTGATGCCGTTGGCCTGCAGCACTTCGGCCAGTTCCTCCACCTTCTTCCGGCTCAGGCAATAGATGATGCCCGACTTTTCCGGATTGTTCTTGATGAACTTGATGATATCCTTGTCCACATTGGCCGTCTTGGGACGTACCTCGTAATAAAGGTTCGGCCGGTTGAACGACGACTTGAAGACCTTGGCATCCACCATCCCCAGATTTTTCTGGATGTCATGCTGCACCTTGGGGGTGGCCGTAGCTGTCAAGGCAATCAGCGGCGCTTTTCCTATTTCGTTAATGATGGGACGGATGCGACGGTACTCCGGGCGGAAATCGTGTCCCCACTCGGAGATACAATGGGCCTCGTCCACGGCATAGAAGGATATCTTCACCGTCCGCAGGAATTCCACGTATTCTTCCTTCGTCAGCGATTCGGGCGCAACATAGAGCAGCTTGGTCTTTCCGCTCAATATATCGGATTTCACTTGGTCGATGGCTGTCTTGTTCAGGGACGAGTTGATGAAGTGGGCCACTCCGTCTTCCTCGCTGAAGTTGCGCATGGCGTCTACCTGGTTCTTCATCAAGGCTATCAGCGGCGAAATGACAATAGCCGTTCCCTCCATCAGCAGCGAAGGCAGCTGATAGCACAAGGACTTGCCTCCGCCCGTAGGCATCAGCACAAACGTGTCATTTCCATCCAACAGATTCTGGATGATTGCCTCTTGATTTCCCTTGAATGTGTCAAACCCGAAGTACTTCTTCAGTTGTTCCTG
Organism: Mediterranea massiliensis; assembly: GCA_958402075.1. Taxonomy (GTDB): domain Bacteria; phylum Bacteroidota; class Bacteroidia; order Bacteroidales; family Bacteroidaceae; genus Bacteroides; species Bacteroides massiliensis_D. Next base: position 1,330 of record CATXSD010000030.1, on the reverse strand, counting down.
TAAATTAATCTTCTTCTCAGCCATGTCCTTCTATTAGAATGTTGTTTATTAAACGTTCTTGTATCAATCTCTCCCCCTCGGAAAGGGACTGTTTTCCCGAGAGCCTAACAAAGTTATAAACAACTTCTCAAATTTCAAGCAAAAAACACTGAATATTTTTCAGAAAAACACGAAAAACAGCCCTGCCTGCCCTTTTCCAGGGTCAGGCATTCTGCAACCGGGCTATATTGGCTTTCTCCAGCTGATGCTTGGCATAGTCGAGCGTCACGAGGAAAGTGTCCTTCTGTTCGGAAGGAATCTCGTACATGGCGTCCATCATGATAGTCTCGACGATGGAGCGCAAGCCACGCGCGCCGAGCTTGTACTCGACGGCCTTGTCGACCACATACTCGAACACCGACTCCTCAAACTCCAGCTTCACGCCGTCCATCTCGAACAACTTGACGTACTGCTTGATGATGGAGTTCTTGGGCTCCGTCAGGATGGCGCGCAGGGCCGTACGGTCCAGCGGATTCAGATAGGTGAGCACCGGCAGACGGCCGATGATCTCGGGAATCAGTCCGAAGGCCTTCAGGTCCTGGGGGGCGATGTACTGCATCAGGTTGTTCTTGTCGATGGTGGCCGTGTTGCGCACCGCGTTGTAACCCACCACATGGGCGTTCAGGCGCTGGGCTATCTTCTTCTCGATGCCGTCGAACGCTCCGCCGCAGATGAAGAGGATGTTCTTGGTGTTGACCGGTATCATCTTCTGGTCGGGGTGCTTGCGGCCGCCCTGGGGAGGCACGTTGACCACCGAACCTTCGAGCAGCTTCAGCAAGCCCTGCTGGACACCCTCACCGCTCACGTCGCGCGTGATGGAAGGATTGTCGCCCTTGCGGGCAATCTTGTCTATCTCGTCGATGAACACGATGCCGCGTTCGGCCTCGGGCACGTTGTAGTCGGCCACCTGGAGCAGGCGGGTCAGGATGCTCTCGATATCCTCGCCCACATAGCCGGCTTCGGTGAGCACCGTCGCGTCCACAATGGTGAAAGGCACGTGCAGCAGCTTGGCGATGGTACGGGCCAACAAGGTTTTTCCCGTACCCGTGCTGCCCACCATGATGATGTTCGACTTTTCAATCTCCACATCGTCGCCGCCGTCTTTCTGCAACAGGCGTTTGTAGTGGTTGTACACCGATACGGACAGATAGCGCTTGGCATCGTCCTGACCGATGACATACTGGTCCAGGAAGGCCTTGATTTCCATCGGCTTGGGCAGTTCCTTCAGGTTCAGCTGCGTGAGGTTGCCCTTCCGCTTGCTGCCCAGCGCCTCCTGCGTTATCTCGTAAGC
>CATXSD010000029.1 GCA_958402075.1 Mediterranea massiliensis | reverse complement strand
GTCATGCGTGCGCACTATAACGGACTGATACCGAGAAATCCGTTTGCGCAGTTCCTGGCAACCGCCCTTGCAAGCAGTGTGGGCTCTCTTTTCGGAAGTAACAAGGTCAAGACGTTGGAGAGGGAGAATGCCGTCCTGCATCGGGAAGTAGCCACACACGAGGAAACCATCGAAGCCCTGCAAACCCGAATACAGACCATGCAGACCGACTACAGCCGACAAATAGTGGAAATAGAACGGAAGCATCGCAGAGAGATAGCGGTCAAGGAAGCGAAGCATGAGGAGGAAATATCATTTCTGAAAACGGTAATCGCAAGGGCAGCGGCATGGTTTCCCTATTTCCGTGAAATGCTCCGTATCGAAAACTTCTGCCGCCTTGTCGGGCTTGACGAAAAACAGACCGCAACGCTCGTCAAAGGAAAGCCGTTGGAGTATGCAGGGGAACTCTATTCGGAAGAACACGGACGGAAATTCACAACCGAAAAGGCGGGGTTTCAAGTGGTGAAAGACCCAACGGACGGGACGAGGTTGGTCCTTACCATTGACCAAAAACCCCTTATCGAGTGGTTCAAAGAACAGTCTGACAAACTGTTCACTTCAATAAGGAAGAGACCTATATTTTCACAACATGGAAAGAAGATAAGTTTATAATACTGAATGTTTTAACGGAGAACAAACCGAAGGCAGCCACTCTCAAAACGTCGCTGCCTTCAGTTCGTTTTTTGTTTTGCTTCAGACTCAACCTACTACACTGTAGATTCTTACGTCCGGGTCACTTTGGAAGTAAGGCTTCAACTCTACGAACACGTCCTGCGTGAACAAATCAGATTTCAGGTAGTTCTCGGCATCAGCTACGGAAGCGAACCCGTGGAGCACCTGCACATCGTTCTCGCGCACAAGAAGCTGCTTGCTAGTCGCCCCGTGGATGCCGTCCAAGAACGGCTGGCGATATTTGTTGTACACTGCTGCGGCTGCCGCGCGGTCGCTTTCTTTGATGTTCATGGTGATTTGCAGGAATGCACCTGTCTTCTTTTCTGTTGCCATATCTTTTGCTTTTTAATTAGACACTGCAAAGTTAGCTTGCAGCAGGCATACGTGCGGTGTCCATTTGGGAAAATGAATGGTAAATTCAGGCATTAAAATATAAAGACGTTATCTGTCTTCCCAAATTTACCCTATTTCTTTTCGTTTTTTCCTATTGAAAAACTTAATATGTTACCTTTGCACATAGAAAATTAACGTACAGGAGTATGAAAAGAGAAGTGTTCACCCAATACGATTTAGATTCCGTCTCGCAAATGCAGTTTGAGATGACGGAACTTTCCCGGCTTTTTGCCGAAAACGGTTCTCACCCTTACGAGGCGCACATACACAGTTTTTATCAGATAATATGGTTCAGGAAAGGGACGGGCGTGCATTATGTGGATTTCAAGGAATATCCGGTGGCGGACAACACGATGTTTTTCATCTCCCCCGGGCAAATCCATTACTTCGAGACTGGCAGACAGGTGGAAGGCGTTGTCATACATTTCAATGAAAGTTTCCTATCGGACGAGGGAAGCAGCGAGAACGTCTTTCTGAAATACAATGTGTTCAACGCGTTCGACGCTTCGCCCTACTATCTCATCCGTCGGGAGAACGCCGGGAAACTGGCGCTTCTTGTAAATGAAATGGAAGAAGAAACACGCAATGAGGGACTTTTTGCGCACAGCGATTTATTGAAGTACCTCATCAAGATGTTGTTGATTTACGTGCAACGGACAGGAGAAAGGGGACACGGACTACCATTGTGTATCAACAATGCCGCCAACCGCACCTTCGTCCGCTTCCGCCAGTCGTTGGAACATCATTACCGCTCGATGCATACGGTGAAGGAATATGCCGCCCACCTGAACGTGTCCACCAAGACGCTGACCAATTGCGTGTATGAGAGTTCGCACAGCACACCGCTTGCGCTCATAAACGATCGCATTGTACTGGAAGCCAAGCGCCAGTTGCTTCATTCCAGCCTGAAAGTGAAGGAAATAGCCTTTCAGCTTGGCTTCGAGGACCCGTCTTATTTCGTCAAATTCTTCAAGCGGTACGTGGGCTGTCTGCCGGCCGAATTCAGAGAACAGTAAATACCATATAAGCACGAGTGGTAAACATTTAAGTGAGAAAATATAGGATAGAAGCCTGCACAAAAGAGGGTTCACACTCTTAAAAATAGCGAAGAGCGACTTTGTTGAGTTGCAAAGGTACTTCCTGTTATTTAAAAAGTATTGTTCTTTTGAAATAAATGTGTTACTTTTGCAATGGACGAGTTGCGCCTAAAAAGTAAATTGTAGTAGAACGTTGCAAATGGCACGGTTGCCAAGTCATTACCTCAAAAACGGGTAATTATCCCAAAGTCCTTTGTATAAGGTACTAACAGAAGTTTTCCAGAATTACGGAAAAAGCTTGGAAAAACCTTGGAATTTTCACCTACAATCAGTCAATAGCCTCCCAATATCGCATTATGATATTACTTTTCGTAAAATAAAAAGACTGCCCCCTTGGAATATATTACAGAAAGATTATCTTTGTGAAAGATATATTTAAAACAATATGGAACATCAATTTTGTCAAAGCTGCGGTATGCCTCTGACTGACGAGAGCAGAGGGACAAATGCCGATGGAAGCCGTAGCGAGGATTATTGCACTTATTGTTACAAAAACGGAGAATTCACCCAAGAGTTCACGATGAACCAAATGATAGAATTCTGTCTGCAATTCTTAGACCAATGGAATACGCAGACGGGGTGCAAGTTGACTCCCATACAAGCGAAAGGACAAATGCTCCGGCACCTGAAACGATGGAAAGTGAAAGACGAACGGACACTGATGGAGAAAGCAACGCACTTGCTTGCCCAATGCGAAAACGTGACCGTCGCTTCCATCGACGCCTACGGATATCCTCGCCCTGTGCAGATGTCCAAGATAGGAGCAAAGGGCTTCCATGAGGTTTGGATGGCAACAAGCGCAGACTCCGTAAAGGTGAACGATTTCAAGACGAACAACAAGGCAGGTCTTTGCTATGACCATTACGGAGATGGCGTTGCCCTGCGTGGTACGGTAGAGATTGTCACGGATGATGCCGTCCGCAAAGATATGTGGCAGGACTGGTTCATTTATCATTTTCCCGGTGGAGCAAGTGACCCCAACTATGTACTTCTACATTTCATCGGTACGGAAGCTACCTTTTGGATAAACGGTGAATTCGCTCACTCCAACATCTGATGCCTATGAAAACAATTGTACCAGACACTCAAAACATAGCTGCTTGCGGTCTTTATTGCGGAGCTTGCCGTAAGTTCCTGACAGAAAAATGTCCCGGATGCAAACATAATGAAAAGGCTACTTGGTGCAAAATCCGTTCATGTTGCCAAGAAAACAAGTTCAAGTCTTGTGCTGAATGCTCTCATGATATCAGGGAATGCAAATGGTTTTCCAATTGGATAGGCAAAACATTCGCATTCCTGTTTAATTCTGACCGTTACGCTTGCATCCGCTATATCAAGGAACATGGTGAACAGGCCTTTGCTGAAGAGATGACCAAACGTAAATGTCAAACCATTAAAAGAAGATAAATTTGAAGAACGGGGAGTTATATCTGTTATTAAACCATGAAGTCGTGTTTAACATCGGCTACTGCATATGACGAACGCCGTATAAATGAAATTCACCCCAAGCATGGCGGTAACAAAAAGTAATGCATCGAAAGTGACAAAATTGAATAAAGACATTAATATAAAATATGGAACTGTCGGATTGGTTCAAAGGATTTGAGAAAGGCATAGCCCGGCTTTCATCGGAACAGCGGGCTGCTTTCTTTTCAGAATGCAGCAAGAATTGTGTGAATGGAGGTACGCTTTCCATTTACAGAAAGCTCTACGAAGACGCCAAAGGGAACATGGATGTTTTCTTTCAGATGGCGAATGAATTACCGGGAGTAAAAGGCGAGGTCGTAGAAAAAGGCCGGGTCTATTATCTCACTTTCCTGGAATGCACCTGCCATTTGTGCAAGAAGGGTTATGTCACTACGCCATTACTCTGCGAATGTTCCCGTCAAAGTGTCATTTATTCCATGCAAAACCTTTGGAAAGAACCGAAATTCAATATCACGCTCTGCCATTCCATTTTGCAAGGTAAAAGGGATTGCAAGATAAGAATCGAAGTGATATAGGAAGTATCCTCTGGTAGTGTTATCCCATGGTCGAATAGCCCGAGAGAAACCTCTCTGGAAAGGCTGTAATATTTTTATTAGTAATAAAGTTGTTAGTAAGCATATTATTGCTTACTTTTGTTTCATCAGAATAAAAATTGCACGCACATGGAGAACAAGCCTTTCATATTCGGTGTTGCAACGTCGGGAGACAATTTTACCGATCGGGAAAAAGAGACGGAGCGTTTGTTGCAGAACTTTCGCCATGGGGTAAACACGATACTGATTTCACCCCGCCGTTGGGGAAAGACCTCATTAGTGCAGAAAGTATGCCGGCTGGCACAATCCGACCAGTTGAAGATTGTGTATCTTGATATTTTTTCTTGCCGCAGCAACGGGGATTTCTATGACGCATTCGCTTCTGCCATCCTCAAGCAAACATCTTCAAAATGGGAGGAATGGGTAGAAAACGCCAAACTGTTTCTGTCGAGGATTACGCCCAAAATCTCCATCGGGCCCGATCCCATGACGGATTTTTCCATATCGCTTGAAATAAATCCCCAAAGCAACGATATTGATGAAATCCTGCAGCTTCCCGAGAAAATAGCCCAAAAGAAAGGATGCAATATCGTTGTTTGCATTGACGAATTCCAACAGATAGCAGAGTTCAAAGATTCCAAGATATTCCAAAAGCGTTTGCGCTCGGTGTGGCAGTTGCAGAAATCCGTATCCTATTGCCTTTTCGGAAGCAAAAAACATCTGATGAATGAACTGTTCGAGAAAAAGAGCTACCCGTTCTATAAATTCGGGGATGCGATTTATCTGTCAAAGATCGGGACACGGGATTGGATAGAGTATATTTGCAGACGGTTTGAGGTGACCGGAAAGCATATTTCAGAAGAATTGGCCGAGAAGATTTGTCAGAAAGTGGACAATCACTCTTCGTATGTGCAGCAGTTGGCATGGCTGGTATGGATTCATACGGATAAAACCGCAACAGACATAGATTTTGAGGCTGCATATCAGGATATCATCGACCAAAACACTCCGTTGTTCGAAAAGCAAACCGAAAGTCTGACCACCTATCAGATGAATTTTCTGCGAGCTGTGATAGACGGCATTCACAGCGAGTTTACCACACAGGAGGTTCTGCATAAATATCAGCTCGGCTCGTCGGCCAATGTCAGTATCGTCAAGCGGGCTTTGGTCAAGAAAGAGCTTATCGAAATCGAGAAACGCCAAGTGGTGATTCCCGATCCGATAATGGCCGTGTGGCTGAAACGGGAATTAGGAATGTTCGCTTGAAATCTCCCGTCTCTGTCTGCTCTATTCAATAATCAAGTATGCATCACCTGTCTGTTGAATTTAAGGGGATGCATCAAAATGAAAAGGCACTAAAGGTGTATCATTCTCCCCGATTCAGCAACGGCGCAACGATGCATTTACTCCGTTTTTCCAAGTTTTTCCAGAGCCTCCCAATCAATCTGTGGGGGCTGTGTGTTGTCGTAAGCAGGTAGAGGGAAGTGCGTACCTGCCTGGACATTCCCGTTGAAGAAGCCACCCATTTTCAGGAAGAGAGCCTTTCCGTCGGCAGTTTGTCCACCTGCATAGTCCAGACGCACACCGGCTTGTGCAGTGCCGTCGTTGGTAAAGGTCGCATGCAAGGGACGCACCCAACGACCGTCCGTCGTACGTGCCCATTGGTTCTGAAACTGCACCTTGCGCGTCAGATAGCCCTGTTCCGGATTGAAGTTTTCCAGGAAAGAATGGGGATGGGTGTACCAGGTATCGGTTTGTGGACGCAGGAACTCAGCAATGAGACGCCACTCTCCCTCCTCCGTGGCATAGAAGTAGGCCGTGTATATCGTGTTGCCCTTTTCATCGGGGCGTACATGCATCAGGAACGGGTATGTCGTACCAGCTTTCCAGGGATAATTCATAAAACTTTGGCCGCCCGAACCCTCATTGCCGAACTCTCCGATTTTCACTCCATCGCCACGGCGCAGCATGCGGATGCGCTGGTCTTCGGGAATATTGCGCGGGTCTTGCGTGTCAAACGGGCTCCACACGGAAAAGAGGATGCGCCGCTCTGTCTTCGAGTTATATTGCATGCCAAAGTATCCTTCGCCAAAGCCTGCCACCATATAGTAGCTATGCATCACTTCACCATCCTGCGGAACGGTCACTTCGTTATAGAACCATTCATAATCATTCCCCTGCGGTAGCGTATAACCCAAGTGTACAGACGGGCCGCGGCGCCCCCAGTAGTTAGAGAAATCGTGTACACAGGTCACTTTGCCATCTGCGTATGCAACCATCAGGTCGGTAATGTTGGCAAAGTTCCCGCCATCACGCTTCACACCTTTGAGATCCACCTGGACATAACCCGGCTCACTGATCTTGACTATCATATTGCCGGCAATGGTCGGTTCCTCGCTATCGAACCTGACATCCTGTTCTTTACCGTTGCACATCATGCGCATCGTGGCATGACCCTTGCCCTGAAGCGACAGTGTAAGGGTCTGCGGCTTGTCGACATGAAAGTATGCGCTGACAGTGGTCTGGGGACTGCTCCAGTTTTCCACACCGTTATCCGAAATATGGACCCTATCCGCACGTTGGGTAACATAAGCATTGCCTGCAAAGGATACGGACTGCACCCGTGACTGTGCCAGCATTGTAACGCTTGTCAGTGAAAATAATACGGCCATGATGTGGCCTAAAGTTAATTTATACTGCTTCATGGTACGATTTGTTTTATTGTATGAACCGTTGTTCGATTTAGGCTCTCAACTATCAGCAAATAAGCAAGTTGTGCGCATCATTGGCTTTCCAGCAAACTGGTTGCAGGCAAGTCGTTGACTGCCATCTGCCCGTTGATGCACAACTTCATCGCAAAAATCGTAATAATCCTTGGAATCCGCAAGGATTTCACCGGAAATCGTGTCCATATACTCGGAAATGTACCTCATAGCGGAGTTGTTCCCAAGTGTTCGGCCCAGCCTGAACGGTTGCTTTGTCCAGCTCTTGAATAAAACGGATTTCCATCCTTCCGATTCCGTCAACGGATCATCACAAAACAAATCAATTATATTTACATACAAGGATTTATCTTCAATAGTCCTCCAAACCGCTCCGAATCCCGGTTTTAACCCCAATCCCCTTATGTTTCAAACATTCAGGCCTTATGTTTGAAACATAGACCCCTTTGGTTTGAAACATTCGGGAACGGCGTTTGAACGTCGTTTAAGCAGAGATTAAAAAGCGGAGGAAACAATCGGTTAAAATGCTTAACAAAACAAGACACAAAACAGACAAATTATTACCAATCGTCCGTTCTGAACGGAACCAGAGGAAGTTCGTTGACGCCAATCAGGTTACCCGGCTGGAAATCGTGGAAGCAGTAACGAACGGCAACCGGCTTGGATACCTTCTGGCTGGAAACGACCACTTCATTAGTATCCAGATGCAGCCACACGCTATCGGCCGGATAGAACACACGGTCCTCACCGGCTACTTCAAATCCCTGTATGTCGTAATTGCGACAGATACCCATCTCCACGTGGTCGAACGAAATCCACGCCTCGTTGCCCTTGACCGTCCACGACTTATACTGCGGTCCGAAGCACATCAGCTGCTTCTGGCCGTAGGTCAGGTTCAAGGCCAGCAAACTGAGACGCAATCCAACAGCCTGCTTGTTGCGCGGATGGTTAATGTATCTCTCGTAGGGTTCCACCAGGTCGTTGGTCGATGTCATCGCACTATTCGGAATCAGACTCTGGGCCTTGAACTGTGCCTCGCGCAGGTAGGCAGCTTTCCCGGCCTGCTCCGGCTTGTCGTAGGTATAAGGGGTAATCTCTGCATAATAGAAAGGTATTTCGCCCAAGCCCCATTCCTTGCGCCAAAGGTCCACCATGTTGGCCAGCCGCTGGGCGTATGTCTCGTGGCGGCCTACGTTGGAGCAGCCCTGATACCAGATAATACCCTTGATAGTGTAGTTCTGCAAAGGCTTCAGCATGCCGTTGTACATCAGCAGCGGACGTAGCCAATACTTCATCTTTGCATGATCTTCGGGCTTGAGCGAGATGTCGGGATACGTTTCCAGCAGCTCGCGGTTGGTCCAGCTCTCCACCGTCGAGCCGCCAAACGTACAGTTAATGATGCCCACCGGCAGGCCCAGTGCCTGGCTCAACGACTTGGCAAAGAACCAGGCCGTAGCACTGAATTCGGGAGCCGTTTCGATAGAGGGCACCATCCAACTGCCGCCGCACTCGGTCTGCGGCTCGTACTCCTGCTTGTGGGGCACATTGAACATGCGCACCTGAGGCATGGACGAGGCATTGATGATTTCCTGAGCGGCGTCCTTGACGCAGTAGTTGGCATAACCCTTGAGAGGCATCTCCATGTTGCTCTGACCCGAAGCCAGCCACACCTCGCCCACCAACACGTTCTTCACCGTCAATGGCTCGCCGTCGTCAAAGGTAATTTCGTAGGGGGACATCGAGGCTTGCGGCGTCTTCACCGTCAGCTGCCAGTGGCCTTGCGCATCGGCATGGCAGGTAGACGTCTGTCCGCTCCACGAGGGAGTCACTTTGATTTCGGCCCCGGCACGGGCTGTACCCCACAACCGGACGTCGGTCTGTTGTTGTACAATCATGTTGTCACCCACCAGCGAGTGGAGCTTTACTTTAGCACCCAACGTAGCGGCGCAGCAAAGCAGAAGTAAGGAAATCAATTGTTTCTTCATTATTGTTGATATTTGGATTTGTGAGTTTATTAAATTTGCGAGTTGATGAGTTCTTGAATTTCTGCGCAAGGCAAAAATACAGATTTTAATGATATATCCGATACCTTATACAAGGAATTTGTGCTGCAACAAGAGATATACTTGATAGCATAAGGCCCGAATGTTTGAAACATAAGGGGGCCGGGGTTGAAACATTCGGGAACGGCGTTTGAACGCCGTTTAAACAGAGATTCAAGGACGAGCTCTCCTTCCATCAAAAACAATTTACAGAACAAAATATCGGGCCGGACCTGCAACCTCCGGCAGAAGTCTTGTTCCATACAAGCCATACCGACTGTCAGTCCAAAGGAAACCGATACAACTGGCAATAAAAGTACCAACAGACTGTTTCCGTCAAGAAAATCCGGCCGCAGACTTGTCTTTCTGACTTAGTTTCAGGCGCACGTTATTATCGTGTCATTTCTTGGCGGACTCTTATAAAAGCACTATTTTTGTCGTATCATGAAGCAGATACCTCTATATAAATTCTATAAACGGAAATATGGGCAGGAGCTGTTGGTTGACGTGCTCGACCTTGATTACATCAAGACTGGCATACGCCTGCATCCTGTCCATAGAGAGACATTCTACTGCATCATTTTCATCACTGAAGGCTGCGAGGAAGTTTCAGTCAATGAACACCATCGCACGGTCAGTCCCGGTGAAGTAATCTGTTCACGCCCGGGCGAAATCTGGAAATGGCAACCCGATCCGCAGCTCGAAGGCATAGTCCTGATATTCGAAGAGCAATTTCTCCTGTCCTTTTTCAAGGACCCTTTGTTCCTTGACCGTTTTGCCTATCTCCGCGCCGACCGGCCTTCTCCCTTTCTGTTGTTGGACAAGGTGCTGCAGGAACGGCTGTGCCACCTGCTTCTTCTGATGAAAGACGAAATCGACAGCCGCGTAGAGAAAGACCAGCACATCCTCCGTGCCATGCTCTACGAAACGCTGATGCTGCTCAACCGGGCAGACGCCCCGGATGCTGACGAGGGGGAGTCCATGAATGAGGTGTCCGTCAGCCGCTACGTGGACAAGTTTACCTCATTGGTGGCCTCGGAATATGCCACTCACCACGATGTGGAATATTATGCAGACTGCCTGTGCATCACACCGAACTACCTGAACAAAATCGTCCGACAAACCTTAGGCACCACTGCCAAACTATACATACACAGGCTGCTGTATGAGGAAGCCAGGCGCAGACTTACCTATACGTCGGCCACAATCAACGAAATAACAGACAGCCTCCACTTCGACTCGGCCTCATACTTCATCCGTTTTTTCCGCAAACAGGCCGGCATGACGCCCCTGCAATACAGGGAAAACAACAAGAGTCCGCAAAAGTGACATTTCCGTCCCGGTTTGTGTGATGCCCTCCTGCCACGAACCGCCTACCTTTGCAGCAGAAAACCTCAAAAGTACACAAAGTCATGGTTATTGCAGAGAAACAGACAAAAGATTTGCTGACATCGTCCAAGATCGGACGTTATGCCATCAACCCCTACGTGGGTTGTCCCCATGCGTGCAAGTATTGCTACGCATCGTTCATGAAACGCTTCACCAATCATCCTGAACCGTGGGGCGAGTTTCTGGATGTCAAGCGGTGTGACAAGAAGATAGACCTCCGCAAGATTGACGGGAAAAATGTGTTCATGAGTACGGCCACAGACTGCTACAATCCGTACGAGGCCAGATACAAGGTCACCCGTTCCATCCTCGAACAGCTGGTGGACAGCAACTGCTATCTGCAAATCTCTACCAAAAACAAACTCATTCTCCGGGACCTCGACCTGCTGAAACGGATGAAACACATCAGTGTGGCCATGTCGGTCAACACCCTGGACGAGAAATTCCGCCATGACATGGACAAGGGAAGCACCATAGCCGAAAGGCTCGACACCCTACGCACCTTTCACGACAACGGGATATACACCATCCTCTTCATGTCGCCCATTTTCATCCACATCACCGACTGGAAGGCCATCATCACCCGGACCAGGGATTTCATCAGCGAATATTGGTTCGAAGATCTTAACCTGCGCGGCAGTTACAAACCGGTCATCATGCAGTATGTACACGAGCATTATCCCCAGTACTACGACTCGTACCGACGGATCTACAACGAAGGAAACCGGCTGGAACTGATGGACATGGACCGGGAGATATGCGCGTGGTGCGACGCGGAGCACATCAACTACAGTGCCTACTTCCACCACGAAACCGTGATAAAAACTGAAGTGAACAAGATATTAGGCAAGAACAACAAATAAGAAGCAAAGAATATGGAACAGAATGACAAAAACGTACCTGCATGGTACAAGAATGAAGAAGAACAACAGTTGGCAGAACACCTTATCGGACTGGAAAGAGCAGCTTTGGACAAGTGGTTCAACGGAGATACATCCGGATACGAGCAGTTATGGTCGAAGCGCAGCTTCACTTATTTCGACAGCGTGTCGGACAAGCGGATTGACGACCACGCGACCATTGCCGAGTTTCTGAAGACCATCGATAGCAAACTGTATGCCAAGAGCTACGATTTCCGCGTGCCGCGTGTGCAGGCAGACAGCGACATGGCTGTGCTGACCTACCAGCTTTTTGCCGACACGACCCTCATAAACATGGCCTATAACTGCATTGAAGTGTTCCAGAAGGAAGAGAACGGCGAATGGCATGTGGTTCACTCCACCTGGTCGTTTATCCGCCCCATGGACCATGATTTCAACAAAGCCAGAGCCATCGTTTAACCGTTATATATCAACCGTCTAACCGTTGTGGAATCGGCACGAGGAATCACCATAGGCAAACATCAAGTTATGCAAAAGTTGTGTATTATAAAAGAATGCCATGGATATAGAAGAATTCAGAACCTATTGCCTTTCCTTCCCTGGAAGTGAGGAAAAAACGCCTTTCGAGAAATTCTTTCACGGGAAGCATTCTTTCCTCGCTTTCTATGTGAACGGAAAAATGTTTTGCTATTTCGAAATAGACAAGTTCGACTGCTGCACGATCAAGTGCAATCCGGAAGAGATTGAAGAACTGACCGAGACCTACCAGGCAGTCACACCACCCTATAATTGCAATCCGAAATATTGGATCAGCATAAAATTCAATGAAGACATGCCCGACAAGGAAATAAAGCAGCTGGTCCGACAATCTTATGAAATAGTCCGTAAACCATGACTGACTATAAGAAAAAGTTCCTCCTTCCGGCAGTTAATCTATAACCGAAGACTTCGTTTATGGAAACGGAGCCTCCAGCTCTACAACCGCAGACTCCGGTTGTAAAACCAAAGACTGCGACCAAAGAAAAACACGGAAGACAACAAGGTTTGGATCAGGAATCGGGAAGAAATGAAAGGATAGCAGCCACATATACATATAAAGGAAGGCCGGGAAGCACCGGCTTCCACAGAAACCGGGCCTCCCGACCTGACATCAGAGAGAATAGATGAAGAAAAATATGAAATTGGTTAGGGTAAAGAGATTCTCACTCGATGTAGCTGTCCAACGCGCCGTTGTAATCCACTTCCTTGGCGGGATAGACCCACGTCCACTGGTTGGCCTCCTCGGGCTGAACGCTGACGGCAAACTGGGGATGGAAGCTGCCCTGGGGATGGGCATGGCGGACCAGCGGCTCACGCCAGCGCTTCAGGTCGAACCAGTCGAAGCCTTCGCCCCAGAGCTCGATGCGGCGGTAGAGCTTCACCTCGGCCAGGAGGTCGGCGCCCGTCTTGGTGCAGGTGTACTGCGGGTCGCGCCCGCTGTCTTTCACCAGCGCCTTCAGCAGGGCCTGTGCCTCGACGTCCTTGCCGTCGAGGTGGCAGTCGGCCTCGGCCTCGATGAGGTACATCTCCGACGAGCGGAAGTGGTTGAGCTGGCCGATGCCGGGCTGGCCGGTGCAGAGGAACTTGAACTGCATGTAGGCATAGATGAGGCTCGTGCCATACAGCTTGTCGGCATAGTCGCGGCGCGCACGCTCCAGCAGAGGACCGGCGGTGACACGGCCGTTGGTGGTATTGTAGGCATCGCCCTCGACGGGAGCCAGGAACATCTGGCGGCGCACGTCGGTCGCGGGGATGCGGTCGTAGAGTTCCTTGCTGATGGCGCAGGGATAGGTGCGGCAGATGCTGGCACTGGAGTTGCTGCCCTGGTAAGCGAAGAAGGAGAAGTAGTAGAGCGTCTGGTCGGGGGCGCTGTAGCTGCTCCAGATCCATTCGCTGTTGGGGGTGCTGAAGCCGCCGTCCACGTAGTCAGCGTTGCTCATCAGCGGATAGTCCTTGCGGGCCAGGGCGGCATACTTGGCAGCGGTGGCCCAGTCTTCACGCGTCAGGGCGGCGCGGGCATAGGTGGCATAGGCTACGGCCAGGTCGGGGCTGTAGTTGTCGCCACGCTCGCGCGACAGGCCGCTGCGGGTATAGGCGTCGACGGCTGCGTCGAGGTCGGTATAGATCTGTGTATAGACTTGGGCCAGCGTCGAGGCGGGCAGGTCGCCGTCCGAAGTGTCGATCCTCAGCGGCAGGCCGCGCGAAGCTCCCTGACGGCTGTCCGTCCAGCGGTGGCAGTAGAGCTGGCTGAGCATCAGATAGGCATAGGCACGGACGGTGAGCGCCTGCGCGCGGATGAAGAGGCGCTCGGCCTCCGTGCCTGCGGCATGGTCGATGTTGACCACGATGCGGTTGGCATTGCCTATCAGCTTGTAATAGTAGAACCAGGGATAGTAGCAGTAGAGCACCGAGTTGCGCTCCAAGTACGTGGTGGGGTTGATGATGGGGGCCCACCCCGTCAGGTTGCACTTCTGGAAGTCGTTGCCCGTATAGTTGCCATACAGGGTCTTGATGGTGCCTTCGCCGTTGAAGCCCTGCTGGCCCAGGTACTGCTGGGTCATCATCAGGCAGAGTCCGTTGACGGCCAGGCGGGCGTTTTCGGTTGTCTCGAAGACGGTTCCCGTGTCGGTGGACGCCTGCGGCAGGGTGTCGAGGTAGTCGGCCGAGCAGGCGGTAAGCAGAGCCGAGCCGACGGATATGTAGAGTAGATTCTTCAGTTTCATACGTTTCGTTTTAATCGGATATGGTTTACAATTTCACACTCACTCCCACGGAGAAGATGCGCGGTGTCACCAGGTAGTTGCCCTGACCGCCGGCAAACGACTGCTGGGGATTCATGCCCTGACGGGCGGCGAAGGTCCAGAGGTTCTCGCAGCTGACGTTCAGACCCACGCTCTGCAGCCCCATGTGCTCTACCCATGCCTGCGGCAGGCGGTAGGCCAGAGTCAGGTTCTTCACCACAAGGTAGTCGGCCGAAGTGAGCCAGCGGGAAGAGACGGCATTGTTGTCCGAACTCAGTGTACTGTTGATTTGCGGTATGCCGTCCTTCTTGATGCGGTTGGGCGAATTCTCGTCCATCCCCGCGGGAGCCTGCATCCACGACTGCATGATGTCGGCATGGTAGTTGCCGGGGCTGGTGCCGGTCGACATCAGCGACTGGTAGACACCGTCCATCGTCTTGCCGCCCAACGAATACGTGAAGAGAGCAGAGAGAGTGAACGACTTGTAGCCGATGGTCCCCGTCAAACTACCATAGACCGTGGGCAGGGCCGATCCGTGGAACTCCCGCTGGCCGTAGGTGGTGTTGGTGACGTAAGGCACTCCGCCTATAACCGTCGCCTTTTGGGTGATGTCAATGCCACTCTGCTTGTTGCCCAGCGTGGTGCCGTCGGGCAGGGTGACGAAATAGTCGTCCAGATTGGCTTTGTAGAGCGAGTTGCCCGTCAGCTGGTCCACACCCTCGAAGGTGTAGGTGTAGAATTCGTAACGGCTCTTCCCCTCGACCACCTTGTAGACGCCCGAGATGATGCCGTCCTTGTTCTGGTCGGGCAGCTTCACAATCTTGTTTTTCAGATAAGTGGCATTGGCTGCTATGTTGATAGTCCAGTTGCGGTTGCGGAACACGTCGATGTCCGTATTGACCTCGATGCCGCGGTTGGAGATGGTGCCCAGGTTGCGGGTCACCGTAGCCTCGGCCGCGCCGGAGGACGTTCCTCCCGCCGACAGGGGCAGATAGATGTCGAACAGCAGGTCCTTGTTGCGCTTGTCAAAGTACTCCACGCTCAGGTTCCAGCGATTGAAGAGACGTGCCTCGACGGCCACGCCATAAGCTTCGCCCGTCTCCCACTTCAGGTCATACGAATCGTTCTGCGTCAGGTAGAGCGCACCCTTGTGGGCGTTCTGTTCCACGCCGTAGAGGCTCATGTAGCCGTAGAATCCGGCTCCGGCATCGTTGCCCACCTGTCCATAGTTGGCGCGCAGCTTCAGGTCGTTCACCCAGCGGACATCCTTCATGAAGGCTTCCTCGCTGACGATCCAGTTGGCACCCACACTGCCGAAGTTACCCCAACGGTTGTTGCGGTGGAAGCGCGACGAACCGTCGCGGCGGAAAGACACTTCCAGGTTGTAGCGGTCGCGGTAGTTGTAACGGACGCGGCCCAGATAGCTCTCCGTCCGATAATTGCTTTCGTAACCGTCCAGGCTGGTGATTTCGGTAAAGTTGTTGAAGTTGGGACGGTCGGGGAAGATCTGCGACGTCTTGAAACCGTACAGGTAATCGTAGTTGTACGAATAGTTTTCGTGGGCCACCAGCACGTCCAGCAAATGTACGCCGAACAGGTGCGTCCACTTCAGCTGCTGCTGGAAAGTGTAGCTCTTGTAGCGGCCGTTTACGCGCAGCCCGCGGCCGTTGCTGCCCTTTCCGTTGCCGATGACGGCGTTGTCGTAGGCCGTGTTGTCCGACTGGCTCAGGCTCATGTCGCCCTTCACGGTAAAGGTGAAGTCCTTCAGGAACTTGATGTCCATGTATGCGATACCCTGCAGGGTGTTGCGTACGGTCTGGTTCTTGTCCAGCTCGTTCTCCCACACCACGTGGCGGTCCTGATACTGGTTGCGTGTGGCTATCTCCACTCCCTTGTCGTCGGTGTAGTAACCGGGGTCGTACTGGCGCTGGCCGTCAGCCGTCAGTCGGTAAGAGCCGTCGGCGTTGTGCAGATGCACCGGATAGATGGGCGCAATCTGGCGGCAGTACATGAAGGCGTTCGTAAACGAGGCCCCTTCGTCACCCGCCGTAATCTGCGAATTCTGGTGAGTGCCCGACAGGTTGACACCGGCCTTCAGCCACTTCACCGGCGTGAGGTTGACCGACACGCGGGCCGACAGACGGTCGTAACTGGAGTTGCGCACGTAGCCATCCTCGCTGAGATAGCCCAGTGAGAAGTAATAGTCGCTCTTCTCGTTGGCCGCATTGCCGCTGAAAAGGTATTCCTGGCGGTAACCGTTGCGGATGGCCGCCTTGTACCAGTCGAGGTCGTCGGCATAGCCGGGCAGCATCTCCACGCCCGCAGCCAGACGGCCGTCGGCATCGAACAAATCCTTGTCGGGCTTGTTGAAGATGTTCAGATAGAGTTGCTCGCTGATGAGGTTCTCGCTGGCATAGCGTGCCGCCACGTCGGGAGCGTCGCCGGCCGAGATGCGGGCGTTGCGCAGGTTCTGCCAGCTGGCCTCCATGAACTGGCGCGCGTCGGTGCGGGCATATTCCTTGATGCCGCGCGTGTAGACGCCCTGGTTCACCTTAAGGTCAAAGCTCAGTTTGCCGGCCGTACCTTTCTTGGTGGTGATGAGGATGACGCCGTTCGAGGCACGGTTGCCGTAGAGGGCGCACGAAGCGGCATCCTTCAGCACCGACAGACTCTCGATATCGGCCGGATTGATGTCGGCGATGCTTCCGCTGAAGGGTACGCCGTCTACCACATAAAGGGGCGAACTGGAGCCGTTCACCGTGCCGATACCGCGGATGCGGATATCGGGAGCACTGCCCGGAGCTCCATACGTGTTGTTGATCTGTACGCCCGAAGTGCTGCCCTCCAGGGCGGAAGTGACGCTCGACGTGGGTCTCAGCTCAATCTTCGACTGGTCTACCGAGGAAATGGCACCCGTGAGCGACGAACGCTTGGCCGTGCCGTAGGCCACCGTCACGAGCACTTCGTCCAGCACCTGCTGGTCGCTTTCGAGTACCACCTCCACGCGCGGCGCGATGGCTACTTCGCGCGACTTCATGCCTACAAACGAAATGACCAGCATCTTGGCCGAAGCCGGCACGCCGTTCAATACAAACTTACCGTCAACGTCGGTGATGGTGCCTTGCGAGGCACCTTTCACCAACACCGAAGCTCCGATGACGGGCTGGCCGTCTTCAGCGGAAGTGACGATTCCTTCCACTTGCTTCGTCTGTGCCTGGAGCACTCCCGCGGCCAGGCACAAGGACACAATCAATAACAAAACTCTCTCTTTCATAAAAAACTCAAATAGCGTATTATATAGGTTGTTTCTCTTCTGTTCGTTTTCCACACATCCCTTGCGGAGATGACTTTCGGCGGCAAAATTAGAGGATATACGGCAGGCACGCAAGGAAACTTGATGTACATCAAGCGTTGTTACATAACATTGAAATTCAATAAGATAGATGGATATTTACCTGTACAGCCGATGTACAATCCACTTTCCAGCCCTCAAAAAGAGCCAAAAGAAGAGTAGAAAAACAAAAAAGTAGGGAAAGTGTAGGTAATCCGAAAGTTCTGCATATATTTGCATTTTATATAAAGTATCCTTTCCTATTCCTTTGCTTGCCTCGTGGTTCGGCGCGTGCACCCATCGCCACGACGACTTCCCAAAAGACTTTTGGGACGGCATCGCCCTGCACGATTCCATCCAGTTGCCCGACAGCCTCCTCCAACAGGGACTCCACCAGGCCATCGCTGCCGACGATTCGTTCCACACGAGTCTCCTCTATTTTCTCCAGGGGCGGAAGCTGCATCAGGACTACTTCCTGCTACGGGCACAGGAGTGCTACGAGAAGAGCCGCCAATACCTGCCCGCCGATGCCCGTCCCGACCTGTGCATGGAACTGGACATTGCTCAGGCCGACCTCTGCCGCTTCAACCACTTCGCCGAACGGGAAACGTCCCTGCTGGACCACGCCCTCGCGCTGGCACTGGAAGAGCAGGACAGCCTGATGCTGGTACGCATCGGCCTCATCCGCAACCGCCACTTCAAGACGCGAAAGCAATTTGCGCGGGCGATGGACGAACTCCACCGGGCCGGGCGTTTTGTCGGCACCGCCCCTCCCCCGCACAAGGCCGAACTGCTGGCCGAGATGGCCGTCGTACATCTGTATATGGAACAGCCTGACTCCGCCCTGGCCGACATCAAGCAGGCCGTTGCCCTCGGAGCGGGCCGCCAGAGCTACTACCGGGCACTGGACAAAGGCATCCGCTTCCATCTGGCCCACCACGATTCGGCCCTCTACTATTTCCGCACGATCGCCGAAATGTTCCCCTTGCGCCGCAAGGCGGAAGCCTACCGCTACATGTCCGAGACCCTCCACCACCGTGGCAAGCAGCAGAAAGCGTTCGACTTTCTGCGCGAACATGTGCGCTACCGCGACTCGCTCGATGCCGACAAGCGGGCCGAGCTGCTGGACAAGATGCACGCCATCCGCGAATACCGCCAGCAGCAGCAACAGATCGAAGAAGGAGAACGCCAGCTGACGCACCGCCTGCTGCAAGTCTACCGCCTGGCCGCCGTGGTCTTCGTGCTCATCATCCTGTGGGGAGCCTACTACATCTTCACCCGCCGCCGGCAGGCACGGCTTCAGCGCGACCTGATGCAAGCCCGGCTGTCCCGACAGGAAGCCGAGATACGCTGCCTGCGTGAGCAGGAAGCCAAGGAACAGCTCGAGAAAAGCCAGCTGGTCCAGAAGGTGGAATACTTCAGGCAGCTGAACGAAATCACCATCCCCCTGCTGATGCGGAGCCGCACGGCCACGGGTGCCCTCCACCTCTCGGCCGACGACTGGCAGACCCTGCGCAACAACACCGATGCCTGCTTCGACGGCTTCACCCGCCGCCTCAAGGCCGCCTGGCCCCAGCTGAACGACGAAGAGATTGACTTCTGCTGCCTGGTAAAAATGGAACTTCCCCTGGCCGTGCTGGCAGAAATCTACCACATCGCCAAGGGAAGCATCTCGCGCAAGAAGATGCGCCTCAAAGAAAAAATCGGCATCACCGACATCAGTTTCGACGAGTTTGTGGCGGGGTTCTGAGGAATTCCTTGTCTATATAGAAATCGACAATGCCGCACGCACAACCCCGTTGTTCGATCACTGCACGGGCAAAACAGCTTGCTTCACCTCCTGCCGGAAGCAATCTGCTCCGCGGTGGGGACAGGTATTCCAATAAGGCCATGGAGGTATGCCTGTCTATCCGCACCTTGGTAAGCAGCCCTTTTGCCGTCCATTCCGTAACTGCATGTCCAGCAGCAGGAAACAACTGGAACATCCGGCAGACATCCGCCCGGCTACGCACATGAACCACCCATTTCCCGCCGACCCCATCCCCGCTGACCCTCAACGGAGAAAACACGGTCTGTACCTGTTCCTTTCCCAACAATATCGGCCTCCGGTGGGAGGTCAGTTGGTTGCGTCCAGGCTTTCGCCGTCGCACAACCTTCGGGAAAAGCAGGGAACAACACTTCAACAGCCACCTCTTCAGCCACATCTCATTATTTCAATCTAAAAATAAAGATATATTGAGCTGGAGTCTGCTTCGGGAAGGTCAGGACCAATCTGGCAAAACCGTTTTCCACACGCTTTTCATCTTCCGTATATTCAATTTTCAACAGGTCGGTATCATAGCTCAGCCTACTGTTCCGCATGGCGGCGGGTTCTATCAGGTTAAGCAACGTATCGAAAAGCTCGTTCTCCGTTTTCTCCCAATGGACGTAATACACATTGTCCTTCCTTTCAGACAGTTCTTTAAGCTCATCCACCAGTTCCCTGAAATGGTTCGCCGTTATCTCCATATCACGCTGTTCCGGCCCGCAACAGGTTCCGGCATCAACTGGAATCTGCCACAGACACAGGCACAACAGCATAAATAAAAATCGTTTTACCATCATATATTTCAACGTTTAAAAATTTCCTTCTCACGCAGATTCCGAACGGCGGCGTCTATTTTCTCCAACGCCTCCATGGCTTTACGGGACTGCGCCTTATTGATTGTCAACCGCAAGCCGCAAGCCGGACAGACCACACAGCTTTCTCGAAGCAACCGGCTGACGCTTACAGGTATAAAAGCCTTGCAAACAGGGCAATCCAACCCATTAACGCGCTGGCCGGCCGACGGGTGAGCGCCATTTTCTGACTTAGAATGTAATTTTTCTTGCATAATCTTTGACCTAAGTTGTTTCGTTTTCCAAGACAACGTTTTCACACTACACAAACCCCAAAAGCACTATAACCGGACATGATTCCGAATGCATATCCCATGAACCGGAAATTCCTTACGATTGGCTCGGATCATCTTGTCCGGGCACCGTCTCTTCCGCCTCATACGACACGTCCGACACCATATTGTTGACCGCCTTGCCCAGCAGTGCCGACAAGCCGCCGGGTATATCGGCCTGACGCATCTTGACATGTACCTTCATATTGGCGCTCATGCTGCTGTGACGGTTGTCCGACTTGCCGGAAGAAGGTGCCAGCGCCACCCGCAAGCGGGTATCGCTGCCAGCCCGGTCATCCTGCTGCCTGTCCACCTGCCCTGTCGCAAAGGAAAACGAAGTCTGTTCCTGCCGGCTGGAAGCATCCAACACCTGGATGTCAAAATCGAAATCGGCTTCCTGCACCTGCAACAGGGGCAAGGGCACCAGCGTCAGCAACGGAATGCTGACCGACTGGAGATGGTCGCCCGTCAGGTCGCGGTTGCGGTAGCTGAACGTCAGCATCCGCAAGGCGCCGACCTTTCCGCTGACCGGGTCATACGACTCAAAAGCGATTTTCATCAGGTAATCCAGATAGCGTTGCGCTGAAATCGAATCGGCATCGACCGTCGCCACCAGCGGCCCGGCAATCAGGTCCTTCAGTTCCATGACCTGGCTGCTGACCCTTTCGTCCTTATCTTTCTTCATGCCATACAGATTTTGTTTTGATTACTTTGACTGCCGCTCCGGTCCCGACAGATCCCTTCATTCAGTGTCTGCCTCCGACAGCAGGTCGCGCGGCGAAATCTTCAGACGGAACGTCTGGATACACTCGTCCGGCAACCGCGACAATTCTTCGGAGGAGACGGTCACATCCAAAGACGAATATTTTCTCGGCCGCCCTATCTGTACGTTCTTCAATATACGGGGCAGCATAATCCCGACGTTGGCCTGCAGGTTTTCCCGGACTTTCTTCCGCAAGCCTCCGGAAGGGTCTTGTTCAAACACCTCCTCCAGTTCCGGATGCGACAGTATCTGGTCATCGGTCACAAACAGGATGGCCTCCTGCAGGACTTCCTGATCGACTGAGCCGTCCGGAGCGACAAACTCCGCCCGATGGGCTTTCAGATAAGCGTAAAGCCTATGGCCCAGAAAAGCGACAAAGTTCCTGCGCGCCGTCTTTTCCCTGTTCAGCCGTGCCATCGGGCCTTCCTCGTGCAGTCCGTCGTCCTCACGGTTGACGATGGCCGAAAGGATGCCCGAGACGACCACTTCGGAAATCTCGGACGAGAGTTCCTGTACGGTGGCCAGCACCAGCGTCTGGTCCACTTCATACACCTCGCTCTCGACCGCCTCTCCCGTAAATCCGCAGTGCAGCATCAGCTCCACCTCACCCAGACTCACAACCGGAGGGTTCAAGGCGGCCGCCTGACTCTGGTTCCGGTAGGCGGACGCCAGCTTCAAGGCATACATGTTGGCCTCATGCTGGGCCGCAACCATGTCCCGCAGAATCGAACCTAATATCTTGCTTAACTGAGCCATAGTCTGTCAATCATTCGCCGGCCGCGCTTGCGTCTGCCTGTTCTGCCTTTGCCTGCTCCTCCCTTGCCTGTTCTTCCTCCAGCTGGCGCACGCGTTCCTGGGAAGCAGCCAGTTCCTGGGCATGTTCATCATCCAGTGCCTTGCGGCGTTCCGACAGCGAAGCCTGCAGGTCGGCCAGGCGTCTCTTGTCGTCCGCCTCCCGTTCCAGGCGTGCCAGTTCGCGGTTCTTCTGGTCGGTATAGGTATCGATTGTCTTGACAATCACCTTCTTGTCGGTTCCGGACACACCCACGATATAAGAGGTTGTCTTCCCCTCCACTACCGGAAGATTGAAAATCGCGTTGTCACCCTCCACCGTGCCCGTCTGGCCGGGAATCTGAATCTTGTCGGGTTCAAACAGGCCGTCCCTGTTCTTGTAGGACGCAACAAGCATGAACGTTTCGCCGGGCGATCCCTTGAATTCCAGTGCGTTCACGTCCAGCGTACCGGCAGGGTCGCATACGTCGAGGCTGTTGCCCAGCAGTTCCAGCACCTTGGCCAGGCCGGCAGGCATACTGTCCTGCCCGGCTTTCACCGCCACATCCATGGTATATTCCACGCTGTATTTGGAATCCTGGGTGGCCGTCGAGTCTTTTTTGCTGGAATAGCTGGCATGGAAATCCGTATTGACTTTGAACAGTCCCAGGTTTAGCGACGCGCTTCCCGCCGCCCCTCCTTCCTTGGAGACACTCTCGTTCACCACCGAAGAACTCGACGAAGACGCGTTGATGTTCGCCTTGAAAGAAATGTCTATCGTCTGGATTGCGATGTAGGGAATCGGGACGATGGTCAGTAGCGGCACGTTGAGCTGGGCCACACGCCCGTCCTTGATGAACTGGAAGGAGACGTTGACCGCCTTCTTTTCGCCCGTTTCCGGGTCGGTGTTCAGACCCACCTCCTGAATAAAGTTCCAGGACGTTTTCGCAGCCATGGCCTGGGCCTCAATACACGCTTTGAGCGGCCCTCCGATGATGTTCCCAAAAGGCAGGGAGGTCAGTGCACTGGTCGCCACCTGCGACGGAGTTGTATCAATTGCCATAATTCATTCTGATTAATAAGATCTGTTTTTCCTACTCTGTTCAGGCTTTTCGGTTTCCGCCTGTATGTTTGCAAGTTTACCGTTACAAAGATAGGTTCCCGCCCCGAAAGTATCCTTGTCCTTTTGACAGGCAACCGGATTTCTTGACGAACGGAAGCTTCGTCCTACCTCACCCCGCTCCGCCGCACTCCCAGAAAGACGAAACGCTCCAACAGGCTGTCGCGATATTCCCGCCCTATCGTCAGCAGGTTTCCGCCCACCTTCAGGCTGTTGCCCGACAGGCCGGATACGTGTTTCAGGTTCACCACACACGAACGATGGATGCGCAGGAAGTCCGATGCCGGGAGTTTCCGTTCCACCACGGCCAGATTGAAGGAGACCATCAGCCCCTGGTTGCCTGACAAATGGATTCGGGTATAGCTTCCCGCCGCCTCTATCCACAGGATTTCGTCCAACGCCACCTTCTTGTAATCATTCTGCTGCCAGATAAATGCATATTTCCGTTCGCGCTTTTCGACGCAGGCCAACCCGTCATCCGCAACTCCCGTCTCGATGACCAGCTGCGGGCAGCCTCCGCCCCGGACAACCTGAACCGGCAGATCGGCCAGCTCGTCCGGCAGGATAATGGTCAGATATTGTTTTACTTTCATAGTTGTTTCGTCTTTTCCGGATACAAATCAAAAAATCCCGGCCATAAAACGCAAATAAAATATACCGACAACCATAATTTTAGACGAACGACAGTCCGGACAGTCCTTGCTGCAGCCTGTCAGCAATTACAGCTGCCTGTCAAACCGATTTGCCGCATGCACCTTCCACGCTTATATTTGCGTCGCAAGTTTACCGGACGGCGGAATCCGAAAAGCCGACAACAGAGTAGGAACAGACCATCAAAAAAATATTCATATGCCATTTGGAAATAACCAAAACCAAAACAATCATCAACCGGCCAACAACAACCGTTGCGGAGGATATGCCTTATACGCGGTATTAAACGATTTTTTTGAGAACGATGCAAAAGCCCCAATGGTAATCTACAATCAAATTCAGAAATGTCAAGCAGATGTACCAAAAGAACTCGGAGATCTGATTAAAGCGATGAGTGGGGATTCCGAAACAAACATCAGCCTTCCTTCCAGCTTGGTACGCTGTGCCCAATCATACGAACTTGCAGCCACAATTCATTACAAGAGAGACTGGAAGATAATGAATCGCGAACCTGAAATGATGAGTAGTTTCATCAATTTAGAGAATGGACGCAGTGGAGGCAATACTATAAAGGTCGAAAATGACCATCTGTTTGACGTGTTCAACTTCGATATCCCCTACTTTCTTGTTTTGGTCAACAATGACACACATTGGATAGCCGTCAAACGAGAGCCGGATAGACAACATTTTACCATTTACAATCCGGGTGACGGCAATGCGGAGACAGTCGGCACAAACGAGATACAATCACATTTGACCACTCACTATGGTGCTATCAATCTGATCATTACGCTACAACAGCAGCAGCAGTAACCACATCATCGGTGCCGGTCCGCAGGGACACGGCACCATACATACAGGTGTACCCTGCGCCGTTCGCCTCTACCCTATGCATGGGGATGTCTCAAAATAGAAAGGTATAATCAAAACGCAATGTCATCCTGAACGCAGTGAAGGATCTCAATACACAAACAGCTGTTTTGAGCGAAGCTAATGACAAAATGCCAGCACTTTTCTATTTTGAGTCAGCCCCACGAAAGCGGGAGCAGACAGCGCGGGGTATGCCTTTTCTTATAACCTTTTTACAGCAGACAACCCGTATGGAAACAATCAGAACAGGAACGAAGGGCGAAATCGTAAAGACCCTCCAGCAATTATTGACAGAAAACGGCTACCAGGCAGCACCGGACGGAATATTCGGAGAAGCGACCTCACAGGCGGTACGCGCCTTCCAGCGCCGGCAGGAACTTGCAGCCGACGGCATAGTAGGCTACCGCACCTGGGAAGCCCTTTACTTCAGCCGCCGCAACCAGGGCACACGGCTCACCCGCGACGACTATGAACGGACCGCACGCCTCATAGGCTGCTCCACAGCTGCACTGATGGCCGTCAAAGAGGTGGAGACGGGCAGCCAGGGCGGCTTTCTGCCGTCCGGCAAGCCGGTCATCCTCTTCGAAGGCCATATCTTCTGGAACCAGCTGAAGCAAAGGGGCATCGACCCCGAAGCGTGCCGGGCCGGCCATGAAGATATCCTGTATCCCTCCCGGAACCGAAAATACTATCTGGGGGGCGAAGCGGAACACGACAGACTGGAACGGGCCAGGAAAATCGACCGGGAAGCGGCAGACGCCTCCGCCAGTTGGGGCATGTTCCAGATTATGGGATTCAATCACGTGGCCTGCGGCGAACAGACGGTGGCCGGCTTTGTAGAGATGATGTCGCGCAGCGAGCTGCACCAGCTGCTGCTCTCCGCGCGTTTCATCTACAACTTCCGGACCAAGGCCGGAGGCAGGGTGCTGGTAGAGGCTCTGAAGGAGACAGACTGGAGTACCTTTGCCCGCTACTACAACGGACCCGATTATGCCTCCAACCACTACGACACGAAGCTGGCTGACGCCTACGAGAAATACCGGTAATCGGGCTGCCTCCGGTCGCCCGCGCTGGATGCGGAATCCACGAAGCACTGCGTGACACCCTGACGAAGCACTGTGTCAGACCCTCACGAAGCACTGCGTCATCCCCCCGTACCAAATAACCACCTGCCGCCTACCCGTATCCACATAAAAAACTACCCAAGAGCACGGCATTGTGCATCTTGGGTAGTATCTTATAGATTAACTGTTAAGGACCAACTCTTAGTTAATCATTCGGATTGTCATAAGCCTTTGTCTCAAAAGCATTACCAATCCAACGACGGTTACCAGTTAAGTCAGGAGCAGTCACACCGGAGATTGTTCCCGGGTTCTCAACAATGGTCTTATTCGTGGCATCACCCGCTTCAACTGTCATGGCATTGAAATTCACCAGTTTGGCGCTATTCTTGAAGTAAGCCTTAGATTTAACTACAATCTTATTATTTGTATTTTCATTAGCCCACTGCAGCGTACCACCACCTGTGATTTCAGATTCACCATAAACATATACCGCAAATGACTTAACCTGCTGTACAAATGCTTTTTCACTAGCTCCACTACCAATTGTAGCCGGCAGATTAACCTTACCACCATTCAGTGTCACCATCTGAAGATTAGCCAAAGTCAGAGTCTTATCCAGATTCAAGGTAGCACCGTTGTTGATAAGAATAGCAGTACACTTACCGAACTCCTCCTCCAGTTCAGTAGCTGTCATATCCTCAGAAACGGTGTAAATCAGATGACCTTCTTCATCCTGATCAGCAGAGAAATCAGCCGGCAGATTTACGTATGCGCCCGGAGTGAAGTAGATATTACCAGTATTAGAAGTTTCTACATCTGTCTGAGAAGCAGCAACAACATAGATAACACCAGCATTTGTACCAATATTCAACGTTCCGTCAACAGCCTTCACATTGTTGTAGATGTTACCATTGTTAGTTGTAACCGTTGCTTCACCACCGTTGTAGTTGATTACCGGAGTGAATTTTGCATCACCAGTTTCATTTGTAGTCACAGTCAGATTACCGGCTTCAGCATCGATAGTACCGTTGTTGGTTGTAACTGTTAACTCAGCCTTGTTAACAACCTTACCGCCTTTGTTTACTGTGATAGTTTTACTATTCAATGTTACATCTGCATTTACATTCAGAGTGGCAGCGTCAGTAGCAGTACCTAGGGTAACATTATAATTCAATGTTAATGGAACGTTTACGTTTACAGTACCTTTGTTGATGTTTCTCAAATAAGTAGTAACTTGAACAGTTGAAGCCGCTTTTTCCTTAGCACTACCGATATTCAATGTACCACCATTTACATCAACGTAAGACGTGTATAATCCATCAGTAATGGTTAAAGTACCAGACTTAACATTTGTAGAAGAACTACCTGCACCACCATTAGTCATCACTACATTGGCACCGTCAATTGTGATAGCCTTGCCATCAGCAAACGTTACATCGTCAGTTACAGTGATATCACCACCCTTGAAGTTTACGGGACCATCGAAAGTCATCTTCTTCAATGTCATGTTACCATTGAATGTGATAGCCTCCGTATTAGTAAAGTAAACCGTTACACCGCTAGGAATGGCATTTACAGCTGCTGCGGTAAGTTCGAAGTTGCCTACAGATACATTTACTGAAGCACCACTTACAGCCTTCATGCTCTGGATAAAGTCAGCCTCTGAAATGGCGTTAATGGCAGTAACATCATCTGCTTCACCAGAAAGAGTGAATACATCCTCGCCATTATCTGCACGATTGATGTTAGCCAGGTTGATGGTGTGACCCGGTTTGATTCTCATTCCAGATGTTTCATCAAGAACTTCAAAAGATCCTTTATTCGTATAAACAGTAACTGTTACACCTGTACCAGCATCGCCAGTTGTCGGTAACAATACGCGAGTAGAGAAACCTCCGTCCTTCGTTACTTTGATACCGTTGGGGTTCTCGTCAGACAGACAGGAGATGGATACCTGTGAAATAAAGCCATTTGAACCATTTTGAGCAGTCAAGCCAAGAATAGTGCCAGCAGCGTAGCCCTTATCCTTACCCGCATCATCTAATTCTCGAGCAGTCAGTTCCAAATCAGCAGCTTCCAGCAGAGCCTTTCTGATTTCGGCTGTGCTCATGCCTTCATAGTCTTCGTCTTCTGCCAATCCTTCCAATTTATCAGCAGTCAAGTCAACAGCAGGAACATTTGTCATATTGATATAACCATCCTTATATACATTGCTGGAATATTCAATAATCACCTTCTGCACATACAGTTCAGTATAGTTGGGGTTATCTTGCGCGATGGCCAGATTCAGCAGACCGTAGCCATAGATAGAACGCATGGTGATAGGCAAAGTTAAAGTGCCCGGCTCGCTGCCGTCCACTTCCACTTTCGGAGCGATCATAAAGTTGTTCTTCATCATCTCTTCACCGGTCGGGTCATACACCTGAGGCTCCTTCAAAGAATACTGAACACCATTCAGATTGGTAGTCATCTTGGTGCTGTACGGATAGTAGAACAAGTATTTACCAACTACCGTCGTAGCATTCGTAGTAAAGTCAACACCCGTCTGCTGCGGCTCTGTGAGTGTGTTGACGAACTTATTGTTGGAGTAAATGCCATTACCACTAGCTGCCAATAAAGTAGCACCCAACTCGTCTGTGTTATCCCACAGGAATGTACCATTCTGGTTCACCATCTTTGTGTCAGCCTGACCGTCTGTGCCATAGTTGGCAGAGAGAACCATCTTAACTGTCTCTTTACCAGCAAGCTGGTTTTCATTTTCAGTGAGGAAATCCTCGTTTGTACATGCCGCAAAAATGCCGGGCAAGCACAATGCACCTAAAATGTATTTTGTTCTCATTTCTAAAATAAATTAATTAATTTGTTTCTGATTCATTAGAGTTCGCCGCCTGCACTGGGACCATCCAGACTTCCTTCAAACCCTTTTTCTACTTCTACCTCCAGAATTTCCACTTCCGGAGCTACATAAAACTTTTCCATTTCCATAATTTTTAGTTTTTAA